>NZPK01000059.1 GCA_002693325.1 Gemmatimonadota bacterium | reverse complement strand
ATGAGGGTTGGCTCAGTAGCGGTAGTCATCAATTCTCGTGGGATGGTAAAGATGAATCTGGATATCAATTAGCGTCGGGGCAATACCAAGTTTTACTGCGTTTAACGCGACGCGATGAAATTCGGAGTATCGTACTTCTGAAGTAGAATATAGATAGGACTTAAGAGGTACTTAGATTAGATGGTGATAAGATAATATTGTCGATTAGTCGTGTTTTAGACAAGCGTACGGCCGCCGCTATAACAATTGGACGAGATATGGTATCTATTCTTTCAAGGGTCTCCTTATCAATTACTTCTACGTATTCAATTTGTTCAGTCAGGTTTTCTTTAATGAAACAGTAAATGATCTGCTGTATTTTTTTTGCAGATCGTACACCGTTAGTGATTTCAGTTTGACCTTTACATAGTCCCTTATAGAGCTTCGGTGCGTTACTTCTCTCTAGTGTAGTTAAGTTTGCATTTCGAGAGCTCATCGCCAAACCATCATGTTCGCGTACCGTCGGTGCAATTTTGATATCGATATTCCAATTAAGGTCGCGTGTCATTCTTTTTATAACCATTGCCTGCTGAAAATCTTTTTGCCCAAACACCGCTACGTGAGGACTGCAGGTATTAAATAGTTTGGTAACCACCGTAGTGACTCCCTTGAAATGCCCTGGTCGATCAGTCCCGCATAAGCCCTGAGTGAGGTCGTTAACATCGACGGAAGTAGAAAAATTAGGAGAGTAAAAATTTTGTATAGTGGGAATAAACGCAGCATCAACTCCGTATTTAGATAATTGGAAGATGTCTCTCTCAATGTTTCTTGGATAACTATCAAAGTCCTCATTGGGACCGAATTGAAGAGGATTGACGAAAATACTCACTATAATTCGATTTGCGGTTTCACGAGCTTTTTTAATAAGACTCAGGTGACCTTCGTGTAAAAACCCCATTGTGGGGACAAGCGCTATTTTTAAACGATCAGAGCGCCAACTAGAAGCTAATAGACACATCTTATCGGGAGTAATGATAATTTCAGGCTTTGACATATAAGGAGTCACCAATTAAAGGTCCAGCAGTCGGTTGTGTTGAAGTTGTTAATGAATCTAAAAAAGTATAAAATGGTTCTTCGGTGTCAGGGTGAGTCAAAGTTGGTGCAATCTGAAATAAAGGAATTAACACGAAGTCACGCTTCGTAATATAGGGATGGGGGATCGTTAAGTGTTCAGTAGTTATGATTTGGCGTCCAAAAAGCAATAAGTCGATGTCAAGCGTTCGAGGTCCCCAATGTATCAAACGTTCTCTTCCATAATGGTTTTCAATTCCTTGGATTTTTGAAAGGAGTTCATGAGGAGATCCTTCCCAGTATCCTTGACAAACGGCGTTGAGAAAAGGTGGCTGAACCATCTCTCCCACAGGGGCAGTTTCATAAAGATTTGAACTGAGAGTGAGTTTAAAATCTGGTAAGTTATTAAGTGCTTCCAGACCGTTTCGTAAAAAATTTACTCGGTTGCCTATATTGGAGCCAAGTGCAAGATATACGACTTCACTCATAACTTCGATTTATCTCGATTTCAACGTTATTGAGATCGCCAGAAATGGGAGGACTTGACTTACGAATTTTTAATTTCAGTCTATTTACTTTCCAGTTCTGTTGGACTGTTTTTGCTATATGCTCGGCTAAGGCCTCTAAAAGGTTGAATTTTTCACCTTCCACGCAACTACGGACTATAGAGTATACATGTGCGTAATCGATAGAGGTTTCTATATTGTCATTTTGGCCTGCTGAGGATAAATCGCAGGCAATTTCTAAATCTAATTCGAAACGCTGACCTAATTTTTTTTCCTCGGGAAAAAGTCCGTGATATGCATAAAAACGCATATTATTTAGTCGAATATAATCGGTTGCCATGATGTTATTTTTCTATAATGGTATCGCTTTACTGAGAATTAAGAAAATTACAAAGCACGATGAGCAATATCTTTTCGATAGTAACAATTTTTGAAGCTGATTTTTTTGGCGGATAGGTAAGCGTTTTTTACCGCAGTTGGTAGGTCCGAATCTGTCGAGGTGATTCCCAAGACTCGACCGCCTGCTGTAACTATTTTTTCGTCTTTTCGTTGGGTGCCAGCATGGAAAACTACTGTATTATCTTCTTGGTCAACGTCTGAAATTCCCGAAATAGGTAACCCCTTCTCGAAATCTCCCGGATACCCTCCTGATGCCATTACGACGCAAACGCTAGCCTCGTTGGAGACGTTCAGATTAAAACTTTTTAGATTTCCTAAACAACAGGTTTCCAAAAGTTCTAAAAGATCATTTTGTAATAGAGGGAGTAAAACCTGGCATTCAGGGTCGCCAAAGCGCACGTTGAATTCTACCACTTTTGGACCGCTATCGGTCAACATCAATCCGCAGTAGAGGACGCCATTAAACGGACAGTTCAGTTTACGCATTTCGTCGATTACTGGACGAACTATTTGGTTCTCGACCTCATATTGAACACTTTTTGACATCGCCGGAGCCGGCGCATATGCTCCCATACCTCCGGTGTTTGGTCCTCTGTCTCCTTCAAAAATTGCCTTATGATCTTGGTCAGGAGGTAGTGTTACGAAATCTTTCCCATCGCAAATAGCGAAAAGAGACACTTCTTCTCCGTGCATAAACTCTTCGATTACTACCTCACTACCAGCCTCTCCAAATGCAGTTCCTGACAACATTTGATGTAAGGTGTTTTCAGCAGTTTTGATATCTTCGCAAATCACGGCTCCTTTTCCTGCGGCTAATCCACTTGCTTTTATTACGAAGGGTGCCTCTAAGCTTCGGAGATACGCAACTGCCTTGTTTTCTTCACTGAAGCTTCGGTAGGATGCAGTTGGAACACCAATACGATGCATCAAGTTTTTTGCAAAGACTTTACTACTTTCTAATCGCGCAGCGGCCTTGGTTGGACCGAAAATCTGAAGTCCCAAATCCTTAAAATGATCGACAATACCACCAGCGAGTGCGTCGTCAGGTCCTACTACGGTTAGATCGATATTTTCTTTTACTGCCCACTTTCCTAATCTCTGAATTTCTTCTTGCAAAAGAGATCCTTGCGAAATAGAAGTATCGACACGATATGGTAAAATTTTTGCCAGAGGTTCCATTCCTGGATTTCCGGGAGCGGCAAAAAGTTGCGTTACTCGCGGACTCTGCGCCAATTTCCAGACTAGAGCATGTTCTCGCCCACCTTTACCAATTACAAGTACTTTCATAAAAAAAAATCCTTTTTCAAATTCAGAGATAACCGAATTCATTCAGAGCAGACTCGTTATTACGCCAGCCACTTCGAACTTTGACTTTTAGTTCTAAATATACTTTGCCTTGTACAAGGTCTTATATAGATTTTCTAGCTTGTTTGCCTATTGCTTGAAGTCGTGAAGCTTTGCGACCGATGACAATGCCCTTCTGACTTTCTCGTTCCACATAGATAATACCGAGGATATATGATTTTTCGTCGGTGCGCTCTACAAAATCCTCTATAGCTATGTTAATGGAATAGGGCAACTCATCTTCAAGATGTTCAAAGGCTGCTTCTCGAATTAATTCAGCTGCAAAAAAACGTTCTGGCTGCTCTGCGATCATATCTTCAGGATAAAGTTGAGGTCCTTCTGGGAGTTTGGCCTTTATTTGTGTAAAAACTGTATCTAAATTTTTATTCGTTAATGCTGACAGCGGTATAATTTCGGGGATTTTATATATCTTGCATAAGTCCGATAATAGGCTATCAACTCGATCTTCCGGTATTAAGTCAATTTTATTCAAGAGTGCAAATACAGGAGTACGGTTTTTCGCAAGAAAATGTTGAACTATAGGTAGACGGTCTTTGGGGTTGGTTGCATCCAGAATAAGTAGTGCTAAATCTGCTTGTCTGGCGGCATGTTCGATTTGTTTTTCCATACTCTCGTGTAATTTGTAACTCGGCTGTAACAAGCCTGGTGTATCCAAGAAGATGATTTGATTTTCGTTGTCTGTTACAATACCAAGTATGCGGCCCCTGGTAGTTTGAGGTTTAGCAGTTACTATCGATAAGCGTTGTCCAATAAAGGCATTAAATAGTGTAGATTTCCCAGCGTTAGGGCGTCCAATTAGTGCTACATAGCCACTACGCATTTTAAAACGAGATATTGGCTGAGAGTTGGTAAGTTGAGTCTAGCTCTTGATGTTGGGTGTATGTNATGTCTACAGTTTTTAAATGATATGGCTCAAATCCNATTCCNAAATTTTTTTGGTTATTTTCGGAGCTAAATCGCATAGCCATTACGCTATGGCTATGCTCTATTGAAATAGAAAATGGAAAAATCCCTGACCCTTTAAATTTCGTTCCACCTAATTTTGTTGCAGCTGCCAAAAGAGTCGTTCCTCCGAAGGGATGGATTGTATAACTCCCTGCACATATCAAGGAAGGATTTATGTTGTCATCCGCATTCGTATTCCAATGGATCGTTGTATTCGTCACATCTCTTAAAATGAAACCAAGCTTGAAATTAGGTCTTAAAAAAAATTGTGAACCTATATCGAATCCGATGCCGTGAGCTCGATAGTCAGCGATAGTTCTATAAATGAATTTTAAAGAGGTTCCGATACTCCATTTTTCTCGCAAGTATTTTGCTCCAGAAACGTAAATTGCGTGATCCGCACTAGTTTCTGTAGATGTTATGATCGGACGATTTGTTTCACTAAGATTACTGCTTGGATTTGACAGTTTGGTGAATGCAATATCGGGCACAGCGATACGTAAAAATCCAATACCCCAATTAAACGCTTTTGATGTTGGGACAGAATAGGCAAGGAAATCATGTTTTACCTGTCCCGAAAACCTTTCTGAGTGCATGAGGTGTAATTGTTTTTTTGTAACAGATGTCAATCCAGAAGGATTCCAATAAGCCGATGTTGCATCGTTGGAAATAGCTACGTAGCTATTTCCNAGTGCTATTCCCCTCGCACCGNCACCGAGTTCTAAGAAATTACCAGAAAAATCCGAGGATGCACGAGTCACAGTTACACCAAAGGATAAAAAGAGAATCAAGGATTTTAGGAATAGATTCGTGTACCTACGCATTCAATGAAATCTTTGAAAGGTTAAATGAACTCGAGAAATACTACGTTGGAGCCATAGTGATGTCAAGCACCGATGGAGCGGAAATGCTAATTCACTAAAACGATTTGAATGTCCATTACGTTTGTCCCTGTAGGTCCTGTTTGCACTAATTGATCCAAATGTGAAAGGAATGAATATGAGTCATTATTTAAAAGAAATTTCTCAGCAGAATGACNTAGGGANTTTCCGCGGGCNACAGTTTCTGCATCGACAATTGCCCCGGTTGCGTCGGTTGGTCCATCATTCCCATCTGTTCCGCAAGATAATATGACAGTGTTTTTACAATCTTCGATGTGCATTGCAGCTGAAAGTGCCAATTCTTGATTTCGTCCTCCGATACCGCTGCCTTTTAACGTAACGGTGGTTTCACCGCCGGAGAGAAGACAGGCAGGGGCTGCGATTGGTTGTCCCGTTAAATTTATCTGTCGAGCTATGCTAGCTAAGATTATTCCGGCNTCTTTAGCTTCGCCTTGCAAACAAGAGGTTAAAAACAGCGTATTATATCCTAATTCGGTAGCCTTCTTAGCGGCAGCGTCTAAAGCTAATTTGTTATTTCCAATAACGACGTTGTATACGTTATCAAACCAATGGCTTTTNTTATCAGGGGTTTCGTATTTTTTATCACTGAGNCTTTGTCTAATTAGTCTGTGTACACGCTTTGGCAGTTTATTCTCCAGATTATAAAGCTNTATTATTCCCAAGCAATCACGAAAAGTGGTATTATCTGGGTAGGTTGGACCAGAAGCTATTGTATCGAGTTTATCACCAATAACATCAGATAGTATTAGTGACACAATCTTTGCAGGATGAGCGGCTTTGGCGATCAAGCCTCCTTTGGATTTAGATATGTGTTTCCGAATAGTATTTATTTCGTCAATTGTACAACCAGTTTCTAAGAGTAATTTTGTAGTTTCTTGTTTATCTTCTAACGTAATTCCTTCTGCTGGAGATGGCAGTAAAGAGGAACCTCCTCCTGAAAAAAGGCAGATAATGAGCGTATCCGAACTGAGTTTGCTGATTTTTTGTAGAAGACGCAGCGTTGCATTAACACCATTTTCATCTGGTACGGGGTGACCGCACTCAACCGTTTCGATGTTGCTTAAAGGTAGTTTGTGGCCATACTTAGTTGTTATTAGGCCATCAGTGATTTTTTCACCCAGGATTTCTTCGAGGGCGAGAGCCATTGCAGGAGTTGCCTTACCAGCACCTATAACGATGATACGAGTTATGCCATTTAGGTCGTAGTTTTTACCGGAAATATTAAGATTTAATCCCTCAAGTGACACAACTCTCTTGACGCAGTCACTCGGCGAAACTGCTTGTAATCCATCCTCGAATATGGCTTGAGCATCGGAGTGGAGCGAGTCGTTCACGAAAATCTACTAAACTAAAGTTGTCGTGTGAGGCCGACTACTTTGCCTGCTATTGAAAAATCTTCTGTTTCTTTGGATATGATTATTGGTTCGAACGAATCGTTTTCCGGTAATAACCGGATAATCTCATTCTCCGGAGCATAGCGCTTTACAGTAGCTTCATCTCCAATTAATGCCACGACAATATCGTTTTTCTCAGCATCGCTTTGTTGGCGAGCCATTACGATATCTCCGTCGAGAATCCCGGCGTTACACATAC
Organism: Gemmatimonadota bacterium; assembly: GCA_002693325.1. Lineage (GTDB taxonomy): Bacteria > Latescibacterota > UBA2968 > UBA8231 > UBA8231. The sequence goes on along the minus strand of NZPK01000059.1, from coordinate 31,952 downwards.
TTTCCCCACGTACTCGAAGTGCAAAAATATTTCCTGATGCTGGAATTAAAGATTGATCAATTTGTAAAGTCGATTCAACGTTGCCAGTGGCTAAAATTGGTTCGCCTGCAGCTACGCGCCCAAGAAGTGGGATTTCTCTCGAAAAGCTTTGTGTAGAGGATTCGGTATAATCGACAAGCTCTATACCTCGTGAGAGTCGTGCATGGCGCCGAATATGTCCTTTTTTCTCTAAAGCAGCGAGCGTAGTTCGAACCCCGTTTGTCGAGTTTATCTGAAATGTCTCCATGATATCACGTATTGTTGGTGGTGTATTTCGGTTACGGATAGTTGTTGCAATATAGTCAAAAATAGCCTGTTGGCGATCGGTAAGTGGTTTTCGCATTACGTCTCCCTGAACTCTACGTGTATCAGTGAAATAAGGTGAACATAGTTATACTACTAAACAAAATTTCATTTGTCAAGGGTATCCGGATTAACCAGATTTCGACAGAGTCTAGGTTGGTTACCATTTCAATCTCGCTTTGAAATTGTTGACAAACGATACTCTTTGAATAATCTTTTCAACACGGGTTTCTGCTGTCTCAACGGGATACGGAGTTACAATCAGAATATTTTCGATTCCGATTTGTCTCCCATAAAGGCGAAATGCATCTCATGTTAAATTATCAGCTGTCTACGATCGTACTACTGATTACCGCTTTTTTTACTTTAACTCCTTCGGTATTTGCAGAGAAAAATCAAGGTGCGTTTAGCGGTAGAAAGGGCCTTGGATTAATTTTCTTAGGGGGAAGTATCCTAATGGTGAAGCAGGGGATTGATTTTCGGAATGAAGCTGATGATCTTTATTCCCGCTATCAAGCAGCCGAATTAGCTGATGAGGCGGATAAGCTCTACTCGAGAACAAACAACCGCGATATTAAGAGTCAGGTTAGTTTGGCTGTGGCAGGTGCATTTGCAATAAGTGGTTTCCGTTTTTTATTTTTCAGCAAAGATAAAAGTGATTCTCATCTCGCTTCGAGTCAGTTACTTTACGAAAATTCGGCGAGGAATATTTATCTTGAGTCGAGAGAAATATTTGGAGGCGTCGCAATTTCTCTCCGTCGAAATTTATTTTAGGTCGCCTTTGTCATCCTCTTTTCAATGAAGATAAATATGTCTACGATAGTATTTGTAAGGCTTTCTCTTCTTCTGTGTTTTCTTAATCTATTTGGTTGTGATCGTGAACGTAGCAATCCGGTAGATCCTCTTTCTACGGTTAGCTCCGGAAAACCAGAAGTACCTCAAGGTCTTCGTGCCCAAGCTGCTGTAAGTAAAATACTGTTGTCCTGGCAGGCCGTTCAGGACCCTGATCTTGCAGGATACGCCATTTACCGGTCTACTGAATCTAACGGAAATTATGCTTTTTTACGTGGTGATGGTGAGACGAAGTTGGAAATTACTACGGGCAAGTTGAATTTTACAGATTCTTTAAATACGGCCGGAAAAAGTTACTTTTATCGAGTAGCCGCGGTTGACACTTCGGGTTTGCGTAGTGATCACTCAGAATTTGTAGGCGCGACAGTCATGGAGGATCGACTTAGTCCAGGAGTACCTTCCAATATTTCGGTTGTCGCTGATGCGCAAATTCCTGGACGACTTGTTGTTCGCTGGCGACAACCAACAACTGATGAAAATGGAGGTGTACTGACCGGATTGCAGGGGTATGTCATTTTTCGTTCCGCAGATGGAAACGGCTTCGAGCCAATTGACTCTTTGGGAGCGAATATAGGTCGATTTGAAGACGTCAATCTCAGGCCGTTAACCACATATTCCTATATGTTGATAGCATATGATTCTAACGGCAATGAGAGTGATTTTAGTGTTCCTAAGAGTGTACAGACAATCGGGCTTTCAATACCCCCCAACCTTTCTGCTAAATCAAATTCGGATGCGATAGAAATTGAATGGAGCCCGATACAAGACCGTAAATTACTTGGTTATATCGTTTACAAATCTGAGCATGCCGATGCCGACTATGAACCATTGCCCAGTGTGGAGGGTAGTAACTTTACGACCGGTCACACAACCTATATAGACTCCAACTTGCAGACTGGTGACAACTATTTTTACAAAGTGCAGGCTGTTGGTGAAGGGGGAATTCTGAGTGAATTATCGACTTTCGTAGGTGCTCGTATTTTACCTGATCAGGTATCACCGGCTCCGCCACAGAATTTATCCGCGATTCCGAGTGAAGAGTTTTTTGATCGCATAACGCTTCGTTGGAATGCTCCAGTATTCGATTCGAACGGGGATGATCTTTCAGGTTTAGAAAAATTTGTTTTGTTTCGGTCAAGAGGGGGTAATAGTTCGTTTGTTCCTGTTGACACTTTAGACTCTGATGAGAGAGGCTATATTGATGAGGGTTTGGAGTCGTTAACGACGTATTCGTATACCGTTTCTGCTCTTGATGGTGCAGGTAATGAGAGTGCTCGATCTTCAGTGGTTCAAGTGCGAACGGAGGGACCTGATCAGGTATCACCGGCTCCGCCACAGAATTTATCCGCGATAGCAGATAAGAATGATTTTGGTAGAATTACAGTGACGTGGAATCTTCCAACCGAAGATGTAGCCGGAGAATTGTTGGAAGATCTTGCACATATTGTGCTGTTTCGGTCAGAAAGTGGCAGCGATGGGTTCGTCGTTGTTGATACTCTAAATGCCTCGCAGCAGACTTATATTGACACTGGTTTAAAGGTCTCGACACAATATTTCTATTCATTGAGTGCGGTAGATGAATATGGAAACGAAAGTCCAAGAGGACTTTCCGTCCGGGTNAATACGGAGGGTCCAGATTTAGTTGCTCCTAAGGCGCCAACCAATTTGTTTGTTGTTTTGAACGAAGAAGATTTTGGACGGGCAACCCTAAATTGGAATCAACCCAGGATGGATGAGAATGGTCAGGTCTTGGCTGATCTTGCTGGTTTTTTCGTATTCCGATCAAAAGATGAAGTCAGTTCNTATCGCAAAGTTGCTGTCGTAAATGCACAGATATTAGAATATCAGGACTCTCAACTTGACGCTTTCACTACTTATTATTACCAAGTATCGGCTTTTGACGACGCAGGTAATGAAAGTCTGCGATCTACAGCTTTCAAAGTAGCTACTTCTGGTGCAGATCGAGTTGCACCAGATATTCCTGGAAACTTATCTGTCTTTCAGAGCNAAGTGAGTCTAGGGCAGGTGGATTTAAGATGGAATGCTCCAAAAGTGGATAAACTGGGTGAAATATTAGACGATTTGTCTCAATACATTATTTTCCGCTCATCCTCTCCAAATAATTCATTCTATGCTATCGATAGTGTCGGAGCAGATGTCGAATTTTATGTCGACAGCGGACTAGTGCCTTTAAAGGACTATTTTTATACGATCACGGCTGTGGACTTAGCGGGAAATGAAAGCGATCGTGCGCCCATTGTTTCCGTAAAGGCTCCCGGATTGGATGTTGTTGCCCCNNCAAAACCAACTGGCTTATATGCTGAGAGTAACTCGGAAAATCGGGAAATCACCTTAACCTGGAATTCTCCGAGGTTTGATTCCGATGGTGGTGATCTGACTGGTTTAGAAAATTATGTAATATTTCGCACTTCAGGAAATAGCTCAGAGTTTTCTGTAGTCCGTACTTTATCTTCCGANGTCTCNCGATTTGTAGATAATGAGGGTTTATCAGGTGCAACGACCTACCAATATAAAATTCAAGCTTTAGATCAGGAGGGAAATCGAAGCTCATTTTCAGATATTGTCTCCGCTACAACTGCGGGTATTGAAATGCCAAGTGGGATTTCCGCGAATGCCGGAATCGGGCAAATATTAGTATCTTGGATTCCNAGTTTAGGTGACAATCTTCTGGGTTACAATGTGTACCGTACAGAAAGAACAGATACAGAATTTGTTCGTTTATCCGGCGTTGAGGGAACGAGCTTTACAACTGGAAAATCTACTTATGTGGATTCAAACTTAGCTGCAGGCTCAACATATTTCTACCGTATATCTGTGGTTACTAATAGGGGTGAGAGTGATTTGTCAGCATTTGCTAGCGCTACGGCTCAGGTTGACAATCGTCCACCAGCTACTCCTAGTTTTTTAGAAGGTGAATCAGTGATAGGAGACCCAGAAAAATTAATTCTGTCCTGGGCGGCTCCTACTACGGACTATGATGGGAGTGCTCTAACAGGAGTGGCCCTTTACAATATTTACAGAGCCGAACTTGCTAACGGACCGTTCGAAAAAGTAGCTTCCGCAATTTCATCTACGTATCAAGACACAGGTTTAACGTCAGTTACAACGTATTATTATCGTGTAACGGCTGTTGACAACTTTGGCAATACGAGTGTTGCGTCAACGTCTGTTGGTGTGACAACCAGCGGTGTAGCTCGGCCCACGGATGTTCAAATTTCTGCCTCGACACCATCGGCACTGGCTGATCCTCCCGAGGTTACCTTATCATGGGAACAATCTCCTGGAGCAATTCTTTTTTATGAAATCGAGCGCACTCAGGTGGAGAATAGCAGATCTGATGATGATTACGTAGGAGTAGGGGACAACACTTTAAATACGGTTTTTATAGATAATACTGTCTCGCGCGGTAATACTTACTATTATCGTCTGAGGGCTCGCGACGTTGATGACCGTGTCAGTGAATGGACGGAAATTGTTAGAGTTGAAGTGAAAAATTAGTGCATAAATTATTATTCTGATACGTTTGCGGCGTGCCATTTTAGAACAGAGTTAAGTAATTCCTCGAGTTCAAGTTGCTCTCCGGTATTTTTAGCTTCTTTTTGGAGCGTACTTAATATTTCTAATGTTTGTAACATGTTGTTCCGAATCGTTTCTATGCCATTTTCTAATTGTTGTCGTTCAGCCTTAGATAAGATGCTGAAGGTATTATTTTCTAATTCGTTACGTAGAAGTGCATATATTTCCATCATGCGCGCAGTTTGTACTCTGATTTTATCGAGATTAATTGGAGCAGATTTCATGCTTTTTCCTATCAAAAAATGGATTTATAGTCCAATTTTAATTTTCTAATTGTTGTTGGTAAGCAATAAAAAGCAAAAGTTGTTCCACAATGGGATTGGTAATTGAAACCGACAAAAAAAAATACAATCGATTTGTTATCGATTATAAGAGACAACCTAGTCAAAATTAATTTCAATTTTGAGAAAAACTCGGCCCTTATTGCTGTTTCCGGAGGTGTGGACTCCATAGTATTACTCGAAATCTTAACGCTATTGAACATTGCTGGTATCGTGGTACATGTTGACCACGGGTTGCGCACTAATTCTGCCTCTGATTCTGACTTTGTGGCAAGAGAAGCGGAAAAGCGAGGCCACAAATTTGAAACTGAAAGGTTTGATGTTTTTGAAATAGCCTCCCAGAATAAACAATCAATAGAAGAAGCAGCTCGTACTGTTCGTTATTCATATTTTGAAAAAATATCAAGAAAATATCANGCAGACTACATTTTTTTGGGTCACCACGAGAATGACCAGGCTGAAACAGTACTTATGAATCTAATTCGTGGTAGCGGTACAAGTGGTTTATCTGGAATGAAAGTTTTTCGGGATGGGATGTATTTGAGACCAATGTTACTTTTCTCAAAGCAAGTCATCCGGGAATATGCTNTCAGTCGGTGTTTGAAATANCGTGAAGATGATACAAACAAAGATCTAAGATTTTTGCGCAACCGAATAAGGAATGAATTGCTGCCGTTTTTAGAGTCGTACAATCCAAAAATTAAGAATGCACTAAGCAGGACAGCTGTGTTGCTTAGTGCTGATGATGATTTTTTTGAGAAAAAAATTAAAAAGATTTTGAGCATTATAATCGATTANCAGGGTAAACAGTCTTTGAGTCTTGATNTTCGTCGGCTTCTCAGCTATCATATAGCCATTCAGAGAAGGGTATTACGTCTTGCACTGACAAAATTAGGTTTATCGGGAGGATTCCTCGTAATAGAGGAGTTGTTGCGGTTATTGGGTGCCGGTAATAGCAAAGTANNTCATATNAACAATCGTTTGCGTGTACAGNGTTGGAGTGGAAAATTATATTTTAGTCTTGAACNCTCTACTCCAAAGTTTTTCAACATTTCTTTGACTGAAAAAGGTAAATGGGATCTTGGATCTGGTACACTATCAGTAACACGAGGAAATTATTCCGACTTTGAGCGCTTATTACCATTGGCGAGAAAAGAAGTTGCTGTTTTTGACGCAAAGGAGTTAGCTGAATCTGTAATTGTACGCTCCATTCGATCTGGTGACAGTTTTTCTCCTCTTGGTTTGCATGGGCATAAGAAATTGAGTGATTTCTTGATAGACGAAAAATACCCTGCAATTTTTCGACATCGTGTCGCGGTTGTGGAAAGTAGAGGCGAAATTGTGTGGGTAGTAGGCATGCGAACGAGCGAATATTGTAAAGTTGTTAATGATACGGAAACGGTAGTGATAATGGAGTTTTTGTGAATGAGATTACAAATTGTTTTTTAGTAAATGTGAGTTTAGAAAAAATGGACGATAGAAGCAAAGAAGAGGATGATCGGCCACGTCGTTGGCGAAGGCCTTCGAGGACACAAGCTTTCTGGGTCTTCTTGATTTTGGTCCTTATTTTCGCCGGAAAATTTTTCGACAGTACTCCGTCAGAAGCTCCAAATATTTCTTACAGACAATACAGAGATTTTCTCGAAGCAGGTCAAATAGATGAGGCTGTTATAATTGGAGAAAGTGAATTTCACGGTATTTTAAGTGATGGCGGCACTTTCGTTGTCAATTTAGGACCTATAGACGCGGTGACAAAACGTGAATGGCAGCAGGACTTCAATCTCGATTTCAAATTTAAAGACGAACCCTTTAAATGGTCCAATGTGATTTTCAATGTTTTACCATGGATTCTCTTTTTAGGATTTTGGGTGTTTATGCTACGGCAAATGCAAGGAGGATCTCGAGGTTTATTCTCTTTTGGGAAAAGTCGAGCGAAGATTTTAACTGGAGAGATGCAAAAGACTACATTTGAAGATATTGCTGGTGTTGATGAAGCAAAAGAGGAATTGAGTGAAATAATTGACTTTTTGAAAGACCCTCAGAGCTTTCAGCGTCTGGGAGGTCGGATTCCCAAGGGAGTTTTGATGGTTGGACCCCCAGGGACAGGGAAGACGCATTTGGCGAGAGCAATTTCCGGGGAAGCAGAAGTACCGTTTTTCTCTATAAGTGGCTCAGATTTTGTTGAAATGTTTGTTGGGGTGGGAGCATCTCGTGTTCGTGATCTTTTTGAACAAGGTAAAAATAGTGCTCCCTGTATTATTTTTATCGATGAAATTGATGCTGTCGGTCGCCAACGTGGTGCTGGAATAGGGGGTGGTCATGATGAACGAGAACAAACCTTGAATCAACTTCTGGTAGAAATGGACGGTTTTCAATCGAACGACGGTGTGGTTCTTATTGCCGCTACTAATCGTCCTGATGTGCTCGATCCTGCTTTATTACGACCAGGGCGATTTGATAGGCGAGTTGTTGTTGACCTGCCAGATATACGAGGTCGAGAGGAGATTTTGAGGATACATGTGCGAAAGGTGCCACTTGCAGAAGAAGTGGATTTGAAGCGTATTGCTCAGGCTACTCCAGGGTTGTCCGGTGCTGATTTAGCCAATCTGATAAATGAAGCGGCGATCTTTGCTTCTCGGAAGGGAAGGGATTCTGTGGATAGATCTGATATCGAAGGAGCCAGTGATAAAGTAATGATGGGGAATGAAAGACGGAGCATGTTGTTAAATGAAGAAGACAGGACTATTTCTGCTTATCACGAGGCTGGGCATGCGCTCGTTGCGAAGAGTCTCCCTGAAGCACAAAAAATCGGCAAGGTTACCATAATACCGCGTGGGCAAGCGATGGGTCTAGTCTCATTTTTGCCTGACGAGCGTAAGTCTATTTCAGAAACAAGACTAAAAGCCTGTTTAGCCACGGCGCTGGGAGGGCGATGTGCAGAACATATCGTTTTTTCAGAAAGGTCAACAGGAGCTCAATCAGATTATAAACAAGTAGCGTCTTTGGCACGCTCGATGATATGTGAGTGGGGGATGAATCAGGAGCTAGGTCCTATAGCCGTTAGTAATCGAGAAGAAGAAGTTTTTCTTGCAAAAGGTTTTACTCAGACCGGAAGCCTTAGTGATGAAACCACTCAGTTAATAGATAGAGAAATTCGGAATTTGGTTCGGGAAGCAGAGGTGTCTGCAACCGAGATTTTGCGCGAGAGGATAGGTGACCTACATGTAATTGCGAAGGCTTTATTGAAATATGAAGTCTTAGATGATACCGATCTCGATAAATTACTTGATATGGGTGTAGTCGAATCTGACCAAAACCTTTCTGATTCTGATTCTTTTGACCAAAGAGGGAAGTAATAGAATTAGCCATTATGCAATGGGAACTTAGATCAAAAATTTTGGATTTCAAATCTGGCTCACTTATTATGGGGATCTTAAACGTAACTCCTGATTCTTTTTATGATAGATATTTTCAAACGAGTGCGGCTGTTGATCGTGGTTTACAGATGATTGATGAAGGAGCAGATATGATTGATGTCGGAGGGGAATCATCTCGTCCNCCATTATACGGTGATGTGTTGAAACTTGATGCGGATGAAGAAATTGATAGAGTCGTTCCGGTTATTTCTGCATTAAGGCGGCAGACAAACATCCCCCTTTCCATNGATACTGTCAAATATGAGGTGGCAAGGAAGGCTTTGGATGCAGGTGTAGATATAATTAATGATATTAGTGCGTTAGACGATCCGCGTATGGTGGAGTTGGCCGCCTCTTCAAAGACTCCGGTTATACTTATGCATAAAAATAATCATTTGACAGGCGATGAAAAGCGGGGGATTGATANNGNATTTCCAAACGAGATTTTGGGATATTTGAGTAGAAAGGTTGATTATGCCAAATCGAATAATATAGAATCATTGGCAATCGATCCCGGTTTAGGTTTTGGAAAATCTATTCGAGAAAATTTAATATTGATGCGTGAATTAAAAAAGTTTGTTGATTTAGGCTATCCTGTATTAGTGGGAGCTTCAAGGAAATCTTTTATATGGAGGACATTGAATATATCGAAAGAAGAAGGGTTAGAGGGTAGCTTAGCATTGGCTGTGTTTGCTAGGTTAGCAGGCGCGCAGATTATTAGAGTTCATGATGTGCGAGCAACTTCTCGAGTTCTTCACATGGCCGATGCGGTTTTAGATTCAGGGGATTTAACAAATTGCTGACGGACGGATTGGTGTTGTTTAAATTATTTGGTTTTATCCCTGTTTCATTACTTTCAGTCTTTGATGTCGGAATTGTTTCCCTCATTATTTACCGGACTTTTGTTTTAATCAAAGGCACTCGAGCTGGACCGATGCTCGTAGGTTTATTGTTGTTGGTGCTTGTAGCNATGGCAGCTCCCTGGTTACAAATGAATGCATTAGCTTGGTTATTGGAGCAGTTAAGATCTATTTTGCTCATTCTTCTCGTTGTACTTTTTCAATCTGAATTACGAAGGGTTCTAATGGTATTAGGGCAAAGTCCTTTGCTTACGTGGTTTTATAAGCCGGAGCCACCTAAATTTATAGATACAGTTGTATCTGGGGCCGTTCAGCTATCCGAGCAAGGATATGGTGCTTTGATTGTGCTGTTACGCCAGGGATCCTTAGGTACCGTATTGGATACAGGCGTCCAACTACATGCTAAATTATCTGATGATTTGCTAATTACAATATTTAGCCCNCGTACGCCATTGCATGATCAGGCAGTTATACTCCAGGGAGAATTATTATTGGCTGCTCGGTGCACACTTCCTTTGGCGGAAGATGTGGAAGATGATAGTTTAGGGACCCGCCATAGAGCAGCTTTGGGTTTGTCTCAGGAATCCGATGCTGTAATAATCGTGATATCTGAAGAGACACGTGCGATATCTTTGGCTGTCGGGGGAGAGTTAATGCAGGGAATTGAGAGAGACGAATTGAAGGCGAGGTTATTCGAATTACTTGCCCCCAAGCAGTAGGATAGGTTGGTTGGTCTGATTGATATTGACTTTANTATGTAAAAATCTATTTTTATTACAAAATATATAATAATTATCAATTATAATGCGTAATAAAATTTCTCGACATACTTATATTCGTGAGCTCTTGGGTAAAAGATCCATNGGTACTCATGAAGAACTTTCCATGGCACTACAAGAAAACGGTATTCGTGTAAGCCAAGCGACTTTATCTAAAGATCTCCGCGAATTAGGCGTAATAAGAGTCCCTCAGNTGGACGGAAGCTTTTGCTACACTGTGTATAATGAAANCGACGATAGTTTACCTATTTCTGAAAGGCAATTGACTCAACAGTTGGAAGATAACTTGTTCGGAGCGGATCAAGCAGCAAGCACGGTTGTCTTAAAAACACGTTCTGGCTTTGCGCAAAGTGTTTGTGAATCTATAGATAAAGTAAACTGGAAACCGGTAGTTGGTACTTTGGCTGGTGAGAATACAGTTTTTATTGCCACAAGATCGGAAAATGATGCCAATATAGTTTTAACTGAATTATTGCGCTTATCTAAGAAAGAAAAATCGAATTGAAACCATTAGAAAAGTTTATTGAGAAAGCTTCAATTCTTATTGAAGCGTTACCGTATATACAACGTTTTAGGGAAAAGATTGTTGTCGTGAAATACGGTGGAAGTACGATGAAAGATAAGATAGATAAAGATACTGTTCTGAATGATATTGTGTTTTTGTCTAGTGTAGGTATTCGCCCTGTTATTGTTCATGGCGGTGGTCCTGCTATAAATAAAGAATTGAAAAAACAAGGGGTTGAGACACATCGGGTAAATGGTCTGCGGGTTACTGATACTGCTACAATGGAAGTAGTTGAGAGCGTTCTGGTCAATCAAGTAAATGCGGGAATAGTCGAAGAAATTCAAGCGCTTGGCGGTCGAGCACGCGGTTTATCAGCTAAGGATTATGGTATTATGCGGGTTTCAAAGCATTTTGCTAATACTTCCGATGGTGATGTTGATATTGGCTTTGTAGGAGATGTCGATAGTATTGAAATAAATCCGCTACTAGGTCTTCTAAGAGACGGATTCATTCCAGTTATTGCACCAATTGGTCTTGGGCCTGGTGGACATAGCTTCAATGTTAATGCAGATACTGCTGCGGGTCGGTTTGCAGCTGCATTATCGGCTGAGAAACTGGTTTTTTTAACAGATGTTCTCGGTATACTGCGGCGTCATGATGACCCTAAATCTCTAATGTCTAGCGTTAGCGTAGAAGAAGTAGGAGATCTAATGGAGAATGGGGTGATAAACGGTGGTATGATTCCTAAAATTCAGGCGTGTGTTGATGCCGTTGAAACTGGTGTTTCAAAGACTCATATTGTTAGTGGTTGTATTCCACATTCCATGCTTTTGGAAATTTTCACTCGTGATGGTATAGGTACGGAAATTACAGAATAGGAGAGGATTAGGCATGCGAACTGAAGAAATTATCCAGGCAGAAAAGAAATATATTTTGCAGACGTATGGCCGTCCCGAATTTGTTTTGGAGAGGGGCAATGGAGTCTACCTGTTCGACACTGAGGGGAACCGCTATCTTGACTTTGTTAGTGGTTTAGCTGTTAATGCACTCGGATATGGTGACTATGATGTAGTTCGAGCGATTGAAGAGCAAGTCGGTATGCTTATGCATGTGTCTAATTTGTATCATACGATGCCATCTGTAAAATTGGCTGAATTGCTTGTAGAAAATTCATTTTCTAATCGGATTTTCTTTTGTAATAGTGGGACAGAGTCTTGGGAAGCCGCTCTGAAATTTTGTCGTAAATGGGGCAACACTAAATTTGAAATTCCCAAAAATAGACTGTTAGCATTCAATAATTCATTCCATGGTCGCACCTACGGCTCTATTTCAACGACGGGACAACCCAAATACCACAAAGGTTTTGAGCCGCTATTACCTGGGATAGATTTTGCTGATTTTAATGATATTGATTCAGTGATGAACAAGATTACTGATGAAACATGTGCAATTCTAGTTGAGCCGATTCAGGCTGAAGGGGGGATTCATGTTGCATCTAATGAGTTTTTAAGAAAATTACGTGATATATGTGATGAACGCGAGATGTTATTGGTATTTGATGAAATCCAAGTAGGTTGTGGGAGAACGGGGCCTTTGTGGGCGCACGAGGAATACGAGATTTACCCTGATATTATGACCGTTGCGAAAGCATTAGGTGGCGGACTTCCAATAGGAGTTACCTTAATGCGTCAACATGTTGCTGATGCTATAGAGGCTGGTGATCACGCTGCAACATTTGGAGCCAATCCTGTCGCTTGTGCTGCAGCTGTTGCCGTGTTGCAAAAATTGTTAAATCCCGAATTTATTAATGAAATTAAAGAGAAAGGAAACTATTTCATCGAACGTTTGGAGACTTTGAAACAGCGTTTTCCAACCCAGATTAGTGAGATCCGCGGGCGCGGTCTAATTCTCGGGGCTGTAACCAAGAAACCAGCATCGGATTTTCTTACGCTTTTTCGTGATCGTGATATCCTGATCGCTACAGCAGGAGAAAATGTCGTTCGCTTTTTACCACCATTGGTGGTGGAACGTAGTAGAATCGATGAGGTTGTAGATGTATTCGATGAAATTTTAAGACAGGGCCACTAATGGCAAATAAAGTGAGTGGAATGAGTAATCTGGATAAGGCTTGGGGAGGGAGATTTGACGGTGATAATAGCGTTCTTATGGAACATTTTAACGCGTCTATTAGGTTTGATAAGAGAATGCTGGATGTAGATATTCGTGGAAATATAGCATATGCGAAGGCGTTGGAAAAAGCGGGAATTATCGAGACCGCTGAACGGATATCAATTATTGATGGTTTACTTCAAGTGCAGAAAGAATTTTCTGATCCAGATGTTAATTTACCTGATTCGCTTGAAGATATTCACATGGCTGTTGAGCATCGGCTTACTGAGATAGTAGGTCCAATGGGGGGAAAAATCCATTCTGGGCGCAGTAGGAATGATCAAGTTAATTTGGATGAACGGCTTTATTTACGTGATCATATCTCTTCCTTGAGAAACAAAATAACCGACTTGCAGCATGTTTTGGTGAATTCAGCAGAAAAATATAGAGAAGTGGTGTTGCCAGGTTATACACATTTGCAACAAGCACAACCGATTTTATTTGCTCACTACGCACTTTCGTTGTTTTGGATGTTAGATAGAGACAATGATAGATTTAATGATGTTTTGAAACGCGCCGACGCGATGCCTTTAGGGTCTGGTGCTTTGGCTGGAAGTACTTTTGCAATCGATCGAGATTTTTTGTGTGAGGAGTTGGGTTTTTCTAGAGTTACGCAAAACAGTATTGATGCGGTTAGTGATCGCGATTATCTCCTCGAAGCCCTTTCGGCTATATCGATTGTGATGATGCATTTGAGTAGATTTTGTGAAGATTTGATTATTTGGTCTTCTTCCGAGTTTTCATTTATAGAATTGTCAGATGAGTTTTCGACTGGTTCCAGTATGATGCCTCAGAAAAAGAATCCTGACTCATTGGAACTAATCAGGGGAAAAACGGGAAGAGTTTATGGGGACTTGATGGCTCTGTTGACAACGATGAAGGGAATACCTTTGTCTTACTCAAAAGATATGCAAGAGGATAAGGAACCTTTTTTTGATGCTATTGATACGGTTGATGTTTGTATACGAGTCTTTACCGGTGCATGGTCCACAATGAAACTCCATGTGGATAACATGGAGGCTTCAATGGAATCGACTGCTTTGGCTACTGATCTTGCTGATTACTTGGTAAATAATGGATTACCGTTTCGAGAGGCTCACCGCGTCGTTGGAAGTTTAGTGCGTGATACGCTAGTACAGGAACAGAATTTAAATGACTTGTCTTTAGAACAGTTATTAAAATACAGCGACAAATTTTCCGAAGAGGCGTTAAAAATCCTCGATCTTCGAAGTGCCTTATCTCAACGAAATATACATGGGGGGACAGGTCCGAAAGCCGTCGAAGAGCAAATCGTCTCAGCAAGAGCAAAAATTAACCTGTGAGGCCTTAATTCCTAAAGTGTAGTAGATTAATTTTCGTATAATTTTTTGCACTAATGAGATGAGAATAATGAATATTCCGATGATTTCTATTTGTTCGATCGAGTTTTATGTCTGTAATGCTCCTATGCGTATGCCTTTTCGGTTTGGTTCTACGACTCTCACGGCATCCGCTGTTTTGCATGTGCGCATGGAAATTCAAATCGGTAACTGTGGACGATTCGAAGGTTGGTCGGCAGATATGATCGCTCCAAAATGGTTTGAAAAATCTGATGATAAATCGTACAGGCAGTGTTTAGACGAGTTATTAGCAGTGGCTCAGAAAGCTGCTACTATCTACAAAGACTTGGGGAAGCGGCCTATTCGTTTTTTTGATCTTTGGCTTCAAGCGCATCGTGTCGCGAAAGTTTGGTCGAAGACTAATAAGGTGAATGATCTCATGGGGAGTAATGGTCCTTCTCTCATGGAGCGAGCGTTGATAGATGCTGTTGGGATATATTCNGGTCTCACATATCATGAAATGTTAGCAAATAACATCCTCGGAATTGATTTTAAGGCGATTCATAATGAGTTAGATGTCATGTCCGTTAAGGATGTAATTTCAAAGANACCTGTAGAAAGTTTGGAAATTCGGCATACTGTGGGGTTAGTGGACCCGCTTTTAGATCAGGATATTGATGAGGAATTTCGAATTAANGATGGGTTGCCACAATCTTTAGAATCGTATATACGTGAACAAGGGATAAGGTATTTTAAGATAAAAATAGGTGGAGATTCCTATACAGATTTTGAAAGACTTAGGGATATTTGTGGTTTATTGGATAGCCGATGCCAGAATTATTNNGTGACACTTGATGGTAATGAACAGTATAATAACGTTGATGTCTTGGTTNGACTTTTAGAAATGATAAAGAAAGGTCTTCCAAATCTTTTCGATCGAATACTCTATGTCGAACAGCCTTTAGACCGGGCTGTAGCATTGAATGAAGAGGCATCCGTTGATATTCAGAGAGCAGCGTCCATGCTCCCATTACTTATCGATGAATCTGATGGTGATTTAGATACATTTAAAACCGCGATTGATTTGGGCTATAGCGGAGTTTCCTCGAAAGCATGTAAGGGGCTTATAAAGGCTTTAGCAAATGCTGCCCTAGCAAAACATAAAAGTAGATCAGGTGTAAATTTTTTCGTTAGTGCAGAAGACCTTACAAATATCCCTATTGTTTCTCTGCATCAAGATCTTGTGCATGTTGCAGCACTTGGTTTAACTCATTTAGAACGTAATGGACATCACTACATTCGTGGCTTAGATCATTTATCTGAGAAAGAGCGGGAAATCTGTCGTTCTAGACATCATGACCTTTATATCAAAAACCAAGATTTTATGTCTTTGAATATAGTTGATGGTGCTTTAGACATCAGGTCTTTGCAGTTGCCTGGGTTAGGTGTAAATGGAGCTGTCGATGTTCTATCGATGAAGTCCCTTAAAGAATGGGACATGAGTATTTTACTGGATATGGGAGTTTGATGAAGGTAGGAATAAATNTACAACAANTCGAATTTTTTATGCGNAACGTTAGAACNCGGTTACCGTTTCGTTATGGTGTGGCTGAATTGGTTTCTGTACCCATTCTNCATATTAAGATGCGGGCTAACGTAGAAGGTAAACCAATAGATTCTTATTCTGCAGATATATTACCGCCTAAATGGTTTGATAAGAATCCGAGTAAATCATACTGTGATAATGTGAANGATTTAATTCTTTCTGCTCGGATCGCTGCTGATCATTTCATTAAAATTCGCTTACACGAAATGACACCATTTTTAGGTTTGTTGCGTGGTTGTCAGACTGCGATAAATTCTTGCGCTTCTCGAGGGCTAAATGGTCTCACAGCTTCACATGGGTGTTCTCTCATCGAACGAGCGATGATAGATGCTATTGGTAAGGCGCTGGGTCGAAGCTATTTTGAGGTGCTCTCGGAAAATCTTTTGGGTATTGATTTGGGAGTTATTCACCCACAGTTAGTGGATTTTAATCTTGATGATGTCTTGCCTAAGTCTCCATTAGAGAAGATTCGAATACGACATACTGTTGGGTTATCGGATCCGTTTCTTAAGAAAGATATTAGGGAAAACGAACGGATCAATGACGGTTTCCCAGTAACTCTTGAAGAATATATTCAAAATCAAAGGTTGTCTTCATTTAAAGTTAAAGTGTCGGGAGATTTATTCGCAGATATGAAAAGGTTAGGCGAATTTTCAGATCTTGTTAGCGGTATCGATTATTCGCTTAGTTTGGATGGAAATGAACAATTTACTGAAATGGATAAATTTATAGAATTCACTAAAGAAATTCGTTCAGAATTACCAAAACTTTGGGACCACATTTCTTATATAGAGCAGCCATTAGATCGTAGCCTATCTCTAAACAATCAATTTGGAGACGATATTAAGAGATTTTCTGATGAAAAGCCTCTTTTAATTGATGAATCGGATGATTCATTGGATTCTTTTGTTCGTGCTATTGGATTGGGATATTTGGGGGTTTCATTCAAAGCATGTAAAGGCTTAATAAAGGGTTTAGCAAACGCTGCTCTTGTCAAACAGCAGGTATCTGATCAATACTTTATAACAGGTGAGGACTTGATGAACTTACCTCTGGTCCCATTACATCAAGATTTAGTACATATATCCGCTTTAGGTATAAATAATATTGAACGCAATGGCCATCACTATGTGCGCGGGTTAGATCACTTGTCTCCCTATGAGCGGAAAAACTGTTTGGATGAAAATGCTGATCTCTATTTTTTCGATAAGGATTTACAGGGCTTAAGGATAGAATCAGGGACAATAAATGTTGCATCCTTGCAACGTCCAGGACTTGGTGTGGGGGAAAACGTTGATGTAGATTCTATGATACCCCTATCGGAGTGGGATTTTAGTACTTTATAACGAAACAAGGCCGGCTTTAATTGACCTATGCCTTTTTTGTGATTGGAGATTTTATACGATGAATGATATTCCGTCGTTTGATGTAATTGAGGCGTATTTAATATCCCATCCACTGATAGCTATACTTTTGGCTATTGTTGCGTTGGCATTTTTATTTAGCATGATGCGGTTATTGGTTCGCTTGGCATTTGTGCTTTTTATTGTTTTCGGTATTGGTTTATACTGGACGCATAACCAAGCTTCAGCCGAATGGCAGTTGCGAGCTAAAGAATTTAGTTCTAAGGCAGCCGAATATGGAAAAGAGGCGTGGCGTGCAGGTACGCAAATCATCGAGGAAAAAAGTAAATCTTTAAAAAATAAAGATAGCAATTAATTATACAATGTGGCTCCTATAAAAGTTTTTATAATTCGAGACCAGCCTCTGTAAGAATAGTCAAGAATTGTGTTTCATCGCACGTGTCAATTTTTAATTCGCCCGCCTTTTTTAATTTAGATCCAGGTTTTTGACCGAATACCACAAGATCGGTCTTGGTACTAACACTTGAACGAACATTACCGCCTAATTGCTCAATAAAAGTCTTGGCCTTCGAACGTTCTATTTTTTCGAGGGAGCCTGTAAGTACAACGTTTTTTCCATTAAAAATAAGTGGATTTCCTTTATTCGAATCTGTTGTGTCGTCTGACAATTGGGTCTGTAAACCAGCCGTTTTTAATTTCTCGATTAAGGTTATCATCGATTTATCTTTGAGCGTAGTATATAGGCTCTCTGCAATTTTTGGACCGATTTCGGGTGTGGACTCTAGTTCATTAAGTGAGGCACTTTTAAGATTTTCTATTGATCTAAATTTGCGGGATAGTGTACGGGCCACAGTCGAGCCAATATGTCTTATACCAAGTGCAAATAGCACACGGTCGAACGGTTGGGCGCGACTCGCAAGAATCGCAGATGATAATTTCTCGGCAGATTTGATCGCTATTCTGTCTAGACTACATATTTTTTCGATTCCCAACGAATATAGGTCTCCCACGTCTTGTACTAAACTTAAATCCACTAACTGCTTGACTACTGCGGGACCTAAGCCGTCTATATCCATAGCACCGCGTGCTGAAAAATGTTCTATTCGGCGTTTTAACTGAGCTGCACACCGGGGATTTTCGCAACGGATAGCGGCTTCGTCCTCGTCTCGCACCAATGAATGAGAGCATACGGGACAGGTTGTTGGAAATTGATAGGCTTCAGTATCGTTTGGACGTTGCGTACTTATTACTGAAACAACTTTAGGGATAACGTCTCCTCCCTTTTCCAATAGAATTGTATCTTTTAACCTTATGTCTTTGCGTTGAATTTCATCGGCGTTATGAAGACTTGCACGGCTAATGGTTGACCCGGCTAATTTAACCGGATCAAGTATTGCAACGGGTGTTATAGTTCCAGTTCGACCTACTTGCAATTCAATGTTGATCAATTTTGTTCGGACTTGATAGCTCGCAAATTTGTAGGCCATTGCCCAACGTGGACTTTTAGCCGTGTGACCCAACAAAGATTGTTGAGTTATGTTATTTACTTTCAAAACTATCCCGTCAATTTCGTAAGGCAAGGAAGCTCTTGTCTCTGAAAAACCCTGATAAAATTTAAAAACTTCGTTTAAACTTTTACATAAACATCTGTTTGGATTGACAGGTAATCCTAAGGAGAGTAACCGGTTCAAATGTTCGGATTGAAGAGTAAGATTAGAGTTTTTTTCGATAAGCGAATATGAGAAAAAACGAAGCTTTCTCTCGGAAACGACTGCAGGGTTTTGCAATTTTAGTGATCCGGCAGTTGAATTACGAGGATTCGCAAAGATGGGCTGAGAGGCCTTTTTTCGAAGATCGTTGATTTTTATGAAATCACCTTGTTCCATGTACACTTCTCCACGTACTTCACAGTTGATATTCGGTTTATGAAGTTTCAGTGGGATCGAACGTATTGTCCTGGCATTTGTGGTTATATCATCGCCTTGAGTTCCATTACCTCTTGTAACAGCTTGTATTAGGATACTGTTTTTATAAATGAGGCTTAGTGCTACCCCATCAATTTTCAGTTCTGCCATGTAGGACACTCGTCCAGGATTAACGCTTTGAGTAACACGTCGATGAAATGCTTCTATATCACTCTCAGAATAACTGTTATCTAAGCTTAGCATTGGCTCGGAATGTGTGACTGTCGAAAAATCTTTTGTGGGTTCCCCACTCACTCTCTGGGTAGGTGAATTGGGTTGTATTAAGTGAGGGTTCTTTGTCTCTAAATCGATTAATTCTTGCATTAATCGATCATATTCTCGGTCTTCTATAGAGGGTTGGGCAAGGATATAGTAACGATAATTGTGCTCCTCTATAGCTTTAGATAAAGTATTTATATTTCTAACAGTAGCCTGAGTCATTAGTCCACATAGTTGAAAGGTATTTTTGATTTTTGTTTTATTATATGCGGGCTTCTATAGGGTGTCAACTTCGTAAGTGAAGAGTTGTATTGATCTGGGGACCTACTTATATTAAGTAGATGAAGAGATCTTGTGATTATTATAAATTATCCAACCTATCGGCATACTGGGAACTGACTAAACCGCGTATAAATTTGATGGTCCTTGTTACGTTTTCTCTCGGTTTCTTTGTGGGGGGACGAGGTATTCATTCTCTCAGCCTCTTCGTTTGGTCTATTTTCGGTACTGCTCTCTCAGTGGCTGGATCTGCTGTATTAAATAATTATTTGGAACGTGATGTCGACTGTCTTATGTCGAGAACGCAAGAGCGTCCCATCCCAACAGGTGTTATAGATCCTATTTCAGCCTTGTCATACGGCTTTATTTTGTTGTTGCTTGGGCAGTTCATTCTAATTACTACTGCTGGTTTATTAACAGCGTTTTTAGCTCTGTTGTCCGCTTTTCTATATGTTGTCGTATATACCCCAATGAAACGATTGAGTTGGATTAATACGTCGCTAGGGGCAGTCCCTGGTGCGATGCCTCCACTTGGTGGTTGGACGGCTGCCACCGGCGAAATTGAATTAGGTGCTTGGGTCTTTTTTATGATTTTATTTGCCTGGCAACATCCACATTTTTTTGCAATTGCCTGGATTTTTCGGGACGATTACAAGCGTGGTGGCTTTAAAATGCTTCCTGTCGAGGATAAAGAAGGCAAGAAGACTTGCAGACAGATTATTTATTTCTCCATACTTCTATTAATTTCATCCTTATTGCCAACCTTTATTGGCGTTACTGGTAAAATTTACCTTGTAGGTGCTTTAATATTGGGGAGTTTATTACTGGGATCTGCTGTATATCTCATTCAAACATGTTCCGATTATCGGGCTCGGAAATTATTGCGGGCAACTATTTTGTATCTACCACTTTTATTTATTCTCTGCTTAATAGACTCAAATTTTTAACTGTCACTCTTGCCGTAGATTTCATCACTTTGGGAAACATTTCAGGGTGGTGGAAAATCTTTTACGATATTTGCGTAATCAGTGGGTGTGTTAATGTTTGTAAATAACTTATCGTTTGCGGACGTATGTCTCCATTTATAAGAAGCGACTTGTAAAACATCTATTTTTTTTAAGAAATACTGCATGCTTAGTTTTTTTTCAGATATCAGATGCTCTATCGTAGGAACCAAGGTTGTTTTATATACTGCGCAGAGCGGTTGTGGGGTATTACAAAAGGGAACTACTGCATCTTTCTTTGTAGAAATTTTCGTGATGTAATCCAAAAAGTCAGTCGTAAGGTAAGGCATGTCACAGCCCAGCAATAATAAACGATCGCTCTTGACATAATTCAGGGCGGTGAAAAGGCCCCCTAAAGGTCCCTTGTTTACATAATAATCACCGACGATAGGCCACCCGCAATAGTTATGTTTATTTTGCTTATTGCTTACGATCAGGCGTTCGGCCGGAACAGAGCTTGCGATGTCAATAATATGTTTTATCATTGGCACTCCGCAAATACTTAGTGTGGACTTATCGCATCCCATCCGTTTACTTTTACCACCGGCTAAGATGGCAATAGCAAGAGACATGATCTCTTTAAATCCCTTTGTGATCACTTTGATTGTTAATCATAGCAGCTGCAAAACCTCCGCCAAATCCATTGTCAATATTCACTACGGTAACACCTGATGCACATGAATTTAGCATAGTTAATAGGGCCGAGAGGCCTCCAAGATTTGCTCCGTAGCCAATGCTTGTTGGTACGGCAATAACTGGTACATTTACTAATCCACCGACTACACTTGCTAAGGCGCCTTCCATCCCAGCGACAACAACCACAACCGTGGCTGAATTTAACTTTTCTCGATAAGCCAGAAGCCGATGAATACCTGCTACTCCCACGTCATATATACTTTCGACGTTGGAGCCCATCGCATGAGCAGTTACTAAAGCCTCTCGCGCAATGGGTAGATCTGACGTCCCAGCTGATACTACAAGGACGCGCCCGACGTGTTTAGGAGTATTGGGTCCAGGGATAAATACTGTTCGTGCAACTTCATCATATTCGGTGAGTTCAAATTGATTAACCAGCTGCTGCCCTATATCCTTGCAAGCTCTTGTTGCTAAAACAGGAGTTTGTTTGGCATGAATACGTTTGGCAATTTCATAAACCTGCTCTTTACTTTTTCCCTGGCAGAAAATGACTTCGGGGTATCCTGTGCGGAGAGCACGATGGTGGTCTACGTGAGCAAATCCTAAGTTCTCAAATGGCAGGTCTTTTAATTTGTTTGTTGCATCTTCAGTAGTAATTTTGCCGTTGGCAACGTTTTCTAATAGTTGTCTCAGCGTATTGGTATCCATTGATGTATTCACTTTACATGTTTTGGTTGGGAAAAATTTGCTGATTCTGCGTCTTTTTTTTAATAAAGACTCATTCGAACAAGCGTCAAACTAAATTTGTCCATCAATTATGTCAATGGCACAGTGGTTGCTTTGTTTTTATCAAAACATACTAATGAATAGGAGTTGTTTCGATGGATGATGTTATGTTTGTATGGGCATCTGCACTATTTTTGTTTGTACCCGTAATTTTTAAATATATGCTAGCTTTTAAGGGGCGATCTTTATACGTAGAATTGCGCCGTCAAGAGAGGGAAGTTGATACGCTTATTTCTAAATTAGAATCTCTTGAAAGAGAGAGCGGAGCTGTAAACCGAGCGTTTGAACATGTTGAGATCCAACGGCGGAATGCTCAGATGCGTTGCGAAATACGCCAAGAACAGTTACAGTATCTCTCAGTAAAATAGATGATCTATTTATTTATGCGAAAAAGACCTGACGCTAAACCAGTTTTTAAATAATAAGTAAAAATTTCCTAGGGTTACGAATTTTTATACGTTTGCTCTTCGACCTCAGTAGTATTCGATATAATTATTGTGTAAAATATATCCTAAATGCGCAGTGAATGTACTAAAAATATCTTTTCATGTTGGATCTTAGGCTTTGAAACTGGGTTGGTGATTTATGTATTTATTGATTATCCACGGTAGTTTTTTTAAAGGGGATCTGAATCAATAAATTTCACCTGGATCTTTTTTTCAACATCGCTTTGTCCGTCACTCACTAAGAGACCGACCTTCACAACTCCTTGGATGGGATTTTCGAAGATTACTCGAGACCCTACAACTCTACCGGTGTCCTCATCGATTAGTGAGTCACTTGGTAATATCTCCTCTGTGTCTGTGATGGAATCGATCAGAATCCACTTGTAAGATAAAACATCTCCGTCAGGATCTTGAGCCCAGGCTTCGAGATATGCCGATGAAGACTCTTGTAATGAAATTGTTGTGTCTGATGGCGCATAAACTTTTGGCGGACGTTGTGTTACGTTTACCAGAAAGGAAAGTTGCTCTTTCACATCTTCTTCCTGNCATGCTCTGCGTTCAGTAACAGAATTGATTGCCTGACAATCACGATCTTTTATCGTCAATGTCAGTGAGTATTGCGTGAAATCATTATCAGTCGANTTGGGAGCAAACCATGAAGTTTGTGCCGNNGTGGANTCTCGGAATGTACCCGAACCGTAGGAAGTCCAATGGTATGNTAGAGGGTCATCNTCTTGGTCGTTAGCAAAAACATAAAGTTCCATTTCGCCACCACGATTCAATGAGCATTGTGTATTAACTGATAAAGTATCGCGAATGCCCTCTGGGCTTATGCAAACTACTCGGCTTGTCTTGACGTAGGGAGGCGTATTAGGTTGATCTTGGTGGATAAAAGTACATCCGCACATTAGTAACGCGGTGAATATAAAAGGTACAGACCGAATCATTCATTCGCCGTGGTCGTCGAGGATTTCCAAGATACGATCTAAGTCATCAGAGTCATAAAAATCAATTTCGATGCGACCCTTTTTTCCNTTACCTCGAATACGTACACCGGTTCCAAAACNCAATCGAAGCTTTTCCTCTTGTGCACGTAAAAGTAGTATTTCTTTTTCATTAGATGAAGTGATACCAGTGTTTGTCTTTTCCTGCTTTTTACGTTTACTACCCACCGTATCTTCGATTTGTCTTGCTGAGAGGTTCTCTTTTACAGCTCTCTTTGCGAGTTCAATACGATCTTTTTCATTCTCGAGGCCAAGTAAAGCTCTGGCATGTCCCATCTGAAGTTCCCCATGACGGAGGTATTCTTGGATTTCGTCGGACAAATTAAGCAGACGCAGCAAATTGGCGATTGTTGAGCGATTTTTACCTACCTTTTGCGCAACTTGTTCTTGAGTTAAAAAACAAACGTCAATTAAAGCTCTATACCCTTCAGCCTCTTCTATAGGTGAAAGGTTTTCTCGCTGGATATTCTCTATCAAAGAAAGTTCCATCAAATCCTGATCGGATTCGACTTCATGTACTATAGCTGGAATGGTATCTATACCAGCTTTGCGAGTTGCCCTCCACCTACGCTCTCCAGCAATAAGTATATAATCTTTACCAACAAGGTTGACAGAAATTGGTTGTATAACACCCTTTTCCTGGATAGATAGTGCTAATTCTTCTATCAGTTGAGGATTAAATTCAGTACGAGCCTGAAATGGATTGGGCTTGATATCATCTACGTCAAGATAAATAATCTGTTTGCCATCAGTGGTTTCCGTCACATCGCCCGGTTGGTTTGGAATAAGGGCGTTTATACCACGGCCTAAGACCGATCGCTTAGCCATGATTTATAACTTCCCCTGCTAAGCTCATATAGTTTTGTGCTCCCGGTGACAGAATATCGTAGAGAACAATAGGCTGACCATGACTCGGAGCTTCGGCGAGCCTGACGTTTCGCGTAATAGCAGTCTTATACACCTTATTACCGAAATATGACTTTACTTCAGAAGCGACTTGGCGCGAAAGGTTCAATCGTCCGTCAAACATCGTCAACAGCACACCTGCAATTTGGAGTTCCGGATTCAAATGTCGTTGGATTAAACGAACCGTGTTTAGTAACTTTCCGAGCCCTTCTAATGCATAGTATTCGCACTGAATTGGAATTAACACTGAATTTGCTGCGGTCAATGCATTGATCGTAAGTAAACCAAGTGAAGGCGGACAATCGATTATAATGTAGGCGTATTTATCAAGCTCGGAAGAAAGTAGATTCTCTAACTTCTGTTCTCGAGCAATGAGGTTTACCATTTCTACTTCTGCACCGGCAAGATTGACATGGGAAGGCATCAATGCAAGGTAGGATATATCGGTATCCCTCGTTACTTGACTCGGTTCTTTGTGTCCCAAAAGAGCATGATAGATATTTTGGGGCTCGATTTCATCTGAATCTGCAAAGCCACATCCCGAGGTAGCATTTGCTTGAGGATCCATGTCCACCAATAGGGTTTTTTGTTCAGCCACCGCTAAGGATGCAGCCAAATTGACGGCTGTAGTCGTTTTGCCTACGCCGCCTTTTTGGTTTGCTATTGCAATAATTTTGCTCACTGAATGAGATCCGTTCTCATTTTAATGCAGCTTGTGCAGCAGCCAAGCGTGCTATTGGTACTCTAAAGGGTGAGCATGATACATAATCCAGACCAACGTTGTGGCAGAAATTGACAGAGTCAGGATCCCCTCCGTGCTCACCACAAATACCAACTTTGAGTCTTTTTCGAGTAGACCTTCCTCGCTGAGTACCCATTTGAACCAATTGCCCAACACCCTCACTATCTAGACTTTGGAATGGATCGTTGTCTAAGATTCCGCTACTAACATATTCTGGAAGAAATTTTCCTGCGTCATCACGACTGTAGCCAAATGTAAGTTGTGTTAAGTCGTTTGTGCCGAAACTAAAAAACTCGGCTTCGCTAGCGATTTGGTCAGCGACCAGTGCTGCCCGTGGGATTTCTATCATCGTTCCTATACTGTAATCAAGCTTGATATTTGCTTTTTTGGTTACGGCTTTAGCCACGCGGTTTATCATGGCCTTCAGATCCGAGAGTTCACGAAGAGTGCCTACGAGCGGAATCATTATTTCTGGCAACGCTTTGATTTTCTTTTTCTTGGCTCGTACGGATGCTTCAAATATTGCTTCTACCTGCATTTCGTAGATTTCAGGGTAAGTTACGCCTAAACGACAACCTCTGTGCCCTAACATTGGATTGAATTCATGGAGAGAATCAATTTTATTCTTGATCTGTCTGAGAGGCACCTTCATTTGAGCTGCCATCTCTTTTTGTTGAGTTACCTCATGAGGAAGGAATTCGTGAAGCGGAGGATCTAGAAGGCGGATCGTAACGGGAAGACCGTTCATAGCTTTAAAAATTCCTTCGAAATCTTTGCGTTGCATAGGTTTCAATTTTGTAAGTGCACGACGTCTACCTTTTTCATCGTCGGCTAGAATCATTTCGCGTACGGCTACTATTCGATCCCCTTCGAAGAACATGTGCTCTGTCCTGCAAAGACCAATGCCTTCTGCACCAAATTTCCGTGCTACTTCTGAATCATGCGGCGAGTCAGCGTTAGTTCTTACTTTTAATTTCCGAACTTGATCTGCCCATTTCATCAAAACGGCAAATTCCTTTGAGAATCGGGCTTCCTGAGTCTCTACTTCACCCAACATAACTTCTCCGGAGGTACCGTCCAGAGAGACCCAATCTCCTTTTTTAACCGTTTTTCCTGCAGCAACGAAGCGATTCTTTTTGTAGTCGATGGAGATATCATCACACCCGGCTACGCAACATTTACCCATACCACGTGCGACAACGGCGGCGTGGCTTGTCATTCCGCCGCGGGCAGTCAAAATACCTTGGGCTGCATGCATTCCACCGATATCTTCGGGCGATGTCTCTAACCTAACCAGAATAGCTTTTTGGCCTTTTGCTGCGAGAGCTTCTGCTTCATCCGCTTGAAAAACAACTATGCCACTCGAAGCACCTGGTGAGGCGGGTAGACCTCTACCGATCACTTCGGTCTTCTTACCAGTAGCAAATGTAGGGTGCAATAACTGATCTAGGTCGTTGGGGTCTACTCTTGCTATGGCGGTTTTCTTATTAATCAGCCGTTCGTTTACCATGTCAACAGCAATTTTTACAGCCGCTGCAGCAGTGCGTTTTCCGCTTCTAGTCTGCAACATCCAAAGTTTGCCTTTTTGAATTGTAAACTCCATATCTTGCATATCTTTATAATGCTTCTCAAGAAGGCTACAAACTTTCAAGAACTCTTGGTAGGCCTTGGGTTGCAAACGGCGAAGTTTGGTTATCGGCTCTGGCGTGCGGATACCTGCAACAACATCNTCNCCTTGGGCATTCGTNAGAAACTCACCATACAACTTGTTTTTTCCAGTAGAAGGATCGCGANTAAAGGCGACCCCAGTAGCACAGTCGTTACCNATATTCCCGTAGACCATAGATTGAACATTTACGGCCGTTCCCCAGTCGTGAGGAATCCCTTCTATCTCACGGTATCGAATAGCACGATCTCCCTGCCAAGATCCGAAAACAGCGCCAACGGCTCCGTTCAGCTGTTCTTTTGGATCTTCTGGGAACGTACGTTTCAGACGTTTTTTNATTTCAGCTTTAAATTCTGCAACTAGTTCTTTGAGGTCTTCCGCTAACAAGTCACTATCTAATTCGACACCACGCTTGTGTTTCTTTTTCTCAAGAAGTTGCTCGAATGGATCGATCTCATTTCCCTCAGGGCGCATTCCCATCACTACATCGCCGTACATCTGTACAAAACGCCGATAAACATCATAGCAAAAACGTGCATCACCGGATTGTTTTACTAAGCCTTCGACAATTTTATCATTGAGACCCAGGTTTAGGACTGTTTCCATCATGCCTGGCATCGATACACGTGCACCAGATCTGACTGACAGAAGAAGTGGGTTTCTTGGGTCTCCAAAGGTCGCTCCCATAGTTTTTTCAACTTCACGGATTGCAACGTCAATTTGCTTAGGCAATTCTTTGGGATAGGATTTCTTATGCCCGTAATAGTATGTGCAGACCTCAGTGGTGATGGTAAACCCTGCTGGAACAGGTAG
Organism: Gemmatimonadota bacterium; assembly: GCA_002693325.1. Taxonomy (GTDB): domain Bacteria; phylum Latescibacterota; class UBA2968; order UBA8231; family UBA8231. Next base: position 4,397 of record NZPK01000059.1, on the reverse strand, counting down.
ACCCATAGTAGACATTTCGGCGAGATTGGCACCTTTACCTCCCAGTAAATTNTTCATGCTCTGGTCGCCCTCGGATTTTTTCGTGCCAAACAAGTAGACGTATTTTTTAGACATCCTCAATATGCTTTCTCTAATGGTTGATGAGTTCGAATGGGTCNTCTTTTGAGGCTAAAGCTAGTTCGGTCTCGGTGTTTGAAAATACAAAATAGAGACTATTTGTACGGGAGATGAATATATTTAATATGTGCAGTATCAGCAAGCTTTTACTGCCATACTTTTTCCCAATGACGGGTTTCAGCGGATCGGTATAAGGCAAGGGCTGTACGCAATTCACCGAGGGCAAATTCAGGTTCAGCGGCTAATGGCTTGTCGTCTAGGATTGCCTCGGCGAAATCTGCAAGTTCNCCTCCGAAAGAGGCTGTATATCCAGGGCTGGAAAATAGTTTTTTCCCTTCTCTGTGTTCCTTCGTCCATAACCACAGTTCGGATCCGTCGAGACTCGCTTGAATTGTGATTTCTCCCTTAGTGCCTGTGATTCGCCACCATGGATCGGGAGCAAAAACCGTATCGATCATCATCGCATCAAACTGAGCAATAGATCCAGATTCAAAACNAAAGAGCGCACGAGCTAAAGATTCACCTTCCATTTGTTTGAGTGGATGGCCCAGTGTACCGACTACTTCGCTAATTTCTCCCAACCACATCCTTAAGGGCCGTATCCAATGAGACCCACCATCGATAGTAATTCCGCCGCCAGTGCGGTCTTTTTCGTATCGCCAGGGACGAGCTTCTTTAAACCAATATGAATCAAATTCGTAGATGAATGCTGCCCGTGCNGTGATAATATCGCCTATCCGACCGTCTTCGATAAGTCGCTTTGCTTCGACAATTTCCGGCCAATATTGAGAATTTTCTGCAACCATAAAAACACGGTCGCTATGCTTAGCTACTTTCAAAATCCGTTCGCAGGCCTCAATTGTTGGAGCGATCGGTTTCTCTAGTAGCACATGTTTGCCGGCGTTTAGACATTGAATCGTAATTGCTTCATGAAGATCGTGAGGAAGCATTAGATCCACTGCATCAAAATCTACAGCTACTAGAGCTTCTTCAATNGACGAAAACGCACGTCCACCTGTTAGCTTCTCATAGGCCTTAGCCTTTTCAATGTCTGTATCTACGCAGGCAACCACTTCAGCGCGTGGAACATTACTTTTCAACCCCTTTAAATGATAATCGGCGATAGCACCACAGCCTACGAATGCGATTTTTAGTGACTTAGACATAGTAACTCTTTCTTCACTAAGGGGTGACTCAACAGGAACAATGAATCAGGACATCNAATTAGCAATTGTTTCTTAAAAGAAATACATCATTTGATCGTAGGCAAATTAGCAACAATATCTTAACTTACTGCCTACGGGTTTGTAACAATACTCATTGTCAGATTCTGGGAGGGATTTATGGCAAAGCTATGGAGTTTTCTTTTCTGTNTTTTTTTAGTTATGCCGGCATTTGGCCAGCAAGTTAGTCGAGTGACAGGTAGCGTTATAGATGCTGAAGGGGATCCGATCGTAGGAGCCAATATAGTAATCGAAGGGGTTGGATTAAAGGGTGGTAAAGTTGGACAGATAACGGACTCGCAAGGACGTTACTCTATCGGCTCTTTGCCTTCCGGAACCTATATTTTGCGGGTCACGCATGTGGGGTATGATGGTGCGGACGTAGAAGAGCAGATAACGGTGGCTAACGGGTCAGTTTTGAAACGCGATATCCGGCTCCAGGAAACGGTTATTTTAATGGGGCAAAGTGTTGTCTCGGCCTCACGGAAACGGGAGAAAATACTGGATGCGCCAGCNTCGGTTGCGATTGTAGATTCGGATGAAATTCGAGCTAAGCCTGTCTTAACTGTTGCTGATCATGTTCGNGATCTTCCCGCTGTTGATTTTTCTCAGACTGGAATTGCTCAGAGCAATGTAGTTGTTCGTGGATTCAATAATATCTTCTCAGGCTCTTTACTAACNCTAACAGATAATCGGATTGCCCGAGTACCGTCTCTGAGGTTTAATGCCTACAATTTCATACCTGTAACGAATTCAGACATTGGAAGGATTGAAGTCGTATTGGGACCAGGTGCAGCTTTATATGGCCCTAATAGTGCCAATGGAGTAATGCACATTATTACGCGTTCGCCCTTAGATGANCAAGGAACTGAAGTTAATCTGGGCATGGGTGAGAGAAGTGTTTTTAAGCTTGGGTTTCGGCATGCAGGAAAAGTAAACAATAAATTAGGCTATAAGGTCTCTGCTCAGCAGCATACTGGAACAGATTGGAAATACACCGATCCTGGTGAGCAAGCTCGTCGTGATGCTGCAATTGCTGGNGGAGCAGACCCTTCTTCAGTAAGAATAGGTGCGCGAGATTTCGATTTGTCCCGTCAATCCGCAGAATTACGCTTTGATTACCGCCATAGCGAGGATCTCACGGCTGTAGTGTCTGGGGGGTATAATGACGCAAGTAATATTGAGATGACGGGCATTGGAGCTGGGTTGGCTGACGGATGGAAGGGTGGATATTATCAGGGTCGGGTCTCATATAAGGGCCTATTTTTCCAAGCCTACCAGAACTGGACTGATTCCGGTGACACTTATTTACTGCAAAGCGGTGGTCCTATTATTGACAAGTCGACGTTGTCGGTCTATCAACTTCAGCATTCTTATCAGATGGGTGACCGTCAGAGTTTTACTTATGGGGCTGATGTGCTGAGAACCCGTCCTGATACAGAAGGATCTATTAACGGGGCAAATGAGAATGATGATGATATAAATGAATTCGGTGTCTACCTGCAGAGTGAGACGGCTTTGACGGATCAGATTGAGCTGGTATTAGCAGGACGGTATGATGAACACAATCGAGTAGCCGACGCACAAATTAGTCCTAGAGCTGCGGTGGTTTACAAACCTACAGAAACACAAACGCTTCGCTTGACGTTTAATAGCGCATATTCTACTCCTGGCAACAACAGTATGTATCTCGATCTTAGGCAAGCAGTGGATCCTTACGGGCTTGGGAATTTCGGCTTGGCNCCTATAGATATCCGAGCCCAAGGCACATACCAAACAGGAAGCAATGGAGGCTTTTCATTTAATCGCGCTAGTGACGGCCGGCCACAGTTCAGGACTCCCTTATCGGCNGTAGCAGGATTAGGTCTTGACCACTACTGGAATATGGGTGATCCAACTATGAATGCTATAATGTGGGGGACCGCGCGACANGCTGTATTGGCGGGATTTATACCCCAATTCACTGATATCGCTACGGGCTCATTACAGGCTCAGGGGCTCGATGCGGCAACGGCAGCCGCTACAGCATCTGGCTTAGCTCAATTACTACCCAATTTGATTCCGGAACAANTGGCGGGTTTGGACAATACNCTNATGACGTTTGATGGCGTNGGNGGNTTTAATCCTGCTGATGATGTAGCTGATGTTCCTATGACGCCACCTACTACGACTGAGACGTTAGAATTGGGTTATAAGGGGGTTATAGGAAATAAGCTTGTTGTAGCNGCCGATGCTTANAGCACTACGACAAAAAATTTCGTTGGCAGCATCGGAATAGAAACNCCTAATGTCTTCTTGGATCCCACAGCGTTGCAAACTGCCATTACTCCCGCAATTGCGGCTACCATGGCTGATCCAAACAATGCGCAGATTGCCGTTGCGGTGGCCGGTTTAGATGGGGAGGCATTAGGGGGCAATGGGAACGGTACAGCCATAGATGAAGTTGTGGGTCTGGTTGTGAGTGGAGCAGCGCGAATTCCTTTAGGAACTGTTTCGCCCAATGAAGCTAATGACCCCTTAGCCGTCATTGGTACTTACCGATCCTTTGGCGAAGTTAAAACTAGCGGGTTAGATGTTCGATTGGCGTACTATGCTTCGGATGTATTGATGGTTTCTGGAAGCATGTCTATTGTAGACGAAAATTATTTTCCAAATGTCGATGGCGTAGGAGATATTTCGCTTAATGCGCCGAAAGTAAAATTCAACTTGGGGGGTAGTTACAGCCTGCCCAGTGTTGGCTTTAATCTCGGAGCTCGCATGAGGTATAATGGCGGTTTTAAGGCAAACTCAGGTTATTATTCGAGTAGTACATTTGGGCCGGTTGATGCTTATACTGTCCTCGATTTGAATTTTGGCTATCAATTGCCTCTTGACTACAATATGCGTCTCACATTGAACGTCTCTAATGCACTAAACAACGAACATCGTGAGTTTGTTGGTGCACCTGAAATCGGCCGATTGGCTATTGTTCAACTTGGGGCTTCGTTTTAGAATTTCTTGCGTTTCATTGAAGAGTTTTAAAGAAAGAAAATGCGTCTCTACAAATTTCTGTAAGGT
>NZPK01000058.1 GCA_002693325.1 Gemmatimonadota bacterium | reverse complement strand
CGGCTGCCGTTGAAGCAATGGATTTAAGTGGTGAAACGGAAGAGACAAAGAAGCTCTATGGCATTGACCGACCAGAGACCAAGGACTTTGGTACTCGGTGTCTGATCGCTCGACGAATGGTAGAACGTGGCGTTCGATTTGTGCAGGTCTTTACACAGAACCAATTCTGGGATCATCACGGATCAATTCTCAAGTCGCTTCCTAATGCTTGTATGAAAGTCGACCAACCGTCCGCAGCGTTGGTAACAGATTTGAAACGCCGGGGCTTAATTGATGAGACGATTGTGCACTGGGGTGGCGAGATGGGCCGGCTTCCCGTGATTCAAAATGACACTGGAAAGCAGAATATTGGCCGTGATCATAATACCTACGGGTTTACTCAATGGGTTGCCGGCGGCGGATTCAAAGGCGGTTATGTTCATGGGGCAACCGATGACTTCAGTCATAAAGCAGTTGAAGATATTGTCAATCACTACGACTATCATCACACATTATTTCACCTGTTCGGCCTCGATCCCGAGGGCCTTTATTTTGAACATAATGGCCAAAAACGCCGTCTTGTTCAGACCGACCAAAGTAAGGTTATTACAAAGTTATTGGCCTAAAACCCCTCGATTGGGGAACGCGAGAGCTGGTTTTGAGATGGCTTGATCGCCGATTCTTATAGTGTCTGATTAGCGTGTCTGATATTATTTAGATAAGCCTTAAGTATTTGCCGTTGATTAATTGAAATTGGAAAAACGATGAGTCAAAAGTACTGTGATGGAGTGAGTCGCCGTAACTTTCTTGAGGTCGGCGCGTTATCTGGTCTTGGGCTCGCACTACCGCAGTTTCTTCAAGCAAATGCTGCTCAAAAGACACCAAATAATTGCATTCTGATTTGGACTCGGGGTGGGACAAGCCATCATGATACGTTGGACCCAAAGCCTGATGCACCAACAAGTGTTCGAGGTGAATTTGGTGTTATTGATACTGCTCTTCCAGGAGTGAAGTTTACTGAGGTTTGCCCTAATCTGGCAAAACACGCGGATAAGTTTTCTGTATTACGTGGTTGGAACCCTAAAAATGGTAGCCATGGGCATGCGGATCAGTATGTGATGAGTGGTCGCAAGTTTAATCAGGCTATCGGTTACCCCACTTATGGCAGTGTTGTAAGCCAGTTTCATGGCTTCAAAACGGCGATGCCTCCGTTTATTCAATTGGGTGATCAAATAGACCGTCGGTTTGGTGGTGGCACGTCCGGTATTCTGGGTCTGGAATACAACCCTTTTGAAATTTCATCAGATCCATCGGCTGAAAGTTTTGTTGTTCGCGATATTACTCCCCCCCAGGGTGTGACATTCGAACGTATCGATCGTCGTAAAAATGCTTTGTCGAAGCTGGATGCTCTTCAGCGTAAGACCGACCTGCAACAGGAAGCTTTTGCTGCATTAGACGAGCATTATGAAGCAGCTTTGAACATGATCACAGCGCCGGAAACCAAGAAGGCTTTTGCGATTGATGCTGAAGAAGACGCACTAAGGGAAGCTTATGGTAAAAATCGACTTGGTCAAAGTTGTTTGATGGCGCGCCGCTTAATCGAATCCGGAGTTCGATTTGTCACGGTGACTGATGGGGGTTGGGACACCCACCAAAATAATTTCAAAGGCCTTAAAGGCCGGATGCCTCCTGTTGACCAGGCGATTCCTCAATTGATTATTGATCTTGAGCAACGAGGGCTTTTAGAGACAACACTTGTCTGCTGGTTCACCGACTTCGGTCGTACTCCAAAGATCAACTCAGCCAGCGGTCGAGACCACTGGGCGAGTACAGGGTTTGCTTTAATGGCTGGAGCTGGAGTACCTGCAGGAACGATCTTAGGGGCCACGGATAATGAAGGCGGCTATGTTTCCAAGGATGAATATTTTACGGAAGATATCGCCGCAACCGTTTACTCGAAGTTGGGAATGCCAATAGACATGATCGCTCACGCTCCTGACAGTCGACCAATTCGTTTAATTGAAGGCCGTCCAATCAGGGAATGGATGTAAGGGATAAACAACGTGTTTAAGTTTACAGGCAAAACAGTCAGACATTGTGATGGTGTTTCCCGTCGCGACTTTTTGACGGCAGGTGCAGCCGGTATGGTTGGCCTGACGCTTGCAGATTTATTACGTCTCGAAGCGCAGGCCGGTATTGGATCATCCAATAAAGCGATCGTCAATATCCACCTCGATGGCGGTCCGCCACAGATGGATACGATCGATATGAAGCCAGAGGCTCCTGCCGAAACTCGTGGTATTTTCCAGCCGATTTCGACTAACTTGCCAGGTTTCCAGATCTGTGAATTAATGCCACAGATGGCTCAACATGCGGATCAGTTTGCCTTTGTTCGTAGTATGGTTGGTGCGGAAGGTCGGCACGACGCATTCCAGTGTATGTCTGGTTTTTCGACCAAGGATATGGAAGGCTTTGGTGGTCGCCCGGCCATGGGTTGTGTTTTAACCAAGTTGCTTGGGAAAGTCACGGATCCAGCGCCAACCTATGTCGACTTGATGCAGGGCCGGCCTTTGGTTCGGAACAGCGGGCGACCAGGGTTTTTGGGGCCATCTTATAAACCGTTTCGTCCGGACCTTTCAGATATATTCAGTCGCCCACTGGAAACGGGGATGCAGGGTGAACTGTCTCGATTAGGTTCAAATCATACGACCAGCCTTTCGCTGAATGCAGAGTTGAATGCAGATCGTCTTGCTAACCGTAATACACTTTTAGCGGGACTGGATAAAATTAGGCGCGAAGTTGACGCCAGCGGCATGATGGACGCAATGGATCGATTCTCGCAGCAAGCGACCGGCATNCTGTTGTCAGGACAGTTCGCNAATGCTCTGGATCTNTCGAAAGAAGATCCNAAAGTGGTGGAGCAGTACAAGCCCAAGTGGTCGGTTAGCAGTCAGCGATTTAGCACCGCGGATGAACCGAAAGCTGCTTTGAAGTTGCTAATGACCCGCCGACTANTGGAAGCNGGCGTTCGATGTATNAGTGTNACNTTNAGCGATTTNGATACNCACTCGGACAACTTCAANCGGATGAAATATACATTGCCAATTGTTGACCATGCGATTGTAACGTTTATGAAAGATCTGCAGTCACGAGGGATGCTCGATGATGTTTCGATTGTTCTCTGGGGTGAATTTGGGCGTACGCCAAAGATCAATGCCAAAGCAGGCCGTGACCATTGGCCTCGTGTAGCCCCGGCAATCTTCGCTGGAGGCAAGATGAAAGTTGGTCAGGTAATCGGCTCGACCGACAAGCTTGCCGGTGAAGCAACCAGTCGCCCAATACATTATCAAGATGCCCTGTACACGCTCTATCATAATCTTGGCATTCTGGCTGATCGTACGACAATTGATGACCCTACCGGCCGGCCACAATATTTGCTGGATCAGGGAAAGATGATTCCTGAGCTGGTTTAGTTTGAGTCAATCCAGATTGGTTNGAGCTATATCTATTCTTAAGATCAGACATGAAGCCGTCTGCNAGCATTTTTGTTTCTTGTGGCAGATATAATACAGACCCACATACAATGTGGNCCATTTAACACTGGCCCGGGTAATGACTAATCGTTGATCATAGATGATTAGTGCAACTTCCATTCTAGCGTCCTCGCCCGGAGTCAAATTCATGCGTTATTTATTGACAAGNNTTGTTTTATTAACGTTNCTTGTTCTATCTCCCGCCTCGGAAGGGCAGGAAAAGCCCAAGCTTCAGAAGTTAGTATCACCNNTGGTGGGTACGTGGGTTTCAAAATCTGATGCGGGATCNACGATGGTTCGGTACCGGAAGGATGGTTGGTTTATTTCGGTGCATTACTTCTCAGCATCATTTTCTTTGACCGAGTCGGTTTGGGCTGTGGGTCACTGGGCCTTAGCTGATGACTCGCTNATTCTTCACCGACTTGCCGGTAGCGATGGANTGCAACTGGTNCCCGAAAAACGTCAATTGGTGTTAAAAGAATTAACGCCGGATAAATTACGGCTAGCAAATGTTCCTTTAGGTGGCCAGACATTCGAAAAAATGGAGAACATCCCTGCCCCAATCGAATCTCACTTGTCAGGCGCNACGTTGAAAAAACAGGTCTANGAACAAAAGGGNTTAATTTTGCCGGAAGACGCGAAAAAAGATGTTGAGTCTTATGTNAGTATCCTCATCAATCAAGGAAGAACAATGCAATATTACCTTTNACCCGGCGGAGAGTTTTTGGGGTCAATTGGAGAGGAGAATGATGACCTGATTGGGAANTGGGAAAAGTCGGGCGATTTCTTGATAGTCTCAGGAATAACCGAAAAACGAAAAGTGGCAATTCTGATGGAATTAAAAAAGATCGATGGACGGTACAAAATATTTAATATGGAAGCCAATGGCATGGCGGCGCCAGACACCTTCAAGCCTACACCCTTCCAAAAAATTACACCAGTCAAGTTGTCCGCAGACGGGGCCACGCAATATCTGAATGTTGAAACTTTCAACGANTGGTATGCAAAACTTAATTCCATGACGGAGGTAACCGGAGTACGCAAGCAGGTAACAGCNGANGGGAAGATTGAGGAAACNCCAACATCCAGCAAGTCGATTTTCAAAGCGGATTCTAAGACNGGCGCCGTAAAAGGNATGAGCANGATGTTTGAGGAGGATGGATACTACATGGTCGAGGTTGATGGTCAGTATGATGCGTTTTTAGGAGTGTCTTTCAGTAAATCTCGATCTACAAAATTACCAGATAGTTATCGATATCGAATCGGTGTGATTTCCAAGTTGGAGCCTCGTACGCTTCGCTGGTTTTTCACTTCGGGCGTGATACCTAAAACGGATGAGTATTTCAGTGAACAAGTCATGAATTCAACAGGCGGAACGAGTAAGACAACCGTGAAGCGTGACGGAGAATTCTTTTTGGAATTTAATAGCGTCGGAAAACGAACGGCTGATTTTGATGAAGAGGTCTGGGCTCAATTTAACGTGGCAGCAAAAGCGCTTATAGAAAAGACAAAAGACGAGTCGCCGGCCCAACAGGAGTAAGAATTCTTGTTNTTAGCCNGNCGTNTTTTCAATNAAAGTCCACTTCGACGTATGGTATAAACGGAAGAGTAAAAACTTCGTTTCAACTCCAGCACAGATTGATTTCATACCATGCGACTGAAGACATTGTTCGCCGCTTTATTATTATTCTCAACGTCTTTTACAATGGCTGCTGACAAAGGCAGTTTTGATATTACAAAACGTTCCCTGATGCCGACATCGGATGAGAATGTGCGATTTCAGCCAGTGTATCAAAAGGAGGCCTGGAACGCTTCTGAAACGGCTGTCATCGTTTGCGATATGTGGGATTTGCACCATTGCCTGAATGCGACCCGCAGAGGAGCTGAAGTGGCACCTCGAATGAACCAGTTTTTGAAAACCGCGCGGAAAAATGGTTCGTTGATCATTCATGCTCCCAGTAGCTGTATGAAACCTTATGAGGATCATCCAGGGCGTAAGCGAGCACAGGCTGCCCCAATGGCGTCCAATTTACCAAAGCAGATTGCGGAATGGTGCTACAGTATTCCTGAAGAAGAGCAAGGCGCTTATCCTATCGATCAGACAGACGGGGGAGAGGATGATGATCCTGCCGAACATGAAGCGTGGGCAAAAGAACTTGCAGCGAAGGGGCTGAACCCCAGAGCCCCCTGGACAAGACAGACGGACCTGCTCGATATTCACAAGAACGACGTCATCAGTGATAGTGGCGTTGAGATTTGGAATGTCATGGAAGCAGAGGGTATTAAGAATGTTATTCTTGTAGGTGTTCACACTAATATGTGTGTTCTCGGACGCCCGTTTGGTCTCCGGCGTTTGGCTTCCAACGGGAAAAACGTTGTTTTGTGTCGTGATCTGACTGATACGATGTACAATCCCAAGATGAAGCCTTATGTCAGCCATTTTACCGGAACCGATTTGATTATTGAGCACATTGAAAAATGGGTCTGCCCGACGATGACAAGTAATCAATTGCTTGGAGACGAGCCTTTCCAATTCAAGAACGATACTCGTCCTCATGTTGTGATGCTGATAGCGGAACGAGAATATGTGACTAATGAAACATTGCCGAAATTCGCTTTAGAACATCTAGGCAAAGAGTATAAAGTAACGATTTTGCATTGTGATGAAGAAGGCCAAGGTAAGCGTGATGATATTCCTGGTACCGCTCAGGCTTTGAAAGATGCTGATGTCTTATTGGTTAGCGTTCGCCGACGGGCTCTTCAGGCAAAAGACTTTAAAGCCGTTGAAGAACATATCAAAGCTGGTAAACCGGTCGTTGGTATTCGCACAGCCAATCATGCATTTTCATTACGTGGTGTCGAGGCGCCAGAGGGCCATATGGTATGGGAAGGATTTGATGCCGAAGTCTGGGGCGGAAGTTATACTGGTCACCATGGAGCAGGGAAAGCGGTGACGATAAAGAAATTGGCTGACCATCCTATCCTGGAAGGTGTAGATGTTGATTCCTTTGACGGCACCGGTTCGCTATATATCGTAAATCCAATTGCCGATAGCACGCATGCAATTCTCACCGGTACGATCGATGGTGAGCCTACAGAGCCGATTGCGTGGACCAACAAAACCAAATTTGGCGGTAAGGCATTCTATACGTCACTAGGACATGTTGGTGAGTTTGAACAGATTCAGATGAACATTCTGCTGAAGAATGCTATCGATTGGGCGGTGTCAGAATAAAAATATTCGTCAGTTGGCCCCCAATAACTAGACCGATATTTGTGCTTTTTCAATTAGAATATAGGTATCTTAATCCCGCCTATATTTCCCACCTGAAAACCATGCGACTCCATCAATTCATTGGCTCGACATTTTGTCTTGTGTGTTTCCCTCTGGCAGCTGCCGAGTATGCTGTCGAGCCAAGTGTAGTTGAGCTGCGGGATAAATATGCTCAAACACAGCTGGTTATCACTCAGCTCATAGAAGGCCAAATAGATCCGGCCAGTAACGATGTCACAGCAACGGCCGTTTATAAGTCATCAGACAATGCGGTTGCTTCGGTCGATTCGACCGGATTGGTTCAGGCACATGCGAATGGCGCTGCTGAAATTCAGATTGCTGTAGGTGATTGGAATGCAAAGGTTCCCCTGACGGTTTCTAACGTGGAAGAAAGTCCAAAAGTTGATTTTGATTATTCAGTTGGCCCCATCCTGTCCAAGGCCGGATGTAATATGGGTGCTTGTCATGCTAGCCAGCATGGCAAAGGCGGTTTTATCTTGTCCGTCTTTGGTTTCGATTCAAAAATTGACTATGACGGAATTGTCAAAAACGAGTTGGAGCGGCGAGTTGATTTCATTGATCCCACTAATAGCCTGTTCTTACTAAAACCGACTATGAAAGCTCCTCATGGAGGAGGTCGTCGTCTTAAAGAAGGGACGGTGATGTATAACACTTTGGTCGATTGGCTGAAGGCTGGGGCGCCGGCTCCGGTAAACGAGCCAAACGAAGTGGTATCTATCGAAGTATATCCGAAGCGACGAATAGCTACCGTTGGCTCGAAGCAGCAGTTACGAGTAGTAGCTAAGTATTCGGACGAGTCTCTTCGTGATGTGACTCAGCTTGCCCGGTATGATTCACTGGATGAAGGCATGCTGGCTGTTAATGGTACCGGCCAAATTATGACGAACGGCCAGGGGCAGGCCGGTGTGATGGTGCGTTTTCAAGGCGAAGCAGAAATCTGTATGGTAACAACGCCCTACAGTGAGTTGCCTGATCTGGCCGACTGGAAGAATAACAATTTTATGGACGAGTACGCGATTGCGAAATTCAAAGAATTGGGGATCGCACCATCTGCCATTTGTGACGACGCTACTTTTGTTCGTCGCGCGTATTTTGATGCGGTCGGCAGTTTACCGACGCCAGAAGAGGTTGCGGCATTTGTATCGAAAGAAGACCCAGCCAAACGGGAAAAGCTGATCGATCAGTTACTGGGTCTGACCGGCGACCCTACCCTTGATATCTACAATGACCGGTATGCGGCTTACTGGACATTGAAGTGGTCTGATCTGATTCGTAACAGNACAGACAATCTGGGNGAACAGGGAATGTGGGCANTNCATAACTGGATTCGCGAGTCGTTTCGTGTNAANAAAGGGATGGATNCGTTTGTTAAAGAGATTATTACGGCCAAAGGGTCGTTGTATATGAACGGGCCAGCCAANTATTATCAAATCAACAGCAACCCAACGGCNTTAACCGAAGCGACCAGTCAGTTATTTATGGGGATTCGNCTGGAATGTGCAAAATGCCATCATCACCCGTTTGAAAGTTTTAGTCAGGCAGATTATTACGGAATGGCAGCCTTCTTTTCTCGAGTNGGTACGAAGAACAGCGAAGAGTTTGGNTTGTTCGGTCGGGAACGGGTGGTGATAGTNCAGCCAAGTGGAGAGTCTCGNCATCCNCGCACNGGCAAAAANATGGTGCCNACCGTTCTGCATGGCGAAGAAATGGAACATCCGCTTGATCGTCGNATCCCGTTGGCAAAATGGCTGGCGTCGCCAGACAATCCGTGGTTTGCAAAGAGTATCGTCAATCGTTACGTNAGTTATTTGNTAGGCCGCGGCTTNGTNGAGCCGGTAGATGATCTTAGGTCAACGAATCCTGCCACGAATGAAGAAATGTTTGAAGCCTTGGCAAACTATTTGGAAGAACACCAATATGACGTGAAGCAATTGGTAAAAGTCATCATGAATTCACGACTCTATCAACTGTCATCACAACCAACCGAGCTTAACAAATCCGCNGGCAAGTTTTATGCTTTTTATAAAGTGAAACGTATCGCGGCNGAGCCCCTTCTCGATGCAATCAATACGGCGACNGACACCACCACCAAGTTTACAAACCTTCCTCTAGGNACTCTTGCAATCGAATTNCCGGATACCAACTACAACAATTACTTTCTTAAGACCTTTGGAAAACCGCGAAGGGTGAGTGTATGTGAATGCGAGCGTGCTCCNGATGAGAATCTGGCACAGGCTNTGCACACNCTCAATGGCGATACAATCAATGCCAAAATTGATGATAAAAATGGGCGTCTTAGNAAGTTGATTGCGGACGAAAAGACGGACGANGAAATCATTNCGGCGTTATTTNTGGCNACCTGGTCCCGGACACCAACNNACGAGGANCTCACCGTNTGTAAGGGNATTNTTNCTGANGCAGCGGAGCGTAAAGAAGGNCTCGGNGATGTCCTNTGGGCATTAATTAATGCCAAAGAATTCATTTACGTGCGGTAAAGANTNTGGAAAANCGATGATNAAANNTGTTAACAGCCTGCTGATTTTACTTTTGATGGTGCCGGNGGGCATCGCGCAGACCTCGTACCCGATGTTGATGACGCTTCAGCCAGTCGCCATTCAGGTNGGCACTAGTGCAGATATGGTGGTCAAGTCACGCTCCAGTATGTGGGGTGCGAATAAGGTAATGGTTTCCGGNAATGGTGTAACAGGTGAAGTGGTTCATCCGGNTCCACCCGANTCAAAAGAAGGGGAAGAAACNCCNGAGCCGTCACTCACCAGTCTTACGATTAAATTCACCGCCCGTCCCGATGCTCAGCCTGGCGTACGCGACTTTAAACTTTTTACCGATCGGGGAGTTTCAACCGTAGGTCAGATTGTAATTACGCGTGATCTTGTTGTCTGGGATGATGTTAGTACTGACACGATGGANGGAGCGAAAGAGTTCCAGGTTCCATCCACTTTGACAGGAGTTTTTGAAAAGCCAGAGGATCTAGATTACTTCAAGTTTAAAGGACAAGCTGGTCAGCGATTGGCAATTCACTGTCGTTGTATGAGATTGCAGGACCGTATTCATGACCTTCAAACTCATGCTGATCCTATCGTAACCTTGAAAAATCATTTAGGGTCTACGGTCGCTGCTTGTGATAATTATTTTGCCGCCGACCCATACTTTGTTGTTGAGATTCCACAGACGGGCGAATACTTTTTGGAGGTCCGGGATGTACGTTACAAGTCGAACGCTTATTGGAATTATGCTATCGAAGTGATCGATCGGCCTTTCCCAACCAATGCATTTCCCTTGGCCATTGCGGCTGATCAACCGGTTGCATTCGACTTAATTGGTGCAAGTGTCGAGGAGGGGACTAAAGTGACATTTGATCCATTTCCCCTAACGCTCGAGACGGGACGTCAATGGCTATCACTGAGATCTGATGATGGAGGACTGTATGACCCAATCCCGATTTACGTTAGTCAGGAAAAAATAATTATTGAAGCGGACAATGATAACGATACGGTTAAAAATGCTCAGCGAATAGAGGTGCCATCCGTGGTTAATGGCCGTATGGATAAGGAAGCGGACATTGATTATTTCAGTTTTGAAGCGAAGAAAGGTGACACACTTACTTTTGAAGTGATTGCCCGTCGTAGTCAGTCGTTGCTTGATAGTTTTATCTCGATTGAAAATGCAGAGGGCACGCGGTTATATGCGGCCGATGATTATACGTTTGGCCGTCGCTCGAATTGGGATTCGAAATACGATAATTTTTCTGTGCCGGACGATGGTATATACCATATTTCAATACACGACCGTCACCTTCGTGGTGGGCCGGAATACGTTTATGCGATTGAAATTAGTCGTAGTGCTCCAA
>NZPK01000057.1 GCA_002693325.1 Gemmatimonadota bacterium | reverse complement strand
CCATGGAAATGGGATTGTTAAATTATGCTGAATCATTGGGTATGGGTGTTGCTGAATTAGATAATATTGATGTGATTGGTACTTCTATTAAAGATGCGAGCTATTTATTTTTGCCCCACGACTCTACACCGCAGCAGCTAATGTGGAAGGAGCAACGAGCAGAGGAGTTTGCGCTAGGATGACCGAAAAACCCAATATACTATGGATTTGCACTGACCAACAGCGTTATGATACCATTGGAGCGTTAGGCAATGATTTTGTAGAAACTCCAAACATAGACGGATTAGTTGCAGACGGAGTTACTTATACACATGCTTATTGCCAATCGCCCATATGTACTCCAAGTCGGGCTTCCTTTCTCACAGGTATGTATCCCAGTACCGTACATTTAACNAGNAATGGGAATAGTNTCTTCCCTGACGGTCAAAAGCTTGTTCCAAGNTATTTAGCTGATGCGGGATATGATTGTGGCCTAATTGGGAAATTGCATTTAGCAAGTGCTTATCAAAGAATAGAACCTCGTACGGATGATGGATATAATTTTTGGGAGTATAGCCATGCGCCACGCGACGACTGGCCGGAAGGACATGGTTATGCAGATTGGGTTCGAGATCAGGGATTTATACTTGGAGATTTGATTAAAAGTCCCGACGGTATTCCACCCGAATTGCATCAGACTACGTGGTGTGCTGAGAAAACTATTGAATTTATACGGAAGTCAAGGAGCCGACCTTGGATGGCAAGTGTCAATATTTACGACCCCCATCCTCCTTTTAATCCGCCAACTAGTTACCGTGATAAATTTGATGTATCACAAATGCCAGGACCTTTGTTCAGAGATAGTGATCTTTCCCAGCAGGCGGCTCTGGAATGTGTGGATTTTCAATCGAAGGTAATGCGTCCCCATGAATTAGATATTCGTGATCCAAAATATCCTGAACGAGGCCGTTCAGCGGATGGGAAAGAGTTACAGGCGGCTTACTATGCGATGATAAACTTGATCGATGATCAAGTTGGAAGAATAGTCTCAGTTTTAGAAGATGACGGAATTCGTGAAAATACTGTCATTATTTTTACNTCGGATCATGGAGAAATGTTAGGTGATCATGGGCTCATTCAAAAGGGTTGTAGGTTTTATGAAGGCCTTGTTCGCGTGCCTTTAATAATTTCATGGCCAAAACAGTTTTTAAAAGGNGTGCAAAGCGATGCGTTAGTTGAATTAATCGATAAAGCACCGACAATTCTTGAGATTGCAGGGATAGATTTACCGGAGAAAATGCAAGGTCGGTCGTTACTTTCGATGTTGCGTGGAGAAAAACCACTCGCAACGCATCGGCCACACACTAGGTGCGAATATTATGATGCGCTTGAGGAGCCAGATCATAGTTCTGCCACGATGTTTCGTGACGAGCGTTATAAACTAGTTGTGTATCATGGCCATGATCTTGGTGAATTATATGATCTTCAGGAAGATCCAGAGGAATTTGAAAATATGTGGTCTGAGCCTGANGCCCAACCTCTGAAACTCGATCTACTCCGACGTAGTTTTGATGCTTCGATGTTGGCTTTAGATCGCGGGTCGGAACGGATAGGACCGATGTAGTGAATTCAAAAGTTCCNCATAAAGATAGCCGTGGTCGACGTCTGATTTCGAAATGGCTTGATGGCAAGACTTCTCTATCCGAGGATCCTGTTTCAATAGAAGAGCCTATTGAGGTGCGAATCAATGGCGTGTCTATTGCAGTAATTATGCGTTCGCCAGGATCTGATTTTGAATTGGCGGCTGGTTTTATTGTTACCGAGGGAATAATTGATTCTATTGATCAAATAGGAACTATTTCNTACTGTGACCAAGCGGAAGAGCCGAATCGTCGTAATGTTGTAGATGTTTCTTTAAGCAAAGGTGTTCAGATAGATTATCAAAAGTTTAAAAGAAATTTTTATGCATCATCTAGCTGCGGTATTTGTGGAAAAGCAAGCATAGANGCGTTAAGAAAACGTATTGACAAATTGGGCTGTTCACTATTTGTAAAAGGAAGTGTTCTGTGTNCNTTNCCTNATATTATGCGTTCCGAACAGGCGATATTTTCAAAAACAGGTTCATTGCATGCTGCGGCATTTTTNGACTGTGGGGGGAGNCTAATCAGGTTGCGTGAAGATGTAGGTCGTCATAATGCNGTTGATAAACTAGTTGGCTCGTATGCTATTGAGGGAAAACAAATCCCCGCCGAAAGCTTGATGTTGGTAAGCGGCCGAACAAGTTTTGAAATAATTCAAAAAGCGGGTTCGGTTGGAGTTGAATTTGTCGCCGCCGTTTCTGGTCCATCTAGTTTGGCTGTTGATTTGGCCAAATCCCTAAATATGGGACTTGTTGGTTTTTTAAGACCGCCATCATTTAATATTTATTCGTGTCCTGAACGGATTGTTTTATAGACATTATCAAATACAATAACTATTTTTCAAAAAAAGGGGAAAGAAGCTATGGCTACAGCTAAATCCAGTAAGACACCAAAGATTCGTATTTGTGCAGCTGCTTGGACGCTTACAAATTATCCGAGCAAAGAAAAAGAGTGGACAATAAACCGAAAAGTCAAAGCTGCNAAGGACGCAGGTTTTGATGGNTTCAGCGCTGGTGCTCAACCTGAGATAGCTGAAGCATGTGACAAGTATGGATTACAATTAATTGGAGGTGTTGATGTAGGATCTTCCGCAGAGGCCGATGAGAAAATGCGGCAGTTTAAAGTTGCGGGAGCCAAGCATATCAATGTTCAATTGTGTGATCANGATACCTTAATACCTAAAGCTGTTAGCGTCGCTCGTGCTGTAATGGAGGCGGGTAAGAAATATAAGATCAAGCCGGCAATTGAATGGCATCGCGATACGGTTACNGAAACTCCGGAAAAAGCGCTCAGTTTGGCTACCCAATACGAGAAGAGATATGGAGCAAAACTACGTATGAATTTCGATCATTCTCACCCGGCAATCATAAAGCAATTGAGACCGGAAACATTTTGGCCACGTATCGCTGAATTTCGTCCGGACCTTTTATCTTCGAGCGAATTGATACATTTTCGAACTTTTACAGGTAGTCATTGTCAGACTCCGATAACTACAGGTAATCGAAAATTAGATAACGATTTTATTGCGTGGCGCGATAATTTTCTTCGACATGCTCTTGAGGCTTGGATTCGCGGTCAGCGTCGTGCGACAGAATTATGGGCAGTAGTCGAGTTGGGTCCTAAAGGGTCGGGGTATGCTCTNGACTGTTTTCCTGACGTATGGAAAGATGCCATAGTTGCTCGCAAGGAAATTGAGGCAGAGTTCAAAAAAGCTCTCAGGCGTGCGAAAAAGTAGTGTGAAATAAATGGTCTTTTGATGCAATTATTTTACACTATTCTGATTACCAGGCTGACCAACCACCATCGATAGAGATGGTCGAACCTGTCACATAACTACTTTTGGGTGAGGCGAGAAACAGGATGGCTGGTGCTAGTTCGGTGGGATCACCGAATCGTTTCAAGGGAATGAATTGGAGTAAGTTTTCAGATGTTTTCTTGTGAGCCAAAAGGGATTCTGTCATCTCCGTCGGAAAATACCCCGGAGCAATTGCGTTGACGGTAATCCCGTGTTGGGCCCATTCAACGGCAAGGGATCTTGTTAGACCTAATAAGGCATGTTTTGATATTGTGTAAGCTCCGAGACCGTTGATGACTGAAGCTCCAAGAGAATAGATTGAAGCTATTTGTATGAAGCGTCCAGTTCCTGAATTTGCTAATGTTGGGAAAAGTGATTTGGCTAACTGCCACTGCAAAGTTAGATTGAGTTCAATTAATTGGTCAAAGTCAGTCCTATTTATATTTTTCAAAAGTTGCCGGTCTGCTGTTGCTGCATTAGCAACTACGATGTCACATCCTCCGGCGTCATTTACCATATCGATTATTTGATCTATTCCGTCCCCATTACGGATGTCTGCTACGCAGGAGACGAAGCTACCATTTTGAGCGATTAATTCCTCTCTAAGTAGATCTAATTTTTCTTTTCGACGTGCTACCCCAATTACCTGTGCTCCAGCGTGAACGAGTGCACGCGATATCTCGGCACCCAATCCAGATGAGGCACCAGTTACGACGGCTTTACGTCCTGTGCATCCGAAGAGGTTTTCGAGGTATTCAGCTTTTTTTATATGGGTATTTTTGTTACTCATAACAGGTATTTAACTCTCTGTAGTTATTGCTTCAATTCTGACAGGACAGACTTTTAATTCGGCGGTGTCTGTTACGGGATCATAACCTGAGCCAGTGAGTATATTAATGGGTACATCATTGAGACTGAAACTGGCAAAAACAGTACCTTTAGGTGAACGAGTTGTCTTTTTAACTCTTACATCTACTTGACCCCGAGCACTGAAAATTCGGCACCATCCACCATCTCTCAATCCTAATGACGTGATATCCTCCGGGTTTATTTCAAGCCTCTCCTCGTTGAGAAGGTAATCCATGCCTTCAGTTCTGCCGGTTTGTGTTCTCGTATGATACGCTTGTAGTCTTCGGCCTGTTGTTAGCCAAATTGGGAAAGAGTTACTCGTCGTCTCGGCTGGATCTCGGTAGCCGATGACCTTAAAAATCCCAAGGCCGTTTTTAAATTCGTTTTGATGCAAAATAGGTGTCCCTGGATGATTTTTGTCAGGCACCGGCCACTGATAGGCTCCTAATTCTATCCGATCCCAATCGAGGCCTGCGTATATTGGTGAAAGGCTACAAAGCTCTTCGAAAATATCTTTTGCTGAATCAAATTCAAAGCCATCGAAACCGAGCCTTTTAGCGATCTGTGAAATAATCCACCAATCGGGCTTAGCTTGTCCAGGAGGAGGTACGGCCTGTCGCAAACGCTGTACTCGGCGTTCAGTATTTGTACAGACTCCGTCGGTTTCCGCCCATGCGGTCGCAGGAAGGACGACATCGGCAAGTTCCGCGGTCTCGGTTAGAAATATATCAATAACGACTAAATGATCTAAACTTTTCAGTGCTTTTTCACAATGGGAGCGATCAGGATCTGAAACGACCGTATTCTCACCATCGATGAGCATTGCAAAAATACTTTTACCCGATTCTTCGAGTGCACGTACTTTGGTTATACCCTTCTCAGCGTCCATCTCTCGACCGTAAAGTTTCTCAAACTTTTCTTTATTATCCGGATTTTCAACAGGTTGAAAACCTGGATAATTAGAAGGAACAGCACCAACATCACCAGCACCCTGAATATTATTTTGCCCACGCATAGGATTGATTCCAACCCCNTCACGGCCGAGATTTCCCGTCATGAGCGCAAGATTACAAAGGCTTTGTACGTTATCCACACCGCAAATGTGTTCCGTTATACCCAGTGTATAGTAAATTGCACCTTTTTCGGCTTGAGCATACATCAGAGCAGCTTTTTCGATATCAAAAGCGGGAATACCAGTAATTTTTTCAGCCCATTCGGGAGTGAATTGACGAATGTGTCTCAGGAATGCTTCAGATTCGGTCGTACGAGATGCAATAAAGTTATGATCGATGAGATCCTCTCGTTCGATAACATGAGCCATACCTAAGAGGAGAGCTACATCTGATCCCACTCGTAGGGGAAGATATAAATCGGCCAGCTTTGACAATTCTATAGACCTCGGGTCAGCTACAATCATTTTGGCACCTCGAGCTAACGCTTTTTTTAGTCGTGTTGCAGCAACGGGGTGACATTCGGTCATATTAGTACCAATACAAAAAATCACATCAGGTTTTTCCATGTCTACCAAAGGATTGGACATGGCTCCTCGGCCGATTGTGGCTGCCAGACCGGCAACCGTAGGGGCGTGTCAGGCACGGCTGCAGTTATCTATATAATGGGTCCCGTAACCTCGTCTAACGAATTTTTGCATACAGTAATCAGCTTCTGACGGTGTCCGCCCAGAAGCTACTCCGTAAATAGAATGCCGGCCATATTTATGGTAGGAATTTTGAAATCCTTCCGCTGCCTTGTCTAAGGCAGTGTCCCAATCTGTTTCACGTAGTATACCCGCCTCGTCTCTAACTAAAGGGTTCCTAAGACGGTCGGGGTGGTGGACAAAATCGAAAGCAAATTGTCCCTTTACACACAGCGCACCCTCGTTAGCCGGACCATCCATTGCTGGTTGGATACCAACGAGCTCATTCTCTTTTGTCAGCAAGTCGACGGAGCAGCCAACACCGCAGTATGGACAGACAGATCTTGTTTTTTTAATCGGTTTGTTTATCTCCACTGCTCTTAGTGCTTTTTTNTCGGAAAGTGCTCCCGTGGGGCAAGTTTGTACGCACTGTCCACAGAAAGTACATGAGGAATCTCGTAATTCAGAATTAAACTCAGTTGTGATTTGCTTTGAGAACCCACGTCCCATAGCAGAAATGGCAAAATCTCCCTCCTGTTCGGCACAAACCCTAACGCAACGGTTGCAGGAAATACACTGTTCATAATCTCTCAATATGAANGGGTTTTCGTCGGTTGNGTGTATCTTACCAGATTTCTTTCCNCCAAAACGCCCAGTNCGAGCGTTATAACGATCGATTAACGTACTTANTTCTTGCGATGCAAATCCACTAAGTGGATCTACATCTATTTGGCGGTTTTCGGATGCAACCATTTCCAATAACACTTTTCTATGTTTGTTAAGTGTTGCTGTGCTTGTTTTNACCACCATATTTGACTGAGCAGGAGTAGTGCAGGATGCGACAGGATTTCGAATACCTTCGACTTCNACAACACACAGTCGNCAAGATCCAAANGGCTCTAAACGTGGATCATAGCATAGAGTNGGTATCTCTGAATTACTACGTTGGGATACGTCAAAAATTGTTTCGCCTTCATTAAAAAAGACGATCTTACCGTCGAGCTTGAACGAAGTTTGGCCTTGACATTTCTCGGTCATTGGTATTTTNCCTNATCTTGCTCAGTCTGTAAATNACGATTTATTTGTTCTGGAAAATATTTAAGTAGACTGTCACTCACATTTGGTGCCGCCGTGCCCAGACCACATGCACTCGTGGACTTCATAACGGCACCCAAATCCTGAATTTCATTGATCCAACTATTTGGGCTAATAGTTACATTATTATTTCCTAAACGTTCCGTTATTCTCTGAGTACCGATTCGGCAAGGAAAGCACTTNCCGCAAGATTCATCTGCAAAGAACTCCATGGCTTCTTTAGCTATTTCGATCATATTTCGACGATCATCAAAAACCATTATTCCACCTGCGCCCAGAAATGTACCCAAGGACTTTAATGACGGGTCATCTAAACTTACGTTTAAATCTTGACCAGCAAGAAATCCGCCGGATAGTCCTGCCATAGTTACCGCTTGTATCGACCTGTCGGTGAGGGGGCCACCTGCCCATTCGTTNAGAAGAGTTGGAAGCGATAAGCCGATTGGTATTTCGTAGTTGCCTGGATATTTTATATCGCCGGANAGGCTNATTAGTTTTGTGCCGTTGTGATTGTTAAGTCCCAGACGTTTGTACCACTCCGGTCCCTTACGAANTATCGGAGCAATTGCGGCTAAAGTCTCGACATTGTTAACTACGGTTGGTTTTTGATCAAATCCATGGGTCACGGGAAATGGTGGACGATTTCTCGGATATGGGTGTTTACCCTCAAGACTATTGATTAGTGATCCTTCTTCTCCGCAAATATAAGCTCCTGCTCCCCGGCGAAGATGAATGTCAAAGCCGGATACACCAAGAAGATCTGCATGTCGGGCTTCATTTAATGCCTCCTCAATAATTTTTAAAGTCTCTGGATATTCATAACGCAAATAAATAAATCCTAATGTAGATCCTGTAGCATGTGCGGCGATTGCCATTCCTTCGATGACTGCATGCACGTCATAATCTAAGAGTGTTCGATCTTTAAAGCACCCGGGTTCACCTTCATCTGCATTGCAAATAATAGTTTTCGGGTTGGTCTCAGCTTGTAAAACGGCTCTCCATTTTCTCCCAGTAGAAAAGCCTGCACCACCGCGGCCGGCCAAACCGCTCTCTTCAACCATTTCTATAACTTCAGATGGAGACATCCCCCAGGCTTTTTTAAGAGCTTTGTAACCATGGGTATTTTGATAACCTCTCAGCGTTTTTCGATTTGGATCTCGTAAATTGGAAAATAAACATTCTTCTATCTCCGCCGGATTATCCCTGGGAATCGGGGACGGTTGGTTAGTCAACTGTCCGGAAGCGGCTAAAGTGAAGACATCGTCTTCTATAATCACGGGAATTGGAGCATCACAACGTCCCGCACAGGGCATTTCTACCGCATGATCGAAGTCCTTTAGTAAGCTCTTGGATCCTTGGAGCGAACATATAGGACCGGTGCAGATCCGGGGAGAACTTTTTCCGGGTAACTCTTTGGAAAAATGATGGTAGAAAGTAATCGTAGAATATAACTCTGCTATGGGAATGTTGAGACCTTGAGAAACACTGCGGATGACGTCATCGCTGATATACCCATCACGATTATGAAAGGCATGCAATAATCCAAGTAGGGGAGCAGGTTGCCCTTGCCATTGTTTGATAAGTTCTGTGTCTTCTTTTTTATCCATATACAATAAATGTTGTAAAAATGCTTTTTGGTCAAGTGTTTGATGGTTGACGTCTTTGGTTGTAAATTGTGAAGTCATCGAAATTACGGATTTAACTTTAATGAGCAATTTAAATGATTGAGCGAAAAAAAATAGCTGCGATCGTAACCACGTATTATCCGTTTTCCCATGCCGACGTTATTCTTACCAAATTTTTAAAAGGTTTTCCTACCGACTCTGGACTTTTAAGTCCAGAAGTAGATATTGTAGCTTTGTTTCTCGATCAGATACACGAACGTGATGTTGGGTTGGATTTGGCAGATGAATACGGGATTTCTCGCTTTGACAGTATTAGAGCGGCGCTGTGTATGGGTGGGGATGAATTGGCTGTTGATGGTGTGTTAATTATAGGTGAACATGGTGACTATGCGTTGAATGAAAAAGGGCAGCATTTGTATCCGCGCAAGTATTTTTTTGAACAGGTCTGTGGTGTGTTCGGTTCATGTGGACGAAGTGTGCCGGTGTTTTCAGATAAACATCTATCATGGAGTTGGGAACAGTCTAAATGGATGTATGACCGCGCTAATGAATTGGAGGTTCCCTTTATGGCTGGATCCTCCCTACCTCTCACATACCGTAAACCTTGGCTGGAGCATGATATAGAAACACCTATGAGTGAGGCTGTTTCTATTGCCTACAGTAATATTGATTCCTATGGGTTTCACGGATTGGAATTGTTGCAATGTATGGTAGAGCGCCGAATTGGTGGTGAAACGGGTATTTCTGCGGTTCAATGTCTTGAAGGAAATGATGTCTGGAAGGCTCTGGAGCAGGAACGCTGGTTTGGTGAATTATTTGATGCAGCATTAGATCGGATATAACCGAAAGGTGAAGGAACTGCTCGAGATAACTGTGAATCAATAACGGCATTTATACTAGAGTACAACGATGGGTTTTCCGCTGCGACGGTATTGCTGAATGGTGAGGATGGTAGACCATCGTGGCTACGTGGTTGGGGATACGCTGCTCGTGTCACAGGCAAAGTTGAGTCTTGTGAGTTTTTTCTGCAAGGGGATCCGCATCCTCATTTTAGCTTTCTTGGGCTTAATGCACAGGAGTTATTTAAAACGGGAAAACCTACCTATCCTGTAGAAAGAACGCTCTTAGTAAGTGGCGCACTCGATGCCTTGCATGATTCTCGTTACCACAACCATGTTCGTTTGGAGACACCTCATTTGAATATTACATACGATTCGTATGTAAATCTACGCCTACGAGCTTCATCAGAACGGCCGGAAGGTGCAGCAACAGATCCGTTGAGACCTGAGCTTTCCAAATAAAAAAGAGTGTGTTGGTATAAGAATTCACTCAGCTTATGCTGATTTAAGTTTAAAAGGAGATATATATGGATNATGTACTTATAGTTGGTGATGGTCCTGCCGGCCTCAGCGCTGCCTTATTCCTTTCAAAAAAAGAAATGAATGTCAAGGTGTTTGGTCAGGACGGCACGTTAATGCANAAGGCAAACGTTTTGAATTATCTCGGTATTCCTGAAGTTACCGGTAGCGAATTTCAAAGAATTAGCAGAGATCAGGTGCGCTCCTTTGGTGCGAGTATTATAGAAGCTGAGGTCACTACAGCAGAAAAAAATGATAACGGATTTAAAATTGTGGACTCCGATGGAAATATTCATGAGGCAGCCTACCTTATTTTAGCTACTGGTCCAAGTAATCCGCTGGCTGAAGCACTAGGTGTCGGCAAAGGAGATGAGGGGATGCTCTCCGATCGTTACGGGAGAACTACAATAGAGGGGCTTTATGTTGTTGGTTGGAGCACGAGAATGAAAAAAATTCAGGCAATAATTTCTGCCGGCGATGGGGCATGTGCCGCATTAGATATTCTTTCACATCGTGCAGGAGAGGATTTACACGATTTTGATGTTGTATAAAAAATACGTAATTCATATTTTTTCNTTTTTTTCTGTTTTTTAATTAATTTGGGGTTTTACCCTTTATGGTGAAGACGGTGCGATCTATTGATTGAGAGTGGTTCGACAAAACGATATTTAAACGACTACAAGTCTCATTATATTGCTGACGCTGAGGCCATTGTGGATCCAGCCCATCTTAATCCTCATTGGCGAGCCTCAGAGCTCCGGCGGATCCAGTTTTTGTTAAGGAAATTGGAATTGAAATCTGGATACAAAGTTCTTGATGTTGGTTGTGGCTCCGGCTGGTTGTCTCATCAGGCTTTGAAGTATAATGTTAATATTGTTCCAATCGATATAGGACTATCGGGAGTTAAAAGTGCCCGTGATAGATATCCCCATGTTCGTCACTTTCATGTAGGTGATTTGTATGAATTGCCTTTTCTGGATGCTGTATTTGACTCTTTGGTTTTATCTGAAGTTTTAGAACATATTGAGAATGTTTTTGATGCGCTAAAGGAGTCTAGTAGAGTAATCAAAGAAGGCGGTCATCTTATGATTAGCGTGCCATATCGCGAGAATATAATTCAACATCTATGCGTTCATTGTAATCAGCTTACTCCGGGGAATGCTCATTTGCATAGTTTTGATTCCGAGACCTTGGTGAAAACTTGCAAAGAGGCTGGATTAGTTGTCGATAAAATCTATTTTATCGGTAATAAATTTCTAGAAACCATAGGATTTCCGTTATTCAGCGTTCGTTGGCCACATCGGGTTTGGTCTGGTATAGATGAAATGGCTAGTAAGATACTACATAAGCCTTCTTTCTTGGCTGTGCGGGCACGAAAAATAGATTGTGACTAGTAAAAGCCTACTGCAGAGAATAGGGTGGGTGGCAATTGGACGCGCTTCATCCACGTTAGCCATTTACGGAGTATACGCTATGGCGGCGCGGACTTGGGATCGTGACGTGTGCGGGATGTTCAATACTGTCTGGTTGTTAAGTAATGCTTGCGTGCCGATTTTTTTACTCGGGATTCCAACGGCAACACTTTATTTTTATCCCCAAAGAGACAACACGAGAGCGCTTACTACTCTAGCCGGGTTGGTATTACTACTGTCAGCCTGTTTGATGTGTTTATTTGTTTATANGGGTGGTNNACAGGTTCTCTATCAATCAGATCTTCTNNTAGAATACTCCNATGTGTTTGAAGGGTATCTTTTTGCATTCTTGCCGTATCTATTTGTCCAAGTTGCAGGTGGAGCTGTTGATTCAATACTAATCGCTCGCGAACGGACAAAGTGGCAAGCNATNCTGGCGATAATTGGATCTACGGGGATATTTTCAATTTCACTTTGGGGATGGTGGGGAGATCAAAGTCCTACNCATGTTCTCGGCCTGATGTCTTTAGTTGGAGTTTTACGGTTTGTGTCTGGTTATATTATTTTATGGGCAGATTTGGATGACCGAGAGGTTGTTGAATTTAGTGGGGTTACAGAGTTTTTAGTATATACTAAGACCATAGCTNTTAATGATACTGTAGGGGCTATATCGCGATCTGTAGATAGATTTGTGGTATTAACTTTTTTGGGAGCCTCGACATTTGCTGATTACCACTTCGGTGCGATCGAAATGCCTATAGCCCTTTTATTGAGTGCTATTGCTTCTGTTTTGGTGCCAGAGTTTAGCCGACTCTTTGTTGTCGGTGANTTGGGAAAGATTCGAACTCTTTGGCAAAATATTGTATCGGGAATGTCTATTTTCGTTTTACCACTGTGTAGTTTTTTGCTTGTCTTTTGTGATTCTATCATATCCATCTATTTACCACCACAATACGGTGCCTCGACNTGGGTATTTGGTGTTTTTTTACTAATGTTACCGNTGCGCTGTGCTATTTTTAACCCCTTACTTGTAGGGGTCGGGAAAGCATCTTGGGCATTTGGGGGGAGCGTTATAGACCTTGCTTTGAACCTATGTTTGAGTTTTTTATTCGTAAAATTTCTTTTGCTATATTTTCCTAATTGGGCTTTTATTGGTCCGGCAATTGCCACGGTCATTGCTACTTATTCTCAAGTTTCCTTTTTATTTTTTGCTATAAGTAGAGAGTTTCATTGGAAAATCTCTCATGTCCTACCTTGGAAATCTATTTTACGTCGTTTTGTTTTAACCTTAGTCGCCGCATTAATTGCTCGGGTAATTGGCGATTTATGGTTTTACGAAATCCCGATTTTAAGCTTGTTTGTTGGCGTTGTATCGTTTCTAAGCATGCTATTTCTGGTTATGTATTTCTCATTTAAAGATCGAGAAGAATTACGGGCACTTGTCGGCATGCTTCGAAATGGAGGTAAATCTATTTGATCGGTAAATTTACGAAGATAAATGCGCAAATACTGATTATCTTAGCCGGCCTTGTTTCATTCCACAATATTTTTGGTAATAGTTTTCATTATGACGATGGTCACTCAATTGTAGATAACGAAAACATTCGGGAATTAGGAAATATCCCGAGTTTTTTTATTGACCCTGGTAACTTTTCAGCACTTCAAGGTGCAGAAATGTACAGGCCTCTTTTATTGTGCACTTACGCTTTGAATTATGCTATCGGTGGTTACGAAACAACGGGTTACCATTCNGTTAATCTGGTTATTCANATANTAAATGCTCTACTAGTTTTCGGATTAGCACGAAGGCTACAATTCTCAAAATATGCACAAGTTTTTGCTGGACTGTTTTTCGTATGCCANCCATTAATGACGGAGCCATTAAACTATATCAGCAGCAGNTCGTCTATTTTAGTTACGTTGTTTGGATTAATTTTCTTTCATGCAATGTTACAAAAACGTTTTGTGCTAATGACAATTGGAAACANCTTAGCATTATTCTGCAAAGCTACAGGTATCATACNTCCGTTAATAGCGATTNTTTGGTGTAGNGGGCAGATCCAGCTTCTTACTTCCAGAAAGTGGTGGATTTTAGCTATTCCGGGATCTATGTATNTGTTGGTGAATTTTTCTATTGTTAATTCTGCGATAGGAAAACCTGTTCGTGATTATGGTCTTCAAATTCCTACCCAAATTAAAGCGTTTGTTTTCTACTTAATGAAAACTATTTTCCCTCACCCTTTGAGCATAGATCCTGCCTTTACGATATCATATTCCCCGAGCAATTTAGTAGTGGTATGCGCTTCGAGTTTTCTTGTTTCCTTGTTGTGGATTATTCTCTTTTGTAGGCCGCCAACATATTTCAAACAGATTAATCAAATAGCTGGTTGGTATTTTTTGTTACTTATCCCTGTGTCGATTATCCCACTAAATATTCTGGTAAATGAGCACCGCCTTTATATGCCGATGGTTTCTTATGCCGTTATACTATCCATGTTTTTTAACCAAAGGCGCTTTCGCTTATATCTGGGTTGCTTGTTATGTGGCATAATGATACTTCTGTGTATACACAGAAATAACGATTGGCAGACGGGAGTATCTATTTGGTCAGATGCCGTAGCAAAAGGTCCAGAGATGTATAGGCCGTTAGTCAATTTGGGTAAATCTTTACTGGAGTCAGGGGAAATAGACAAATCGATAGCAGTTAGTCTTCAGGCAATTGAAAGATCACCCACATCGCCAACGGNTCACTTCAACTTAGGGACTGCCTATTTGCGTAAGGAAAACTATAATAAGGCAAGAATTCATTTGGAAAAAGCAGTTAAATCAAGGAAAGCGTTATCCCAATCAGATAACAATTTAGCTGCTGTATATATGCACCTAAACGAATTTGAACAAGCTTTATTAATTTACCGTAGACTGTTTATTACTGATCCACGTATTGAATTTCAACACAATATCGCAAATGCTCACTTGAAGATTGGGAATTTAGATTCTGCAAAATTTCATTTCAGTAAAACAATTGAAATGGATTTTACCCACAAGGAGGGATATTTCGGATTATTTAAGGGATTGTGCCTTGAACAAAACAAAACTGATGCTTTTGAATTATTCGAAGAAGTAGTCTATAAGTGGCCAAATGATTACGAATTGCTAAAACGATTTCTGATACTTCTAGATAAATTGGAGTTAGGAAAGCCGGCTATTGAAGTTTTATCTGATTTTAGTTACGAAAAACGGGCGCTTTATCAGGTGGTAGGTAAGGTAGCTCTTGCCGAAAAAAGATGGGATGAAGCTTATAATTATTTTGATATGGCTCTAAATATTTCAGGTAAAAAAGATCCAAGTCTTTTAAATGATTTAGGCATTGCTCTTTTAGGTAAGCAAGAAGAGGTTGCAGCTCTAAGTCAATTTCGTAGAGCTATAGATGTTGATAGAGGTTACGCCGAGGGGTATGCCAATATTGGGCGAGTCTTATTGAGTAGAAAAAAATTTAAAGACGCTTTATCGGCTATAAAATATGCTATCAAGATAGAACCCACTTCTTTTGTTTATTGGATGCTCCAGGGGGAAATCTACGAGGGTTTGAAGGATTTAGAGAGGGCCTCTCNAAGTTATAAAAAGGCGGCNAATCTTGATAGCAACTATAGTTCCAAAATATCAGAAACATTTTTTAAATAACATTTGATTTAATTATTTACTTAAGTCGTGCTTAAAATACTGCGAGCGATTGATTCCCATTCTTCCGAAAGTTTACTCTGACAAACTGGCTGTTGGGCGCGTTTGTACCAATACTGTGCGTTTGATAGATCTCCTTCCACCCTATGAAGATATGCGTGAACCCACGCACCTTCAGGATCTGGAACTTGTTGAGCAATAGAATGTGCTTGTTCCCAGTTGTCGTTGGCATCATACCAGAGCGCAAGCAATGAACCGCCTAAATCTTTTGGAGGATTTTCTTCCCTAACAAGAGCAGAAAATGACTCGAAATTCATATGAATATCTCCTTATGTATCGAAACTATAGTAGAAATTATAAGATGCTATAATCACCTAGCCAGCGCAATTAGCTATTGCTTGCAAAAATAGTAACTTGCACCTAATTTTTGCTCCAACAATTTATTCCTTAGATAAAGTGGAAGAGAGCTTAATATGGCATTTACCCCTGTAGGTGTTGGAATTATAGGTATGGGTACTGTGGGAAGCGGAGTGGTAAAACTGCTTGGAGACATGCCAGTTTCTATGAAACGTAGAAAATCCGTGGTTTTTTCTATAGAAAAAATNGCTGTCCGTGAAAAGTCTAAGGCTCGTTCAGTCAACNTTGACGCACAAATCTTGACTGAAGATGTAAACGAATTATTAGAAGATAAAAATATNGATATTGTGNTAGAGTTGACCGGTGCCCCTGCTGCTTATGATTGGGTACGTGGGGCTCTTGAAAGAGGCAAAGACGTTGTCACTGCAAACAAAGCACTCTTAGCAGAACATGGAGAAGAACTTTATAAATTGGCANTCGACCATGGAAAGAANATAATGTTCGAGGCAAGTGTCGCAGGTGGAATACCTGTTGTAAAATGTCTAAGAAGTGGATTAGTTGCTAATCAGATAGAATCTCTTTANGGAATNNTGAACGGGACCACAAATTATATTTTGACGCGGATGCATNAAGGNGAGGGNACATTTTCTGAAATTTTAGCAGATGCTCAAGAGATAGGATTCGCTGAACCTGATCCGACTATGGATGTGAGTGGTCGCGATGCCGCACAAAAATTGGCAATTTTAAGTCGTATCGGTTTTTGTTCNAAGGCTTTAGGCGCTGAAGTTTTTTGCGAGGGGATTGAACATTTAGAGCCNATAGATATTGATTACGCTACTGAACTTGGATATGTAATTAAGCTTTTGGCTGTTTCTAAACGAGTTCAGAGCGGTATAGAAATGCGTGTTCATCCGGCGATGGTTCCTGCAAATTCTCTTCTTGGGAATATTAACGATGAGTATAATGCTGTAGAAATTGTTGGATCGTCTGTCGGTAANCAGGTATTTTATGGAAAAGGAGCCGGTCAGATGCCGACTGCAAGTGCTGTGGTAGCTGACTTGGTTGAATTGGCCGAACGAAACGCCGACGGAGCAGGTCCTTTGATATCCGATATGCTTATTGGTGAAGAAGGATTACCTATGGCAAATATTGACGCCATGGAAATACGTTATTTTTTACGTATGCAGGCTATTGATAAGCCCGGGGTATTGGAACAGATCTCTAACTTATTATCATCAAAGAATATTAGTATTGCGTCGGTTTTGCAGAAAGAACGTGATGTTGATGGTGGATACGTTCCGTTGGTTATTGTAACGCATGAAGCACGAGAGGTATCTATGCAAAAATCTGTGGAAGAGATAAATAATCTCTCTGTTATACAGGGGACTGTTCAGGTCATTCGCATAGAGGAACTTCAATGAAATATGTTGTTTTAGTACCTGATGGAGCTGCTGACTTGCCATTGGATGATCTTGNTGGTAGGACGCCGCTGGAGGCCGCNANGACGCCTAATTTAGACCGGTTGGCTTCCGAAGGTATTGTTGGGCTTGTAAATATGATACCGCCAGAGCGTCACCCGGGAAGTGATGTTGGAAATCTAGAAATATTTGGATACGATAGTCGGAAGTATTACACAGGTAGAGCCCCGCTTGAAGCAGCTAGTATGGGTGTTAAATTGGGACCAGATGATGTTGCATTTCGCATGAATACTATAAGCCGCGACAAAGGCATTCTAGTGGACTATAGTGCTGGACATATTCCTACCGAAGAATCTCATCAGCTTATGCATGAGTTAGCCGATAGGCTAGGAGAAACAGATTTTCGTATTTATCCTGGTATTGGTTACCGACATTTACTTGTAGTAAATGGTGGTCCAGATAATTTAAAAACAGTACCTCCACACGATATCATGGGATGTCCGATNGAGNAACATCTGCCGACNGGGNTGGGTAGTCAACAGATATGCGGGATAATGAATTCTGCAGAAAAGATTTTACTCGAATCTTCAATTAACGCAGATAGGATTCGGAGGGGTCAGCTCCCGGCTAATGCGATTTGGCTTTGGGGATCGGGTAAGGCACTTGATTTACCTTCGCTTAACGTNAAATATAGTTTTTGTGGTGGAGTGATCTCGGCAGTAGATTTAGTTCGTGGGATCGGAANTTGTGCAGGATTAAGAGTAGTCAATGTTCCGGGTGCAACAGGATATTTAGATACAAATTATAGCGGTAAGGCGGAGTATGCTCTTCAAATACTTCAAGATGAAAATTTTGTTTATCTACACATTGAAGCGCCTGATGAAGCTGGTCATAATGGTGATGTTTATGCGAAGATAAAGGCAATAGAAGATATTGATACTTATGTAGTTGGATCGCTNGTAAAAGGTTTTTCGAGTTTGGGCCCTTGTAGACTTCTTGTTACTCCAGATCACCCGACGCCGATAAAGCTTCGAACTCATAGCCGAGATCCCGTTCCATTTTTATTGTGGGGCCAGGATGTTGAACCTGACAGTGTTAATTCTTATAGTGAAAAGGCTGCATTAAAAAGTGGAAGGGTAGAAAAACACGGACATAACTTGATTGAATATTTGCGAGGTAATATCTCGCTTTAGTGGACAGGAGACTTACGGCAGATGGTTGAATATAATGTCGCAGTGATGGGAGCCACGGGTGCCGTTGGCGAGGTCATGTTAGAAATTTTGTCTCAGCGATCGTTTCCGATTGGAGAATTGCGGCTATTAGCTTCGAATAGATCAGCAGGCAAGATTTTGAAGTTTTGCGATAAACAAATAGTAGTACAGGAATTAAAAGAGACCTCATTTGAGGGCATTGATATTGTTCTGGCATCTGCTGGTGGTTCGCTTAGTAAAAAATTTAATCCGCATGCTGTTGCCGCTGGAGCTGTCGTTATAGATAACACCTCTGCATACCGGATGGACTCAGACGTGCCCCTTGTTGTTCCAGAAATAAATCCACGAGACTTATCTTGGCACAAAGGTATAATCGCAAATCCTAATTGTTCGACGATAATTATGGACGTTGTTGTCTGGCCATTGTACAAACGTTGTAAAATAAAGCGAATTGTGGCTTCTACTTATCAAGCCGTAAGTGGTGCTGGTGCCAGAGCGATGGAAGAATTAAACTTGCAAACGAGGCAATTGTTGGCTGGAGAATCGATTACTCCTAAGGAGCTCCCTCATCAAATNGCATTTAATCTTTTTTCCCACAACTCTGATATTGGTGAAGACGGATATTGTGAAGAAGAGATAAAAATGATTCGTGAAACAAAAAAGATGTTTCATGATGATGATATCAAAATCTCTGCTACGACTATCCGTGTACCAGTTGTGAGAGCTCATTCTGAATCGATAAACTTGGAATTTTCAAAGTCGTTCTCTGTAGATGAAGCACGAGAAGTTCTTTCAAGTTCTCCTGGAGTAAAGATAGTCGATGATGTCTCAAAGAATCATTTTCCCATGCCTATTGAGGCTTCCGGTATAGATGATGTATTGGTTGGACGTATTCGACAAGATGTTTCTCAACCAGGGGGGACGGGCTTAGATCTGTGGGTTAGTGGTGATCAACTCCGAAAGGGTGCAGCATTGAATGCTGTCCAGATAGCCGAGTGTTTAATTGCTGATGGTTTAGTACGGCANGGTTAAGTCATTTTGAGTAATTGTGTATTATCTGGGTTTAGATGGACCTACTGGGTGATTAATTATCACTTATGAAAAAAAAGATTTTATTATTTTCGATGACTTTCCCTCCTATGGTTATCGGAACTGCAAACTACGCTAAAGCATTAGCCGAGAGTTTACATAGTCAGGGTTTTGATGTTACTGTACTGGCACCTGATTTTCAATTTGGTCTACGGTATGACTCTGAAAGTCCTTATGCAATTAAGCGTGTTTATTTCCCTTCATTTGTTCCTTTTAAATATTTTGTTGCGCGTAGAGCTTTGAAGGAAATGGTTGTCGATGTTAATCCAGACTGTGTCTGGGCGACCAATGGGATGGCTGCTCGCGTTGCTGGATTGGTTGGATTTTGGGATAAAATACCATTGATTTGTACGATGCACGGAAGTGATGTTACCGTACGACTTAAGTCTCGAATAGAATCAATCCCGCAGGCTCGTGCGTACCGTCAAGCTAGAGCTGTTGGATCAGTGAGTAAATATATTTTGAAACAGGCTCAGGAATGTAACGTTTATCCTGCCAATACATTCATACATGCACCTTCGTTTGATGCATCGAATTTTAAAAATCATAAATACGAGCGGGAGCGCTTTTTCTCTTTATATCCGCAATTGCGCGGAAAGACCATTATTCTGTCTGTCGCTAGATTGGTTAAACAAAAACGTATTCATCATTCATTAACGGCTTTCTCCAGCTTGNTGANAGAATTTAGCGATATCCATTATNTNATTGTGGGCGAAGGTGATCAGCGTGTGGAGTTAGAGAAACAGGCCCGTCGTTTAGGGTGTGCCGATAGAGTTGTTTTTGCAGGAGCACATGACCCTGCTTCAGATACTTTATTAGACTGTTATAGTGCGGCAAAAATTTTCTTCCTTCCAAGTATTAGGGAAGGATTGCCCACGGTATTTTCGGAAGCTGGAATTATGGGTTTACCAGTTTTGGCTATAAAGGATGGTGGCGTTCCAGAGATAGTCGAAGATGGGATAACCGGTTTGTTGGTTGAAAGAGATAATATTAAGGATATGTCCAGCAAGTTGAGATTTTTACTCAATAATAGAGATGAGATTAAAAGAATGGGTGCGGCTGGGCGAGAGAGAATAGACCTATTGTTTAATCGAGAAATATTTACTCAAAAAGCGATAGAAACTGTTCAGAAGGTCTTTGTATAGGTTAAATACAACCGAACGTGAGCGTATTAGTTTGAACATAAATAGATGTCGATGCTCATTGATGGGTATTTAACGTTTTTCATTTACGCAGATATGATTAATAAAGTTGGCATAAAGATCAACTCCCTTCTTAAGTTGTTCAATATCGATCCACTCGTCCACNGTATGTGCTTGAGAGATATCTCCTGGTCCGATTACAACTAAGTTCTTCATTTTTTTCACAAAAGCCATTCCGTCTGTTCCGTAAGGTACCGTTCGAGCTTTTCTTTTTCCAGTAATNNTTAGCGCTGTATTTACTAAAGTTGANGACGGTTGAGTATAGATCGGGTTACCAACACGACGTACTTCATATTTGAGATCGTTCTTTTTTGCACTTGCTATCGTTTCTTTAATTAATGGCTCAACATCGACACCAGGCATTGGCCTATAATTGATAGTGCATACTGACATTTTGGGCGAAATATTTGTTGCAATATTGTGATCATTTATCCCTATACTCCATTCAGAATATGGGGGATCAAACTCGTCATTTCGATACTGTTTTCCTTTTATAACTCGTTCATAAATTTTTTTCATATCCTGTAAGAAAGGTATCATTCGTATATTTGCGTTGGTACCTTTCAGAGTACTGGTGTGAGCGGCTTTCCCTTTAGACGTTATTACGATGGATAGAGACCCTTTATGAGCGTAAACTACGTTTAGGCGGGTTGGTTCACATATAATGCCGTAACCCGTACTGGCTTCAGCAAATAATTTGGATTTTTCTGTCACTAATTTAGCTCCAACAGCCTGTATTTCCTCGTCAGCCGTAACTACGATATACAAAGGTTTTTTTAAGTCAGAGGCTTTGAATTGGGATGCGGCGCAAATGGTAGCTGCCAACGGACCCTTCATATCGCAGGAGCCACGACCATAAATTCGGCCGTTGTCAAGTCTCGATTTGTATTGATGTGGCAGTGCTGGAACCACATCGTTGTGACTCATGAGCGATAAACCACCTTTGCCATTACCTAATTTTGCAATAATTGATATTTTATCTACTCCGTTTTTNTCTTTATANGGGATACGCTCGATTTTGAATTTGAGNTGTGTCAACCATTTTTCAATTTGCTCCGTTACTTCAACATTACTAGTTTGGCTTTCNGACGGATATTCTATCATTTTGCGTGTTAATTGAACTACATCAAATTTCATTTAAGTCACCTTAAAAGTCCTGTTGATACATTTAATGCGCAGAATCTAATATTGCGCAGAATCTACCGACTTAATTTAAGCGTGGCAAGTTAAGTCGTCCTTATTTTAACGCAGTTTTTTATATGCATTCTGCTACTATCATTACACTATGGTATATAATTTCCTTTGTTTTCCGGTCAATCACTACCCAAAGAGACTTTCAAATATGTGTTGTATTTTGTATCGTCTTGGGCCATCTCATGAGTCCCAATGAATCATATGATTTTTTACAGAATATGCTTAAATTTTGAGTTTNAATTAAAGTTAAAGGCAGAATATTTATGGATCTAAAGTCGTTAAAAGTAGGAGCTCATCGAGGTGCAATGTGTTATGCTCCAGAGAACACCTTAGCCGCTTTTGCGTTTGCAGTCCAACAGGATTGTTACAGAATAGAATTCGATGTACGGCGCACATCTGATGGGCATTTAGTAGTTATTCACGATGAAACTGTTGATCGGACAACGGATGGTAGTGGCATAGTATCTGAAATGAGTCTTTCCGAATTGAAAAAGCTCAGCGTTGGAACGGAAACCATTCCAACNCTCAAAGAGTCATTAGACTTCATGGCTGGAAAAACTAAGATGCTAATAGAACAGAAAGAAAAGGGAATAACAGAACAAGTTATTAGAGAAATTGAATTAGCTAAATTAGAGCGAGATTGTACTATAGTCAGTTTCCATGAAGAGTCGTTGGTTGAGGCCTTTCAAATAAACTCTAANATTGATAGAGGCTACTTTATAATTAAGCCGGGTGTTTACGATATCAATGAGATTTGTGAACGTTTAGATCCGAGGCTTTTTATCGTATGGCCAGTTGCTGTGCAACATGAATACATAGAGAAAGCCATTAGNAAAGGAATTGTGGTCCGTTGTGGTTTCAGTGATGATCAGTCAATAGATCAGTTGCGTAAAGAACTTAGAATCTTAGTCGAAATGGGTGTAACAGAATTTTCATGTGGACGTCCTGATTGGATAAAGAATTTAATAAACGAATTTAATGTAGAGTAATTATTACCATTCGATTAACTTTTTACTGGACTTTCCTAAATAGTCGTTTGCTTTTGAGAAATGTTTACATCCCATAAACCCTTTGTAGGCTGATAGGGGAGAGGGATGGGTAGATTCTAAAATTAAGTGATGGTGACGATCTATTAAACAAGCTTTCGATTTAGCGTGTTGGCCCCAAAGCATGAATACTAGGTTTTTGTGAGATTGACTTAGATGTAAGACTACTTGATTGGTCAATTTCTGCCAACCTAAATTTCGATGCGAGCCAGGTTTGCCATGGGTCACTGTTAGGGTAGAATTCAGTAATAAGACGCCTTGTTTTGCCCATCGAGATAGATCTGTTTCAGAATTGGATGTCTGCCCTATATCGTTAGTTATTTCTTGGAATATATTTCGAAGGGATGGTGGGATTTTTATCCCATTGGGGACTGAAAAAGCAAGTCCGTGAGCCAGTTTTGGACTGTGATAGGGATCTTGTCCAATTAATACAATCTTGACGCTTTCAAATGGGGTAAGCTCAAAGGCTGAAAACACATCTTTTTTAGCCGGGTAGATTATTTGTTCGCGCCTTAAGCGATCNACGTCTNTTAGTAATTTTATGTGATACCCGTTAGACATCAGCGGTATTTCTTGTTCCCAGTTTCCTAAGGTCATGTCTGAGCTTTATTTTACGGTGGATAACCAAAATGGATAACATCATGATTATGTTATCTTTAGACCAATCAGTAGATGCTATGCCTTTTCTCTCAATGTTATAATATATTTGATTGATTCTATCATCTACAGTATAAACTTGGGTACAATTCCTGATTTAACTATAATTATCAACTACGAAAGTTAAACCTAATATATCGGAAAACTACTCACATGGAAAAGATTAGTTCTCAAAAATGGGATCAGTTTGATTGTGATGGATATCTACCTTTAGGTAGAGTTTGTAGCTCACGAGAACTTAGAAATTTGGGTGATCGTATCAATGATATTATGTTGGGTAAAGCAGATGTCGACTATGATAAAATGATGATGCAATTGGATTGTTCGGACGGTCACGGATCTGCACCAGGACCTCAAACTTTTGGTTTTAAAGGTGCCACATTGGCTTATCGAAAAATTCAGGATCTTGAATATGATGAGTTTTTTTTACGCTACATTCAAACGAATCTTTTTCAGGAGATCTGTGCCAAAATTTACGGAACACAGACGAATATAGCATGTTTTCGCGCCATGTTTATGAATAAACCCGCTAGAGAAGGCACCAATTTGGTTTGGCATCAGGATCGCTGGACTAACCTAGATCGAGATCCGAAGATTACAATTTGGACAGCATTGGATGACTGTAATATAGAAAATGGTTGCGTGCATGTGATCCCTGGATCCCATCGTGTCTTGGTGAATTCTGAAAGCGCCTCAGGCTTTTTGAATGAGATGCAAACAGAAGAGGTCCTTGATAAAAATATTCCAGTACCATTAGAATTAAAAGCTGGAGAAGTAGTACTTCTCCATAATTGGTTGTTACACAGTTCTGATGTTAACACGACTGATAAGCCGCGTCGCGCATTTAGCGTCTGTTATATGGATGCGAATACTAAGTCCTATAATGGTCAGATATTTCCAGTTGTTTTTGGTGAAGGAAGCCTTAAAGTTGAGAATTACGAAAAAGTCTCTTAATTGGTGATTAGAGAATTGGGAGGTCTTGAGATTCATTAGTATTTTTCGGGTGTAATTAATTAGGAGAGTTTATGTCAATAAAACGAGAGAAACCAGTACGGGTTGGGGTAATTGGCTGTGGGGCAATTAGTTCAGCTTATATGAGTATTGGTAAAAAGTTTAGAAATATTGAGATTGTCGCTTGTGCTGATTTGGATATCAAGAGGGCTCGAGTGAGGGCAAAAGAATTCGAAGTTCCGCGGGCTTGTAGTGTAAAACAANTGTTAGCAGACAAGACTATTGAAATCATNATAAACCTAACTGTGCCTAAGGCGCATGCAAGTGTTTCGTTAAAAGCTCTTAAGGCCGGGAAAAATGTTTATAATGAAAAGCCGTTTGCGGTTACCCGCGAAGAAGCGAAGGAGATTATTGATCTTGCGGACGAAAATGGGTTGTTAGTTGGAGGGGCACCAGACACTTTTTTGGGTGGGGCGCATCAGACCTGTCGAAAATTGATTGATGATGGTTGGATCGGAGATCCTGTAGCTACCAACGCTTTTATGATGGGGCATGGTCATGAAAGTTGGCATCCTGACCCTGAGTTCTATTACGAAAAGGGTGGAGGTCCAATGTTTGATATGGGGCCTTATTANCTTACCGCGATGGTTAATATGATGGGCCCGGTTGGACGGGTNATGGGATGTACTCGCGTTACATTTCCAGAACGTACAATTACCAGCGAAAAAAAATATGGCAAGGTGATCAGGGTAGATACACCNACTCATGTTGTTGGTATTATGGAATTCAAAAGTGGCGCTATCGGTCAATTAACNACGAGTTTTGATGTATGGGGCACTCGANCACCTAACATTGAGGTTCATGGAACCGAAGGCTCGCTGATAGTACCAGATCCAAATGGTTTTGGAGGTACAGTTTTGTATAAATGGAGAAATGGCGACTGGAAAGAGGTTCCACTTGNATACGGATACATAGAAAATTCTCGTAGTATAGGAGTCGCGGATATGGCTCGTGGTTTACGTACAGGAACTAAGCACCGAGCCAATGGCAGACTTGCGTATCATATACTGGATCTAATGCATTCTTTTCACGATGCCTCTGAAAAACGCGGGAGCGTAACGGTCAAAAGTACTTGTAGTCGTCCCAAGCCACTTCCTTTGGGATTAGCATCTGGAGAGGTCGAATGTTAATTGTTTGGGTTAGAGTCGTAGTATCAAAAGACGGGGTTAAACGGGACCGATGCGTAAAGGGAGGGCCTTTCAACGCATCGGTCTACTGCTAATGCAATCCACGGGTTATTATCGCATTAACAGTTTGGATTTATTTTTCTAATCGGACCTTTTAAATGGTCTGGGTGGAACAAAAACCATAAAATGTTAGTTGTATGATATTTATGTTTGGCATACCAAACATAAATATCATACAACTCTACTTTCGGTATGTCAATATATAATTTTTATGAAATTAGTTAGGTCTTATCTTATGAAATTTTAGTT
>NZPK01000154.1 GCA_002693325.1 Gemmatimonadota bacterium | reverse complement strand
CGTGCCTCTCCTTTTCAAAGGCCACGTTATACGTCATTAGCGAAGTTTGAAGCGGCACAAAAAAGTGGAAGAGTAGAAGACTTATTTGATTGATGTCCTTAAATATTCAACTAAGGTTCTTCATTAGTCTTCCCAATGATACGGTTTACTGATATTACAATCTTTCGTATGAATCCGATGCATTCGTGCTTGCTACAATTCTTGCAAAACCAATCCCAGCAATATTTGCAGTCATTCCCACAATTAACGCAGAAAATAAGTTCACAACGGTAACAGTCGGTGGAGCAGTCTTCTTCACAAACCATCATTCGGCAGTTCGAACAAGTTACCGAGCAGTCTGGGCAAATACATATGTGTTCATAATCTATTTCGCACATTCCCCAATAACATTCAGGGCACAACGATGTATCGCAGCATGTCGTAGATTGAAAATGTTCTGAGCAGAATCGTTTTCGTATATCACCGTACCCGCAACCAGATGGAGAAGGCTGACAGACACCTTCGCAGGTTTCTGAACAGTCATCACAAACATCAATGCTGCATTCCTCATATTCGCAAGGTGATACTTCGGTTTCAGGATGTTCGTCCAGACATTGTTCGCATACGGAAGAGGTCATAGTGAATGTCTCCTCTGTTTAGAAATTTCCTTGGGGTTCCAGTCCTAAAAAGAATTGTNCAGCAGTNTCNTAATTAATNGGATGACCTTGAATNTGCTGAGTTATTACGTGTATATCTTGAAACCGTCTTTGAATTGGGTTTGAAGCNGAGATGGCNGAAGATCCGCACATGTTATAGCAAGCATCTACCACACCTGCAGCACTTCGTATTCCGTGNGTGGCGGCTAGCCTCAAATTGATTCGTTCTTCAACACTAGCACTTCCGTTTTTATTAGCGCTTTCCCAAACTTTGGCCATGGATTGTCTAAGGAATGCACGGCTTGAACTATAAGTTGCTCTAATTTCTCCGATGCTTCTTTGTATTGTGTCTCGTTCTCTTAATGGAGTACTGCTTCGTCCAGTCTGTCCGGTGTTTGCAAAATTGACAGCTATATCAATACTTGCTTTGGCAGTTGCAAGTGCAATCGTAGAAAATCCTGTAGCAAACAATAATGTTCTGGGGATGACGTAGTGAGGACCTTTGTACCAAGGTTCTGCTTGGTCTTGATGATAGGTGTGATGGGTTGGAACAAACTGTTCGGTAAGCTCATAGCCAAAACTTGATGTCCCTCTCATGCCTTGAGCGTCCCAGGTGTCTACGAATTGAACCTCAGCCTTGGGCATTAAGAATATTTTCATGTCTTTTCGTTCTGCGCTTACCAAAGACGCTCCGTCTGGAGTAGCTATGGGGCACAGAGCAGCAATCCAAGTAGCATGAGTGCAACCACTGCTTAAAGTCCAGTTACCAGATAGTACGTGTCCGCCTTCAACGGGTACAGCTTTGCAATTAGATGATGGAGGTCCGTTGGTTACGACTGCTCTTTGGTCTTTCCAGATTTCCTGTGCAGTGGATTCAAGCATACGGGTAGAAGCAGTAGACCACACGTTATTCTGATTAAGTAACCAGGCAGTACTAGTATCAGATTCAGCAATAATTTCTAATATATCTAGGAATTCAGAATGGTTTAGTTCTGTTCCTCCTAGGGATTTAGGTAGCAAAAGCCTAAAGAATCCTCGATCAGCAAGATCTTCTGCTATTTCAGAAGGTATCTGGCGCTCTTCATTTATACGTACGGAATTCTCTTTAATGATTGGAGCTAATTCTGCAGCAATGGCTACAAAGTCTAATTGAGCTTTTTCTTCAGCTACCATTTTTAGTTCCGTTCCTAACTAAAATTGCGTTATTACTCTAGTATAGCATTCCTGTTAACAGGAGTTAATTAGAAAGGTATTATTGTTGTTCCTAAAGCCAGATCTGAACCTAATGCAAGGCCAAATAATATGCTAGCTAACCCTGCAACGCTATTTACCGCATTATTTAATTTCATGTTGTTTCCAGACATCGCAAAAGGCACACTGATAATTATGGTGATGATGGACATTGAAACGATAGTTCCTATTCCAAACAGAATCAGATATAGCAGCCCGGCTATGAAGGAT
This sequence comes from Gemmatimonadota bacterium, assembly GCA_002693325.1. Lineage (GTDB taxonomy): Bacteria > Latescibacterota > UBA2968 > UBA8231 > UBA8231. The sequence continues at coordinate 29,921 of NZPK01000154.1, read as the reverse complement.
TCAATAGTTGGTAACAATACCAGCATGACCGCAGCGCTTCCTGCTAGTCCGTGTATGATACCTATCACAAAGGATTTCATTCTAAAGAAAGGTTTTCCAATGAAAAACTTTCCATGAGTTTTTTCCACTTCAGGAGCTTCTTCTGGCGAGTGAGTTCCGTGAATATGGAGATGCGGACCTTCGTCATGATCGTGTTGATGAGTATGAAGTAGTCTTCCTTTCTTTAGATTCCAGAATACTTGAAGTCCCAAAAATACCAGCATAATAGCTACGCCAAATTCTAGCACTGGGGCTACGGCCTCATATCTATCTAGTACTGCTTCTTTGAACATTAAGATTATTATTCCAAGAATAAAAAGAGGGGTTGTATGTCCGAGTCCCCAAGATGCTCCTACCCATAAACTCCTCAAAGGATTCTTAAATTCGCTAACCATTGTAGTGACTGCTACCACATGATCAGCATCTGTAGCATGTTTTAAGCCAAGTATTAGGCCTAATATTATTGCCGCTATAGCGCCGTATTCAGTCGTCATATCCCACCTGTTCTAGTTTTTTGCATTGATCACATAATCCAGATATCGCCAAATGGTCGATATCTATGTTGAATCCGAAGTCTTTTTTAATGTCTTGTTTTAATGAGTCTAAGTATTTGTCGTCAATCTCTATCATTTCATTGCAGTTTCTGCACATCATATGAAGGTGAGCGTGTCCGCCGATCCATTCATACAGGATTTCTCCATCTGTTTTGTATGTTTCCGAAATCAAACGCAGTTCTTTTAATATCGAAACGTTTCTGTAAATTGTGGAAACATTAATGAAAGGATAGGCCTGTTTTACTTGGTCATGAATTTGATTAATAGTTACGTGTTCGCCGGAATGTCTGATAGCAGACAACAATAGAAGTCTCTGCGGAGTCATCCGCTGGTCAGAATTTCGTATCGTTTCTATTGTGTCGGTTTCGCAGCTCATTGTTGCACCTGCANTTTTTTGCAATAAATACTCTCTCAAGTTTACAAAGGTGGAATTTGAATGTCAATTTGCTTGTGTGTGATTAAGATGTGGAACTTTCCTGAGATGGAGTAAAAGTGTATGATGGTCGTAGTCTGATTAGAACCTTTTCGAATCCAAAACTAACCAAGTTGAGAATAGTGTATGTTAGATGAAACTGTAGATTTGGATGATGGCGTTTCCGGAAAGATTATCATAGCCGGTTGGAGACGTCAGTGGTCTGACGGGGGAAACCTTTCGGGTGGATTGCCTCGTTATTTGATCGAGCAAAGCAACGCTCTGCAAGTAGGGAAATTTATAAATAAGATAGATTCCATCTGCTATCCGTTCCAAGTTGCTGGGACACATGATGCATTCCGCCCAGGTATTTCCTTTAATGATGGTTTGCCGAATAGATCTATGTACCGAAATAATCGATTCTTTCAATATAGTGAAGACGTTCTGATCTTTATAGGCGAAGAACCTTGGTATCGTATTGATTTGTACGCAGAGGCTTTTTTTAAAGCGGCAAAACATTTTGGCGCGAAAGATGTCGTATTTGTAGAAGGATACAATGGGCCGGCTCCTCCTAAAATGGAAAGACGAGTCAGCTGCGTCTATAGTAAAGCGGAAATGAAAGCAAAGTTAGATGAATTTGGACTTTCATATTCAAGTTATGGGTTGCGTTCAAGGCAAGGTCCTACGGTAGGGATGGCTCTACTATCTATAGCTTCTGAAAAATATTTAGATTTTGATGTCTTACGAATGGGTGCTATGGCTCCTTTATTTCCATTCGTTACGGAAAATAATAATCAGGTAGGGCTCACTACAGATCATAGATCTTACTATGACGTTATGCGGCGAATCCGGGCGATGTTCGGATTGACTATAGATTTAAATGAACTTCAACAATTATCTGAATCTGAATGCGAGAAATTGCAAGCAACTCTAGACAAAATAGCTGAAACCAATAAAGCAGCTCAAGAATTCATGTCCAAAATTGAGTCTGAATTTGATTATTCTCCATTCGAGGAAGCGTTAAATATTGATCCAGGAATTGATCAAGCTTTAGAAGATATTCTTAACAATATGTCTGATGAGGAATCATAAATTATTTAGGAGGAATTAACATGGTAAAACCTTTAGGAATAGGGCACGTAGTCCTTAACGTAACAGATGTTACAAGGTCCATAGAATTCTATACCCAAGTGCTAGGATTTGAGGTTGTGAAAACCAATCCTGAAAATACGGCAGCCTTTTTAAATTGTGGTGAGATGCATCATGATTTGGCATTGTTTAAAGCATCTGACGATACCCCTAACAAGAAAGGAACTGTAGGCTTAAATCATTTTGCGGTATTGGTAGAGGATATTGACCAATTAAAATCATTGAAAAGCAACTTGGAATCAGTAGGTTATGAGAATTTGAGAACAGTGGATCATGGGATGACTGGAAGCATTTATTTTGAAGATCCAGACGGAAATGGAATCGAATTTTATTTTGATCGATATGCAGATCCTGCAGAAGGATTAGCAGTTATGAAAGACGACAACAAAGTAAACGGGGAATTGGTCCTCGATTAGGAATGACTAAAGGAGTTATGACATGGGCATCAAAAAATATTCAGATAGATTAGACGATATATTAGATGTTAACCAGGAAGTCGAATGGGTTACTGAAGGATATGGAGGAGACCAAGGGCCTACAGAAGGTCCACTGTGGTGGCATGAAGATTCAGCTCTGGTTTTCAGTGATATTCACAACAACCGTAGAATAACCTGGAAACAAGGAGAGGAAGCCAAAGTCCTTCAAGATGGTAGTAATCAGTCGAATGGATTGACAAGAGATCTGAAAGGAAGACTTGTTGCCTGTGAGCATATGACTCGAAGAGTGATTAGNCTAGAACATGATGGTCAAACCACGGTCATAGCTAATAGTTTTCAGGGTCGCCAATTGAACCGGCCCAATGATGTAATTGTTAAATCGGATGAAGCTATGTATTTTACTGATCCATGGAGTCATAGAGTTCCACAAAACGAATGGGATTTAACTTTTGCAGGTGTTTATCGAGTAAGTCCTGATCTGGGAACTCTAACTCTGTTGGTTTCAGATTTCGTATTTCCTAACGGGATCGCGTTTTCTCAGGATGAACGTTTTCTGTATGTTAACGATACCAGAAGAGGNCATATAAGGTCTTTTGAGGTGAAGCCNGATGGAACTCTAGAAAAAGGTACAGATCGTATTTTCTGTGACGTNTCAGGTGCTGCACCTGGGGTAGCCGATGGAATGAAAGTAGATAAGCACGGGAANGTTTATTGTGGAGGCTCAGGGGGCCTCTGGATTATTGATCCTTGTGGTGCTCCTCTAGGTCTCATTGAACATGGTCATAACGCTACAACTAATGTCGCATTTGGTGGAGAGAACTGGGATCAATTGTTTTTTACTTCGTGGAATGCGGTGGGAAGAGTAANCCTTAAAGTACAAGGAGTACCAGTTCCGGTCGCATAATTTACAATGCCAATTAAATCATTTTCGAACAAGTTAAACGCTATATTAGATGACCANCAGGACATCATNACCATCGGTACTGGTTTTGGTGGTAGTTATGGACCTGCTGAAGGACCATTATGGTGGCATGAGAATGATTCACTAATATTCAGCGATATTCACAGCAGTAAACGAATGTCTTGGAGAGAAGGACAGTGAGCCAACTGTTGTAGCAGAAAATACTCATCAAGCAAATGGTCTCACGAGAGATTTAGAAGGCAGATTACTTATCTGCGAACAGGCGAAAAAGAGATTAGTNAGACAAGAATCTGATGGGTCTGTAACTGTAATTGCTAGTAATTTTCAAGGTAAGCCGTTTAATCGGACTAATGATGTGGTAGTCACTAGCTATGGTTCAATATATTTTACTGACCCTTGGAATCGCAGAAACATGTTAACTGAATCAGATATGCAAATTGCNGGNGTGTACCGCGTTTCTAGAGATCTGGGAACTTTAACTCTCTTGGTATCTGATTTCGTACATCCTAACGGTTTGGCATTCTCTCCAGACGAAAAACTGTTATACGTGAATGATAGCCGAAGAGGNATNATCCGCTCTTTTGAAGTCACTGGGGCAGGAATCNTAAATATGGCTAGTGACAAAGTTTTTTGTGATTTGAATGGTTCGGCATCGGGAGTACCCGACGGTATGAAGGTTGATAGTTTAGGAAATGTTTATTGCGGAGGTTCTGGTGGTCTTTGGATTATTGACCCTTCTGGAGAACCACTTGGCATCGTAGAACATGGTGAAAGTGCTACGACTAATGTAGGATTTGGTGGAGCAGATTGGGATCAATTGTTTTTCACTACCGAGACGACCGTAGGATTCGTCAAATTAAAAGTAAAAGGGACGCAAGTACCAATAGGAGTTGCAGATTAGACATGGATTTAACTTTATTATCATGGAATGTAAACGGATTAAGAGCCCAGCATAGAAAAGGCTTTGTAGACTGGTTGAAAGAATGTTCTCCAGACATGATTTGTCTGCAGGAAATTAAGGCTCAAGAAGACCAATTGACTAAACCCATCAAAGAAATTGAAGGTTATTATTCCTTTTTCCACCCAGCCGAAAGAAAAGGATACAGTGGAGTGGCTCTATATACCAAAATTGAACCAATATCTGTTCAAAAAGGACTCGGGGACGAAAAATTTGATACTGAAGGGAGAGCAATTATCGCAGAATACGAATCTTTTTATTTGATTGGGTGTTATTTCCCTAATGGGCAATCCTCTCAAGAACGGCTAGATTACAAGATGGAATTCTATGATAAATTTTTAGAAGTAACGAATAATCTGAGGGCAACAGGCAAACCTGTCATTTTCTGCGGAGACTTGAACACTGCGCATAAAGAAATTGACTTAGCTAGGCCGAGAGAAAACAGTAAGACATCTGGTTTTCTTCCAATTGAAAGAGAATGGATAGATGAAGTAATCACAAATGATTTTGTAGACATTTTTAGAGAGTATAAGGATGAACCTGGTTGGTACAGTTATTGGGATCAGATTACTAGAGCGAGAGACCGTAACGTTGGATGGAGAATTGATTACTTCTTTGTCGATCAAGCACTCAGGTCTCAAGTAACTGACGCATTCATATTATCTGATGTTATGGGTTCAGATCACTGCCCTGTCGGGATATCAATAGACGTAACTTAGGTTAGGTGTGTATTTAGCCAGTTAAGAGCTTGTTTGTTGAAATCTGCGCAAGGCGAATGAGGTAATTCAGGATAGACCAATAGTGATTTAATTGTTGGTATATTGTTAAAGACGGGCTGAATTGTCTCTAATGGACATACAGGGTCTTTCAAGCCAGCATTCACTAAAGTGGGGCATGTAATCCATTGGACTAGGTTAATCGGGTCAAAATACTTTAAGGTTTCCATGCTTTTTGCTTCTTGGCTCGGATTATTTTCAAAGTATTCTTTCAGTTCCACATAAGGCCTAGAATCCAGTGTCTTAGATAATTCGTAATGGCATAAGAAAGGTTCTTCAGCTACGGCAGCTTTGATGCGATCATCTAATGATGCAGCAGCTAAGGTAAATCCTCCTCCTTGGCTCCTGCTCCACATCCCGATCTTATTTGCATCCACATCCGACTGTTCAGATAGGAAATCAATCCCGCGTATGCAGTCCATGTATGCGCCCCTGTAGTAGTACTTTGATTTATCATCAATATGATGGGTTAATTTCGTGGTGGTTTCTAGTTTCCAGTATTTTTCGCTAAGTCCTTGAGCTCTAGGAAATAAAGTTAGGACTACGAATCCAGTTGAAGGTAGAATTGTGGGAATTTCTTTGATGCCTCCATATCCTGGTACAGCTAATATCCCTGGCAGTTTTTGATTACCTACATGGTTAGGGACTGAATACCAGCCTGCGATCAAATCGTTGTTAAAGCTGGTTAATTCAATATCATAAGTTGTATATTCTCTATTACTTTTCTCGGGATTTTCTTTTATCGAAGCATTGATAGGAATATTGGATAATTCTTTTTTTGTGGTTTCCCAGAATGTTTTTATATCCATACTGCATCCTTTAGGGACTCTTTGATTTGAGTGAGCAATAGTGTACAACGGATGTTAATGTGGGTAAATTGTTGTCATCAGATTTAGACTGGTACAATGCAATAAGTTTAGTAATAGGGGTGTCTTATGAAAGTATTAGTGATTCATGGAGCAGGAATGAATATGAGAGGGAAAGTTAACATAGAAACTTTTGGTACTATGACTCTTCCTGAATATGATGCAAAGATTAATGAATATGCAGATGCATTGGATATAGAAGTTGAAATCATTCAGTCGAACATAGAAGGCGAAATTGTAAACAAGTTATACGAAGCGCATGAGGCTGGTTATGCTGCAGCTTTAATTAATCCATCTGGTTATACNACTAGNGACGGGCCTTTAAGAGCAGCTATTACTCAAGTAGGATTTCCTACTATCGAGGTACATATATCGAATCCTTCGGCTAGAGGAACCGTTTCAACGATTCAGCAGGTTAGCAAAGGTTCAGTGTATGGATTTGGNATCTATGGATATTATCTAGCGTTGAATGCGGTNAAGAACGTATTAACCTAACCACATCTCAGACATCGACGTTCNGTGAATATCTCATCTTGCTCTGATGGTTTTGTCAGTGCATAGTCTAAAAGTATNCGNACTACTTTGTCAGAAGNTTTGATATTGTATTTTTCCTGAAGTGATTCAATAAACATTACTTGGTCAGGGTTAAGCTGTACTTCCATGTTTGTTTTTCCTTCCTTCCATAATACTCAAATAGTGACTTGTCTAGCGGTTTTAATGGTACCCCCGAGGGGATTCGAACCCCTGATCTTTGCCGTGAAAGGGCAATGTCCTGGGCCGCTAGACGACGGGGGCATTAGGCCAATTTTACTACAGTTATGGATACACTGCTAGCCCTTCTAACGCCATCGTTTCAGGGAAGCCACTCATTAAATTCATNTTCTGCACAGCTGCGCCTGCAGCACCTTTAACTAAGTTATCTATACATGATATAACGATAAGTTTTCGTGTTTCTTTGTGGACTACTGGGTAGACTAAGCATCTATTATTGCCTAATGTTTGTTTGGTTTGCGGAGCACTGTCTGTGACATCAACAAAGTCTTGTTCGCTATAAAAATCTTTATATGAGTCAATTACGCTGTCCATTTCTGCTTCAGATATATGTTCATCGAACTCTGCATAGCAAGTGGACAGAATACCTCGGGTCATAGGGATAAGGTGCGGAATAAATGTTACGTCAAACTCATCATCATTAATTGAACATAATTCCTGGCTAATTTCTGGAAGGTGTCTGTGTCCATTCACTGAATATGCGTGAACGTTCTCATTGATTTCTGAGTAATGCGTCGTTAAATTGAGACCTCTGCCAGCTCCAGAGACACCGGATTTACTATCTATTATGACGTTCTTTTTAATGAGGTTGTTTTTTATAGCAGGGGCTAAGCCCAATATCGCACTGGTTGGATAGCATCCCGGGTTTGCGATTATATGCGATTCAGTGATTTCTTCTCTATATAGTTCAGGTAATCCGTAAACAGCATTTTCCAATAATTCGGGTTTGGGATGAACGGTTTGGTACCATTTCTCATAAACTTGAGGATCTTTTAATCTAAAGTCTGCACTAATGTCTATAACTTTAAGACCAGCTTCTATGAATGGGAGTAAGGCTTCAGCACTTGCTTTGTGTGGAAGTGCTGAAAATACTATGTCAACGTTTTCATCTAGTTCTTCGGTTAAAGTCAGATCCAAAGATGCTAAATGNGGGAAAACTTCACCAATATTTTGCCCGGCAGCACTCCTGCCTGTAGCAGATACAAGCTCTACTTCTGGGTGCTGAGCTATGATTCTAGCAAGCTCTGACCCTGCATAACCAGTGATATTTATTATACCTACTTTCATACGTTTTCCTCCGGGATTTCAGGAGAGTGCGGCACTATCCTTTTTCGATTGCGTGTTAGTTTATCACTATTGCTGTTATTTTTGCTGTGATTCNTCAAAAACGCTGTTTTAGAGGGACATAGCTGTGCAACTACACAGTTGCTGCATTTTGGATTTTGTGCCGAACAAGTTTGCCTNCCATGAGTGATTATTGCAGTATGGAAATTGGTTATTTGTTCGGGCAATACTATTTTTTGCAGAAATACATGTGCTTTATCCACATTTTGGCTTTTAGGTATGATTCTGAGCCTCTGAGAAACTCTGTAAATATGAGTGTCGATTGCCATGGCAGGTAATCCTAATGAAAAGTTTAGCACTATCCCTGCAGATTTAGGCCCTATTCCTTTTAGTTGAGTTAACCATTGGACACCTTCTGAAACTGGAAGATTCTTTAAGAACTGGAGATCGAGGCTGCCATTTAGTTCGATTATTTGATTCAANACGGATTTGATCCTAGGTGCTTTTACTTTAGCTAAACCGCCTCGCTGTATTTGTTTCTCGATGTCTTGGGTNCTCGCNGCTGCGACGTGCTCCAGTGTCCCAAAATGACTCATCAGATTATTGTATGCTCTACCTGAATTTATATCCGAGGTGTGCTGNGACAGGATGGTAAATACCAGTTCATCTGCAGGTAATAGTTTTCTCGGTTCCTCAAAAGGTCCATATTCGGAAGTAAGCATATCTAATATGGTNGCTATATGATTCCGCCGTGAGGCTATAGAGATTCCTGCCATAATAAACTTCTCGTTTTCTAATTTTGAGGTCTATTTTTCAAATATTCTTCTAATTCAGACAAAAGATCTGAAGGCTCAGGCAGCGGGGTNTCTGAAGAGACTTCGTCATATCNGGTTTCCAGATTCTTCACATAATCTCCTATCTGGTCATCATCTAAAATAACTTTTTGTAACTCTGATAGAAAATGTTCCTCTGCAGTTTTAAGGGGTTTTAGATCTATGTTCAAGNTAAGTATTCTATTGATAAAACTNACAATCTGATAGCTGATTTGATGATTTGGTGCTGCTTGTAAGTAATGCGGGGTGTGTCCCCATATGGATGTGTAATGAATACCTTTTTGGTTTAGTGCGGTGCTAATAGCGGTAGTAATTCCTGTTGGTCCTTGATAAGTAGATCTTTGAATNTGATGAGAGGTGAGAATATTNTGGATGTTTGGTTNGGTAGACGAGCCACTAATCTTAGTTTCTCTTGTGTGTGGCACGGCGTCCATCAATGCGCCTAGTTGTATAACATTATCCACTCCCCATGCTTCGCAGAGGTCTGTGATTATACTNGCAAATGTTTTCCATTTGAGATTAGGTTCAGTCCCTAAGAATGCTAATATTTGATTGTCATCAGGTTGGGTTCCTGCTAAGAATAGTTCGTTTTGTGGCCAGATAATGGTCCTATTGCCNGATTCAGTAGAACGAACTACGGGNCGTTGTTGAGAAAAGTCAAAAAACTCTTCAGGGTCTATATCCAGGATTTTATCAGCATCTAGATCTCTTACTATGTATTTTAGAGCTGTGGTAGCTGATTCACCTGCATCAGGCCAGCCTCTGAATGCAATGATCAAGTTTTTGACTTCTTTGTCNGGTTTTTGCATGTTCAGTAAATAATCCATTCTGCACCNAATATTCTATATCAAATTTTGATAAATACACTCTCAAACATTCAGTGAATGGACTAGTGTAATTTGAAATTAGATTCGTCTTCTAGGGGTAATAGNATAGCTGACGGATCTAACTCATCGAGCCCACTTTCAGCGGCTTCTATAAANCGTTGAAGAGTTAAATTACCCAAAGGAGTAGGAGATTCTACTGTGTCAGCTAATTCTTTAATCAATCCTAAGTCCTTCAGGATGACACGTAGTTGAGCNCGATCTCCTTCAAATTGTCGGCTAATCATGACCTCTGAATTACGTGCAAGCATGAAACTTTGTCCCCAGCCGGTATTCACTAAATCAAATATTTGTTGTGGATCAGCACCAGCTTTNGCNCCTAATAATAANGCTTCTGCTGCAGCTAGAGAATGGATNCCAACCAATAATTGNTTTACTAATTTAACGGCTGTTCCAGACCCAGTCGGACCCACATGCTGCACCGTTTGCCCCATCACATCTAACAATGGTAAGACCGTATCAAAAGATTCCTTATCTCCTCCGCACATGATAGTCAAAGTGCCATCTGAGGCTCTTTCCGTTCCGCCACTGATCGGTGCATCTAAGAATTGAGCTCCTGCTTTTTCAGCACCTTCAGCACATAAATTAGTAGTCTTTATTCCAACAGTGCTGTGGTCAATTAGAATTTGGCCATTTTGTGCATTCGCAATTAGACCATCATTTCCAAGGAATATTTCTTCTACGGTTTTTACGTCTGGTAAACATGTCATAATAACTTCAGTATGTTCTGTTATTTCTTTCAGTGAAGTCGTTGGAATTGCACCAAGTTCTGTCATGTCTCTAACTTTTTGTTGAGATCGGTTATTTACATACACGGTGTGCCCGGCAGTTAAGAGTAGTTTAGTCATTGGAAGTCCCATTCTTCCGAGCCCTACGAATCCTATATTCATTTTTAATCCTCTATATCGTTGCTTCGAATGCTGTTAGTGCTAAATTCAATGATTCAATAATGTTATTGATTTCGTCTTTAGTCACGCACAAAGGCGGAGCTATATTCGTTACGTTTCCAGCTCTAAGCAGAATCCCGTTTTCAGATAATTGTGATGTTAATATTTTGGACAGATTTGCGCTTTCATCAAAATATTCTTTGGTATCAGGATCTTTCACTATTTCAATTGCACAAAACAATCCTAACCCCCGAACATCCCCGATTATCTTATGTCTTTCCTGTAGCCCTATCAATCCGTCTCGTAAATATTCTCCCATTATTCTGGAGTTTTCAACTAGATTATCTCGCTCAATGATCTCTATGTTTTTGAGACTCGCTGCAGTAGCAACTGGGTGACCACCAAAAGTAATTATGTGTTGAAGTGTAGCTTTGTCGTTACCAATAAATGCATCGGATATGTGTTTGCGAGTGATAGCAGCTCCCATTGGGATATACCCGCTAGTAATACCTTTTGCTACTGTCATAATATCTGGCACTACGTCCCAGTTTTCAACCCCGAACATTTTACCCGTTCTACCAAACCCAGTTATAACCTCGTCTGCTACTAACAGGCATCCATATTTATCGCATAATTCCCTGAGCATTGGCCAGTAATTGGCAGGAGGTACGATAGCTCCCATAGGGCTAGATATAGGCTCGGCGAAGACTGCTGCAATTGTGTCAGGATTTTGCGCTTTCATCAGTTCTTCAGTAGAAGTGATACAAAATTCTGCGTAAGCTTCGTCCGATAATCCTTGTACAATTGGCCGATAAGGATTTGGCTGAGGTACGTGAAAGGTATTTGGCATTAGTGGTTCGTAATCAGTTTTAGGGAAATTAGGAGAAGAACCTAAGGCTAATGCTCCCGCTGTTGCACCATGATAAGAACCAATTCTACTTATGAATTTTGTTCGCAAAGGTTCCCCTATGCGCTTAAAATAAGCTTTGATGATTTTAATTGCGGTCTCATTAGATTCAGATCCTCCGCTGGTAAAGAAACTTCGTGACAAATCCCCTGGTGTAATTTCAGAGAGTTTTTGCGCTATCTGAATTGTAGGTTTGGTAGTTGTTCCTGAGGGCATATAAGTAATCTCTAACATTTGTTCNTANGCNGCATCNGCNATTTCTTTCCTGCCNTATCCAACATTTTTCAGCCAAAGNGCTGACATNGCATCNATNTANGTTTTNCCGTGNATNTCTGTGACCGTACTGCCGGACCCGGATGTGACNATATTGGGCTCTCCNGCTTCNGCCATTTGACTNGGCTGCTTGCCGTAAACCCACAAGTGTTCTAGTGCAGATTTTTGGAGTTCATTGAATTCANTGNTNTTCGTAGTCATTATTTATNCTCCNTATTTAACGTTTGGCATCACGTGATGCGCTAATATGTCTAGATTGTTGAAGATGTCATTAAGGTCGTTGGTATAAGAAGACGCNACCAAGCGGCTTACTCCCAATTCCTTAAAGGCGATACTGTTTTCTATAATTTCTTCTGGATTAGATCCAAGNCCATTACGGTCTCTGGTGCTCGAATTTATCGGAATGCTTATAGATATTGGAACATCAGAAACATNCCNNCCCTGTTTTTCNAGCTCTTGATGTAATAATTNTATGCCAGNCCTTAGTGTCTCNGGNTCATTAGCAGTTGGATGCCATCCATTCCCTATCCGTGCAGCTCTTTTTATCGCTGCTTCGCTGGTTCCACCGATTAANATAGGAATGTGCGGTGTTTGTAATGGTTTTGGNGAAAANACNAANTCTGGNACTGAATAAAANTCTCCTGAATGTTGNACAACTGGCTCCGTCCATAATTTTTTCATGAGAATAATTGCTTCATCACTAAATTTNCCTCGTTGCCGTGGANTTACACCCATTGATTGGATTTCTTCAGGTATAACACCTACTCCGATGCCCATAAGTAAGCGTCCGTTACTTAAATGGTCTAATGTGGCAGCTATCTTGGCGAGTCTTATAGGATGATGGTAAGGAAGAACTAAAATACTGGTTCCTAACTTGATACGAGAGGTTTTGGCTGCAACAAAAGTGAGGATTGTTAATGGATCATAATAAGGTTTATCTCCTATCCGATCATAAATGTAGGAAGCATTGAAGACGTGGTCACTTACCCATATGGAGTCTAATCCTTGTTCTTCTGAAGCAGTAGCGATATCTACGATTGACTGTACTGAGTCGATCCCTTGATTATTTGATATGGAAAAGCCTATATCCATGAGACTTCCTCCTCTAACTATTCAAGTTGGGCAGAGTTTAACATTAAGTGCATTTTGTGGGTACTATTTTTTAAGTATATCTGCGGTATCTTGTATGACTGCATCGAAATCTTGTTCTGTGAGCCGACCAGTATTAGTGTTTCTTGGGCTGGGGTGGTAGCAAGCCATAAGTAGTGGTAAATGATCGGATAATTGGTAAAGTTTTCTGTGCGAAAACTTCTCGGTATATTTGTGTTCTTCGGATATGGAAATTGTTTTCAAGTAATTGTCGAAAGCTACTTTGCCAAGNGCTAGTACAANTTTGAGATTTGGGAAAAACGAAAGCTCATTTATTAGGTAGTTGCGGCAATTTTCTATNTCTTTNCCCGTAGGTTTATCGTTTGGAGGTGCACAGCGGATGATGTCAGTTATGTAGGTATTATTAAGTTTAAGACCGTCCTCTAAATTATTCGAATACGCTAAATTAGCCAAACCGTGTTTGTTTAAATATTTCATAAGAAAATCGGAGGATTTGTCACCTGTGAATACCCGGCCTGTCCTATTAGCTCCGTGCGCAGCCGGAGCAGAACCTAATATTAAAAGTTCTGCATTTGAGTCGCCAAAACCATAAACAGGTTTATTCCAATATGATTCATTTTGAAATCTTATTGGCCGGTCTNGGAAGACTAATTTTCGGTAATGAGTAAGCCTCCTGCATTTTTTACANGACTCTATTTTGTCTTTCAATTGTTGTTGATTGTAAGTTTTTTTAACCATACACTACCGNTCGATTGACTCGAATTTAGATTCATATGTCTGAACACTGTATAATATTATAAATTTTAGTGAAATCTAAGGTTTCTGTATAGGAGAGGAAATGACTACGGCTGAAGCTCGAATNAGAGGAAGTGAAAGACGTGAAATAGAACAGGATCTTTCTAAATTAGTTACTGGAGAAGTAAAGTTCGATCCATTTTCCAGAGTTCTTTATAGTACTGATGCAAGTATCTATCAGATGGAACCGATCGGTGTGGTTATACCTAAGAACACTGACGATGTACAAGCAACCATTCAGTATTGCAGTGATAATAAAATCCCAATTCTACCTAGAGCTGGTGGCACTAGCTTGGCAGGCCAGACTGTTAATCATGCTGTGGTAATCGACTTCAGTAAATACTTAGACTCTATTATCGAGATCAATGAGGAAGAACATTGGGCTAGAGTGCAACCAGGCATAATTCTAGATCAATTTAATAAACAATTGGCTCCCTATAACTTGCATTATGCTCCGGATCCTACAACTGCTAGCAGGGCATGCGTAGGTGGAGGAATTGGTAATAATACCTGTGGCTCACATTCTGTGATTTATGGTAAAACTTTGGATCATATTCAAGAGTTAGATGTGATTTTGTCTGATGCTAGTCAGGCTCACTTCTCTGAAATAGATGGCGCCGCATTAGAAAGTAAATTGAACGGCAACTCTTTTGAATCAGATATCTACAGAGGAGTTTTATCGATATCTCAGAATCAAGTTGCTGAAATAGAAAAAAGGTATCCAAAAATATTACGACGGGTTAGTGGATATAACTTAGATAATTTTATGNTGGACGGCCCGGTAAACATGTCTAANATTGTCGTTGGNTCNGAAGGTACNTTATGTGTNGTCACCGAAGCTAAAGTTAACTTNGTTTCAAATCCAACTGTAACTGGGTTATCAATTTTGCATTTTAGAGACATAGTTGAGGCAAGTTATGCTACAACCAGCATCTTAGAATACAACCCTTCCACTATAGAAGTTATGGATAAAATGCTTTTGGANCGATGCAGAGAATCTTTGGGNTTTGCTCAGAATATGAGCGCAATTCAGGGTGAGCCAGGNGCGATTCTACTTATAGAATTTTACGGAGAGTCTNTAGCTGAAGTNGAATCCAAAATGGAAAANCTAAAAGACGACATGGCNAGNAAGAGATTNGGTTATGCATGTGTGAATATATCGGACAAGGCTGGNCAGAATAATGTATGGAATATCAGAAAAGCTGGNCTAGGNTTGCTCATGAGTATTCATGGTGACGCCAAGCCNATACCTTTCGTTGAAGATACTGCTGTTGATCCGTCTGTATTGGGTGACTTTGTTACTAGGTTTGATGAGATAGTTCAAAATCATGGNACGGAGGCCGGATATTATGGTCATGCTAGTGTAGGGTGTCTACATATACGCCCTCTGATCAGCTTGAAAGATGACGATGGGATTTCCAAAATGTTTTCTATTGCTGATGAAATAAGCGATTTAGTAAATGAATTTGGAGGCTCATTAAGTGGTGAACACGGAGACGGGATTGTTAGAGGGGTATTTACTGAAAAAATGTTTGGCCCTGAAATCTATCAAGCGTTTAGAGATCTGAAGACTACTTTCGATCCGAATAAAATTTTAAATCCTAATAAAATTATCGATTGCCCTCCGATGGAAGAGAACTTGCGATACGGTAGAGACTATACTTCTCAGCCCATTGAGACTGTGTTCGATTTCTCTATTGATGGAGATTATGCGGGCGCCGTAGAAATGTGCAACGGTATGGGAGCTTGCAGGAAGTTAGATGGATCTATGTGTCCTTCTTATATGGCTACTCGAGATGAAGAACACTCNACTAGNGGAAGAGCAAACTTATTACGAGCTGCGCTTTCAGGAAATCTACCTGAACATGATTTGTCGAGCAAACGTTTATATGAGTCATTAGATCTATGTCTAGAATGTAAAGCTTGTAAGTCAGAATGCCCTTCGGGTGTTGATATGACNAAGTTGAAATATGANTTTTTAGATAAATTTTANGCGAAGAACCGGATGCCCCTGCGCAATAAAATTTTTGGAAACATAAACAAGTTCAATAGNATGGGAAGTGCCTTAGCTCCATTAGCGAATTTAATGATGAATAGCTATCCTGGGAAACTTATGGCAAATCTAATGTTTGGTGTATCTATGAACAGACAGATGCCCAGATTTGCTAATCAAAGCTTAGGTTCGTGGTTTAATAATCGACCTGCTGATGCTGAAAGCGCTAGTAAGGATACAGTTGTATTTTTTAATGACACATTTACTAATTACAATTATCCGGAAGCAGGTAAAGCTGCTATAAAAGTTCTTGAAGCAGCTGGATTTAATGTTGAGCTAGCAGACTCAAGATGTTGTGGAAGACCCCTGATGTCTAAGGGATTACTAAAAGAAGCAAAAGCCAATGCTCGCTACAATGTTGATATGTTGCATGCATATGTTTCTCAGGGAATACCTATAGTTGGCTGTGAACCTAGCTGCGTTTTTACTCTAACAGATGAATACCCCGATTTACTTCAAGATGATAAAGCAAAGCTAATTGCAGAAAACAGCTTTTTAATAGATGAATTCTTAATTAAGCATATCAAAGATAACGATATTAAATTGGATTTCAAAGAAGATGCTAAGAATATTATATTCCACGGTCATTGCCATCAGAAATCAATGATTGGAACGCAGTATTCTATGGAGATGCTCAATATGCCTCCAGGGTACAAAGCTGAGCTGATTAATGCTGGCTGCTGCGGTATGGCCGGCTCTTTTGGGTATGAGAAAGAGCATTACGATATATCTATGAAAATAGGAGGCGAGGGAGTATTTCCTGCGGTGAATGCTAAAGATTCAGACTGGGATGTTGCGGTAATGGGTATCTCATGCAGACAACAAATTGAGCATGGTACTGATCGTCATCCTAGGCATATGATTGAAGTGTTCGCAGACTCTTTGTCTTAACATATAACTTTTCTGAAAAGTTTAGATTGATGGGCACAGTTGGCATCATAGCAAATCCCTATTCCAGTAAGGATATCCGGCGTTTGACTGGAAGTGCGAGGATTGTCACGGACTGGGAAAAAGTTAATGTTTTGCGCCGTATTATTATTGGGCTCCAGTCTTTCCAAGTGGGCAGCATAGTTGCTATGGATGATAACGCTCATTTAGTAAGGCGAGCTATCAATCATCCGGGTATCACAGCTGATGTAGAATTTCTTGAGTTGCCAATCAGGGGGAATGCTAATGATACACTTCTGGCCTCTCAACATATGGCTGAAAAACAAATTGATGTCTTGATATCACTTGGCGGAGATGGAACAAATCGGATGATAGCCAAGGGATTTGATAAACATACTGTGTTNCCGGTATCTACGGGTACCAATAACGTATTNCCGTATGATTTAGAAGGAACTCATATCGGTATATGTGCTGGGCTTATTGCTTCTCAGGCAGTGGATAAGAAAGATTGTACAGTTCAAAGCAAACAAATAGTTGTCACTTTAGAAAACGGCGATAAAGATTTAGCGTTAGTAGATTTGGCTATATCTACAGCTAACTTTGTAGCGTCCAGAGCTATCTGGGATTTTAATAATTTAGATGAGGTGTTTTTAACACGCTGCGAACTTTTGGATTTGGGTCTAGCCTCTGTAGGAGCTAGACTACAAACTATAGGCATAGAAGATGAACAAGGATTAATGTACAAGATAGCCAAAGCCTCTGAAGTGTCCAAGAAGGTTTTGTCTCCGATTGGTCCAGGTACCATACAAGAAGTTTTAATTTCTGATTGGGGACTTATCAACAGAGGTCAAGTTATTACCAGGAATATTTCTAGGTGTACTCTAGCTTTTGATGGAGAAAGAGAGATCCAAATTACTAATGAACAAAATATTCAAATTGAATTAATAAGGAAAGGGCCTTTTATAGTGGATGTGTCTGCTTGTTTAGAACATGCTGCTCAACAAGGAGATTTTTATCTTGAATAAAACTCATACGGAGCATCTATGCTAGGAGGGACTGATCTAATAATAGCTTTGTTCGTGGTTTTCTTAGGCAGTGTAGTTTATTCCACTGTCAGTTTTGGAATGGGTCTTGTGATAGTCCCTTTTCTTTTGTTATTTGTTCTGCCAATCGAAGCTGTAATTATAGTAGACATATTGATAGCCATCGTAGCGCTCAGTGTGGCATTTGAAGCTAGAAGAGAAATCGTTTGGAATAAGACATATGTATTAATAATTGGTGCCGCTGTTGCGATTCCAATAGGTGCTTATGCTTTGGATGTCACAGACCCCACTATTCTGAAACTAGTGATTGGTGGCACTATCATAATGCTTGGGATAATTAGTTTACTTGGAATTAATGTGCCGCTTGCAAAGAACAGAGTCACTGGCCTCGCAATTGGCTTCGTAACCTATTTGTGTATTACAGCGTTAGGAATAGGTGGGCCTTTATCTGCTTGGTATGCTATCGCCCAGAGATGGACTGTAAATCAGACACGAGGAACTTTGTCCGCATATTTTATAGTGGCCAATTTGCTTGCTTTATTTTGCTACATAAGCATGGGTATGGTAACAACAGATATATGGATTAATACCGCCTTATTAACCCCTGCCACTTTTGCAGGAATTTTAGTTTCCAGGCCGCTCGTAAAGCGATTGAAATTGAGCACATTCCGTTACGTTTCTATCGCGATAATATTTTTAGGTGGCATCACTCTCTTGGCAAGAGAACTCTATAAACTGCTTGTATAGTCTATTGCAAATCATGGAAAGCGGATAAGGCTGCAGTGATACCATCACCAACAGCGGTTCCCAGTTGCCGGGTCGATTCTGCTCTTATATCTCCGCATGCGTAGACCAATGGTAGTTTCGTTCTCATGTGTGCATCGGTATAAACGTGCCCTAGAGCATCAGTATCTAGCAGAGAGCTTATATATCCTGAATTGGGTTCAAATCCTACATATATAAATGCTGCAGCAGTTGGATAATCGTATACTTCACCAGTCTTAAGGTCTTTCACTCTAGCCGCTGTCAGCAAGTCGTCTCCTACGAATTCTTCTACAACATGGCTCCATAGCCATTTGTATTTGGGGTTAGCGAAAGCTCGTTCTTGAAGTATTTTAGTTGCTCTGAGCTCATCTCTTCTATGTACAATTGTTACTGAGTTGACTATGCCGGTGAGGTAATTGCTTTCATCCATAGCAGCGTCTCCTCCTCCGATTACTACCACATCTTGTCCCTTAAAGAAGTTTCCGTCACATACCGCGCAGTAAGACACTCCCTTCCCTGATAGTGCATCTTCGCCAGGAATACCGAGAGTTTTATGNGATCCTCCAGTAGCTATGATCACCGCTTTGGCATGTAAATCTCCATCATCGGTATGGATTATTTTGGTTTCTTTGTCTAAATCAGAAACTCCTTCAATGGTTGAAAAGTCTATTTCTGCTCCGAACCTTTCGGCCTGTTGTTGCATGTTGATAGCTAGTTGCTGCCCGGTTTCTCCTTCAGGAAATCCAGGGTAGTTTTCTATTTCGTCGGTAATAAGTAATTGTCCTCCTACTCCTAAATTTTCTAGGACAACTGTTTTTAGCATAGCCCGAGTTGAGTAAAGTGCTGCTGCTAAACCAGCAGCGCCGCCCCCTAAAACAGCTACATCACAAGTTTTAGCCATATTTAAATTCCCCTCTNTCNNTTNAANTATTATTAGTGCGNNTGAATNTATTGTAACGTTTCTTGCAAGCCGTTTTCAAAGTCAATCTCCGGTTCCCATTCTAATTCNTTTTTTGCCTTAGCATAATCCAGTGAAATCTCAAANACGTCNCCAGTNCTTGGGGCACCTGTAAGAGCTTCTTTGGTGAAGCCATAATGGTCTTTTATCAGATCATAAATTTGATTCACGCTATACATNACTGATGAACCAATGTTATAGGTNGAATTTTTNCCNTTNNANATNGNTANNATGTTAGCTCNNACGACATCGTGCACNCTTATAAAGTCGCGCTTTTGTTCNCCNGTNCCANAAATNGTGGGTTGTTTNCCATCTTGTATTAAAGTNGCGAAGATCGGNATCACNCCTGCTTCNCCATTGCCATCTTGTCTTGGTCCGTACACNTTGGCATANCGCAATATNCANTAATTTACATTGTGTAATTTATGATATAACTCGATAAATTGCTCTCCTTGGAATTTGGAAACCCCATAATTGGATATTGGCCTCGGTGCAGTTGATTCATCTACAGGAAGTTCAGGAGGTTCTCCGTAAATAGCGCCACCGGTTGAAGAGTAGATTAACTTTTTCACACCATGTTTGTAACAGTTTTCTGCGATTTTTAATGTTCCAAGTATGTTGGTGGATGCATCTAGGAGTGGTTTATCAGAAGAGATTGCAACGCTTGACTGCGCGGCTAGGTGGAACACGAGTGAAGGTTTTTCTTTCTCGAATATTGAGTCTAAGGCATCAGAAGTAATGTCGCCATGCATGAAGACACAATTAGAATTGATGTTCTTTAGCTGTCCAGAACTAAGGTCATCAACAACAATCACCCTTCTCCCCGAATTTAGTAGTTCATCTACTAAATGGGATCCTATAAAACCGGCTCCGCCTGTTACAAGTGCAGTATTTTCGTTAGCCATAAATCAAGTTGGTCAGTTGCTATTTATTCCTTATCATACAGGTACATTCTTGGTATTTCTATTATACTCCAACACTGGCAGATATCTTGCTATTTAAGATGAACAAAAGTATAAATATAGGGTACGATCTATATGATTAGTGAACGGAGGATATTATGACACAGAAAATAGGGTTTATCGGATTAGGAATAATGGGTAAACCAATGGCTAAAAATTTGATTGCAGCTGGATATGAATTAGTCGTTTACAACAAAAGTAAACCAGGAATGGATGAATTGGGAGCTGCAGGAGCTACTGTAGTTGGTTCTTCTAAAGAAGTAGGAGAAGCAGCCGACGTAATCATCACTATGCTACCTGACTCTGCTGATTCCGAGTTGGTTATTTTAGGAGAAAACGGAGTGTTAGCAGGTGCTTCCAAAGGCAATATTGTTATTGATATGAGTTCAATAGCTCCACTAGTTTCACAGAAAATTGCAGCCGAATGTGAAAAGAAAGGGGTTGATATGTTAGATGCTCCTGTTAGTGGGGGTGAGCCTGGAGCAATCGAAGGAACTNTGTCGATCATGGTCGGCGGTAAGCAGGGTGTATTTGATTGCTGTTTAGAGATCATGCAAGTGATGGGTGCAGCAGTGGTGTTAACTGGTGATATNGGTGCTGGGAACACTACCAAATTAGCGAATCAGATNATTGTTGCAGCAAACATAGAAGCATTAAGNGAAGCATTTGTGTTAGCCCAGAAAGCCGGNGTTGACCCTGAAAAAGTATTTAATGCAATAAAAGGTGGTTTGGCGGGCAGCAATGTCATGAACGCTAAGGGGCCAATGATGCTTGACCGTAATTTCAATCCAGGATTTAGGATTAGGCTTCATCAGAAAGATCTACGGAATGTGTTACAGACTGCTCAAGATCTGAATGTACCTCTCCCTGTTACAGCTTTGGTTCAACAAATATTAGGGACTTTGGTTAACGAAGGACATGAAGAATTAGACCATTCAGGAATTTTGAAGTTTGTTGAAGGTCTATCAAAGATAGAAGTTAAGAAGCAAGGTTAAGTATACCGCTCTTTTCTCCAATNTAAGGCTGCTTTAAGGCCTTCGTCTCGGCGGATTTGATTGTATTGTTCNTGTTCAGGAGTCATTGTAGTAGTGAAGTGAGTCATGAGCTCTATGTTGTGATTGATGGTATTCAAGAAACCCATTCCTTCTAGAGCTCGGTTGACCGCCAATTTGCTCATCTTAACTCCTACTTGTGGAAGCTTGCATATTTTGGAGGCAATTTTTTCACANGATTCCATGAGTTCTTCATGAGGCACTACACTTCCGACTAATCCCATNTTCTCCGCTTCGTANGCGTCGAACATGTCACCNGTAAGAAGCATTTCNTTTGCTTTAGCNANGTTTACGCTNTATGGAGTTATTAATAATGGNGGNCCTATTCCTGAACGAATTTCNGGTTCGCCTAAAACAGCATGTTCTGAAGCGACTTTTATATCGCANATTTGGACAAGCTCACAAGCGCCTGCTAAGGCGTAGCCGTTGACAGCTGCGATTACTGGTTTGCTAAGATTCCATATTTTAAGAAAAGTATTAACATATCCTTGAACAATGGGCCGCCATTCATCTGCGTCCATATCTTGAGTTTCTCTGCTCCCAATATTTAAATCAAACCCAGCAGAGAATGCTTTGCCTGCTCCAGTAATAATTGCGACTCGTATATTTTTATTCTTCTCAATTGAATCCAAGGCTTCGTTTAGACTAGACATCAACGCAGAATTAAGGGCATTGAGCTTACGTGGCCTATTTAAAGTCAAATAAGCGATGCCATTTTTGTGAGTGAATTCTAATCCGGGTAGTTCCATATCTAGGTTTAACCTTCGTCTATAATTATAGTTTCGATGATGATTGATTCTGTTGGTCTGTTAGATTGATCTCCAGTTGCNATTGAAATTTCATCTGCCAGCTCCTGACCCTCTACTATGTATCCAAAGATTGTGTGATTGAAATTAAGGTGNGGGGTTGGTGCTACTGTTATAAAGAACTGACTTCCATTGGTGCCAGGCCCAGAATTTGCCATGGCTAGGATTCCAGTACGATCAAACGTTGTGTTTTGTTCAAATTCATCTTTGAATTTGTATCCAGGTCCTGATGTCCCAGTTCCAGTAGGATCCCCTCCTTGAATCATGAAGTCAGGTATGACGCGGTGGAAAATCAACCCGTCATAGAAGCCATCTTCGGCTAAGAATTTGAAGCTACTTACGGTAAGAGGAGCAACGCTAGCTAACAGTTCAATCTTAATATCTCCCACTGGGTGGCCAGCGTAAGATTCACCTGATTCATTGGTTACTTTTATTGTTGCGTAATAGGTTTTGGCAGGATCGACGCTGATTTGAGGTACGCACGAATATTGAGGAATCATTTGCCCCATCCATTCTGTTTCGGATCGGACTGGCTCTAAGCATTCTTCTTCAACGGTTGGCTCAGGTACAGGAGTACTTGTCGGTATTTGCAAAGCTTCAGAAGCTTCGGGTGTAACTGAAGCTAGTTCAACTACATCTGGCTGGCATCCTAGTGCTAAAGAAGCACTTAGAATAGCTAATATTACACTTAGTTTTAAGGTTTTCCGTATATGCATTGACGCTTATCCTTTGGTTTTAATAGGGCCGGGTGGCTTTTGCCAATTCTTTGAGTTTCTCAAGGGAGAAATTGTCAGATTGGCATAATTCAATATTTAAGGCTTCATAATCAGCTATGGTTTTTACCATTGCTGGTAGTTCATCAGCTATTTCAAAAGGAATGGATGTAACTCCGTGTTTGTCCCCGTGCATAAGATCTCCCGGGTGAACAGTAAGACCTCCAACTGTCACAGGTTTGCCTACATCTACCAAATGGACATACCCATGAGATGGAGCGACATTAGGAGAGAACAACTGAAAACCGAGGGGTCTTACTTCATCCAAGTCTCTAACAGTCCCATTGGTAGCAACTCCCACGCAACCTAAAGCTTTGTGGATGTTCGAGTTATTTTCTCCCCAATAAGCTCCGAACGCAGGATCGTCGATGTCTTGTATAACCACAAACCTGGGAGCTGGTACGGACATTATGAAGTCCCACCAGTCATCTCGTGACGCTTGAGGCCCGTGAGGACTTTTAGCACTTATCATAGCAGTGACTGCATATCCAGCTACTGCAGGGAGTGAAGGTAACTGACTTCGAATGTCAGCACTCATGAACCCTTCGGTTCTTGGCCTTACATCAAAGCCTTCTATAGCATTACAGATACTAGGCGTGTCTATTTTAGTTAGAGCTTCAAGGGTGTTTGCGTTGATAGTTTTATACAATTGATGACCTCACAGAATTAATTATAGAAATTGCGGCTGTTCTAATCCAAACCAGACACAATTATAGATTTTCTTGGTTAAGTGCACAACTATCGGTAAAAAAAATCGATATTCGTAAAGAATTCGCACTTTTGCGTTTTTTTGCTCCATTTTATGTGTTTGTTATGTCTTCTCNATGATAAAATCAAGTTGTATTCGATATCTAGTGATGCTTGGATCATTAGTGAACTTATTTATTATTATTATATTTTTAGGCTCCTAGATATGATGCGGTGACATTTTTATATTCGAGGTATTATCACAAATGGATCATATTAAAGAGTTTCTGCAACATTTAGTTGTAGAGAAGAACTTTTCCCAAAATACATTGGACGCCTATAGAAGTGACTTGNTTCAGTTTCACGATTTTGTATCAGATAAAATCGAAAATGATACAGAATCAGGAATTCAATATTCTCAGATCGACACTCAGATGCTCAGCGATTATATGGTTTATTTGCAAGAGAATCGCGGATATGCAAATACAACAACTGCTCGTAAGATTGCATCCGTTAAGAGTTTCTTCTCATTTCTAATGTTGACGGGAGGAATTGTTCAAGATCCTTCAAGTTCCATAGGATCTCCTAGAATTGGACGTGCCCTTCCTAAATACCTATCAGAAGAAGATATGGTTAAGTTATTAGATGAGGCAGCGAAGGCCGGAACTTCTGAGTCAATTAGAGACACTAATATTTTGGAATTGTTATACGCAACCGGATTAAGAGTAACCGAACTTGTGTCTCTGAATGTTTCTGATGTCGATTTTACTGAAATGTATATACGTTGCTGGGGTAAAGGAAACAAAGAAAGGATAGTTTATTTGCACGAGAAAGCTGCTGATAGCTTGAAAGCTTATGTTGAAGGAGCTAGAAGATCTCTTTTAGGATCTAAAAGTAAAGAGACGGGATTGTTTGTAAGTCATAGGGGAGAAAGACTTACTAGGCAATGGGTTTGGAATATTNTGAAAAACTATAGTAANAAAGCAGGGATTGAAGAAGACATNACCCCACATACATTGAGACACAGTTTTGCGACTCATTTGTTGCAGAACGGGGCCCCGCTTAGACATGTACAGGAATTATTAGGTCATTCAAGTATATCTACTACCCAGATATACACTCACCTCTCTAATAAGCATTTAAGAAGAGAGTATCAGAAGAGCCATCCAAGGGCATAACGCTCTGATTTCTGAACCGAATTAGTGTAGAATATACTGAATAATTATCTGGGAGGTGTGGTATGCCTGCTAAAGGGAAGAAGGTTGCCGCTCGGCAATCACAAATTAATAAACGCAAAAAAAGACAGCCAAGAAAATTAGCAGTTGGCCAGACAGCAGTCGCTGAAGCCCCCATTGCTACTTCGGAAGTGGCTGAGACGACTACACCAAGAGCATCAAGAGCGCCAAGAGCTACAGGAAGGATTGCTACTTCTGGTCCATCCGCTTATAACTTTATGGGCTCAGAATTACTTCGGATCGGTCTCTTTAGTGTTCCCATATTAATTGTTCTTGGAGTCCTTGCCTGGTACTTGTGATTTTATTGTCATGAGCATTGCTAATATAGAACAACGACTCCACGCTGTACCAGATTCTCCAGGCATCTACATCATGAAGGATGCCCAGGATAACGTGTTATATGTTGGGAAGGCTAATGTTTTAAAGAATCGCGTGAGATCGTATTTCCAATCATCTACTAATCATCAACCTAAAACGATACGCATGGTAGCTAGAATAGAAGATTTTGAATTTGTTGTAACTAATACCGAAGCAGAAGCGTTGATCTTAGAGAACACATTTATAAAGAAACATAAACCTCCATACAACGTTNGNCTAAAAGATGACAAGACATATCCATATTTAAAGATAGATTTACANGAAGATTTTCCTAGGGTCTATTTAACGCGGCGTATTATCGATGATGGTTCCAGATATTTTGGTCCNTTTGCGACGGTAGGTACATTGCGTAAGACGATGGANTTAATCAAGAAACTTTTNCCGTATCGTTCATGCACAAAAAACATCACTGGAAGAGATGCTAAGCCGTGCCTTGAATATCACATAAATCGCTGCGTAGCGCCATGCACTGGNTATGCTTCNAANNCAGATTATGACGAAGTNATAAAGCAGGTNATATTATTTTTGGAAGGNAAAACNGACACGGTAGAACGNAATTTAAAANCACAACTTGAAACTGCATCAACNGATCTNAATTTCGAACGCGCAGCTGTTCTTAGAGATCAATTACAAGCGATCCAAAAAGTTAGTGAAGAACAAGATTTGAAAGTGGCCTCTTTGGTTTCTGAGGATTCAGATGTTATTGCTGTGGAAATCGGAGATTCAGAGGCATGGGTTGAGATTTTCTTTGTTAGGACAGGGAAATTAGTTGGCCGAGATAATTTTTTCATGCAAGGGACTAAAGATACTGATAGGAATTTTGTGATTACTCAATTCATTAAGCAATTTTATGAAACCGCTTCGGTTATACCTCCTACTATACTGGTTGAAGCTGAACCTCTAGAAAANGGTTTGATCGAGTCGTGGCTGTCAGAGAAACGAGGTAAAAAAGTCACCATATCAGTGCCTATGAGAGGGCATAAGCGCAAGATTTTGGAAGTTGCATCTAATAATGCTCAGCAAGGATTAACTCAGCATAAAGTTAAATGGGTAACCGATTCTGACGCCGTTTACAAAGCTGCCGAAGATTTACAAGAATATCTGGGGCTCCCTGAGTTTCCTGGAAGGATAGAATGTTATGACGTATCCCATATACAAGGCACTAACACTGTGGGTAGTATGGTTGTTTTCGAATCNGGGATAGCTAGGCCTAAAAAATACAGAAGATTCAAGATTAAAACTGTAGAGGGCGTAGATGATTATGAAAGTATGAGAGAAATGGTCTCTCGTAGATTTTCAAGGCTCGGTCCAATTAACACTGAAGAAATTGCTGCAAACGGGAATAGAAGNAATACCTGGGAAGAAAGGCCTCAACTGGTGTTGATAGACGGGGGTAAAGGACAATTGTCTGCTGTGCAGGAAGTTATGCTTCATTTGGGATTGCAAGATATTCCTTTGGCGTCCTTGGCCAAAGAGAATGAATGGGTTTTTACTCCAGATAGCCAAGAACCTATAATTCTTCCTAGAGATTCTGAATCATTATTTTTGTTACAAAGGCTTAGAGACGAAGCTCATCGCTTTGCTATCACATATCATAGGAATATAAGGAGTAAATCGGCATTAAAATCTCCGATTGATATGGTTACCGGAGTTGGTCCGAAACGTAAGAGAATGCTGATAAGACAATTTGGTTCTGTTCAAGGAATCAANAACGCAGAGATAGATGACATTGCGGCAGTGCCAGGAATGACTCGAACATTNGCTGTTCGAATTAAAGAAGTTTTATAAAAAGAGAGAAACAANATGGAAATCATAGAACAAGCACCTAAGAGAGCTATTGTAGTGACACCTCATCCGGATGATTGCGAAGGAGGTTGTGGCGGAACGATGGCCAAATGGATTGATTCGAGTAATACCGATATAGTAGTGATTCTATGCACCAAAGGTGATAAAGGTACTGGAGATAGATCTTTAACCCCTGAGAAACTTACCGCGATACGAGAAATAGAACAACAGAATGCTTCTGATTCTCTTGGTATCAGTAGGGTAGTATTTCTAAGACATCCTGACGGTGGCTTGGAAGATGACGAGGAGTTTAGGCGAGAACTCGTATATGAAATTAGAAAGCACAAACCTGAAGTGTTATTTTGCATAGACCCAGTTAGAAGTACTACTCATACTCATAGAGATCATAGGAAAAGCGGTCAATGCGCGATTGATGCAGCTTTTTCATTTGCTCCTAATCCTAATGTGTTTCCAGATCAGATATCAGATGATGTGCAGGCACATCAGATGGATTACGCGTTGCTTTGGAGTACAGAAGATCCTGACGCCTTCATCAATACTAAAGGATATGTAGATATGAAAGCAGATTCTTTGTTATGCCACGTATCACAAATTCCAAATCCAGAAGGAACTAGGAAGAGACTGCATGATCGCGCTGAAGAAGCAGGTGAGAAATGTGGACTAGAGCATGCTGAAGGGTTTAGGAAATTAGATTTTCGGGTCGATCCTTTAGAGCGGGGGTTCTAAACTCCTATTAATTCAAACTTTCGGATGGATTAATGTTTCTCATAAGTGCCAGTTTNTTTTCTGATGGCGACTCAGAAGGTCTTCCTAAATCTGTACGATAACCAGGTTTTATAATGATTTCGAGAAAACTCGGGTGTTTTGATTCTCTCATTTGATTCAAGCAAATTAATATTTCTTCTAAGCTACTTGCTTGGAAAGAGGTGTGAAATCCCACTGATTCAGCAATATTTTTGAAATTCACTTTGTTTCCTAACGTAGGTTGCCCTCCTACCGAATCGTGAGTTCCGTTGTTTAATACAATGTGGTGGAAATTATTNGGTCCTTCNTGGGCATTNGTAGCAAGNCCGCCTAAGTGCATCAGTAAGGCGCCGTCTCCATCTAAACAAAACACATTTTTATNTTTAGTAAATTTGGAAATAGCTAAAGCGATTTGCGAGGCNTGTCCCATTCCTCCTACAGTCAAAAAGTCGGTAGTTGAATCATTGTTATTTTTTCGGAATTCATAAATTTCACGGGAAGCCATGCCGGTTGTACCAATCACTATGTCGTCTTCTTGACCATNGTTTAAGATNANAGAGATAGCCTCTTCACGGCTTAAGAGATTTTGCGCTGAGGTATTCTCNNGNTGNATGTCATATCTTTTAAAAGTGTCTTTTTGCACTANTAAAGCAGTGGGACNATTTTCATNNTTAGCAATCTGAATCATATTGCTTATNACTGAATTAGCATTGNCTAGNTCTTTAGGAAGAATTTTGTATGGTATTTCTAGGCATTCCAACAGAGNNGGGGTAATACGTCCTTGTTTAATGTGTTGGGGTTCGTCTTTAATACCTGGCTCTCCTCTCCAACCGATTAATAGAAGCATGGGTATGCTGTAAACCTCAGGATCAGCAAGAGAGGTCAGAGGATTTATGGCATTCCCTAGACCAGAGTTCTGCATATAGATTAATGGAGTTTTGCTAGTTGCCAGATGATAGCCAATCCCAAAGCTGATCGCAGTACCCTCGTTGACGGTGATTAAATGATCATCTTCAGGAATTTCATGGAGCAGTGCCTGATTGAATTCTTTAAGTAAAGAATCTGGAACTCCGGAGAAAAAAGAAATTTTATTTTCTTTGAATATATTGAGAAGTGACAAAGGATCTAACATTTGTGAGCTCCATTTCAATGGATTTACTGAGTGGAGAGGCTCCTTCCAAGCATTGTATATGTGAATAAATCAACTAGGAAGCTCAAAATTTCAGGGTTGAAGCATATACGCCATCAAAGTATAAGAAGCATCAGTACTCGACCCTTGTTGAATTCTCATAGTGTACTGGCCGGGATTTAAAATTTTCTCTTGAATTGTGTTAGGGACATCAGGATTTGGCATTATCAATATGTTATTACCAACTGTACGTAGACCTGCGTCAGGTCCAAAATGCCCGTATATGAGCATCTCTGTAATTTCATCTTTAGCGGTATATTTATCACCTTCCTGGATGGCAAAAAATGCGATTTTGTCTTCTCCAGAATATTCTTCTAATATAATCTTAGTTATTTGAGTATTCTCGGGCACGATAAAAGTGACATAGTCTTTGTTCCCATCTCCAAACGAATTGTCTATTACTAGTCTATTTTGTTGTGGTTTTATTAAGCTTGGATTGCTAGGATCATCTGAATAATCGAGGTTCGTAGATTTATGATCAAAGATTGTAGGTGTGATCGCTGTGGTTGCAGTAGGTGATACTTTAGTAAGCATAGGAACGTTTGTTGGAGTTCTACTAGGCATGGGTATTCGGGTGTGAGTTGGCTGTTTGGGTTGAAGTTCTATAGTTGTGTTTACATTCTTGGGGTAATCTATTATTTCTATAGAGTCTCTAGGCATTGAGCACGAAGTCAACACAATTAACAAGAGCACATAAGGGAGTCTCATGGATTGAATGATTTTCTATTACACTCTATATCGTTCTAAGAGTTCCATGTTTAATGAATACCCCAAACCAGGAGTTGTAGGTACAGTGACTAGTCCGTCTTTATCAGGCCTCATTAAAGGTTGGAAGATTTCCGCTCTAAGAGGATCGACTTCCACTGGATAATATTCTAAGACAGAGTGGTTTTCCATACCTGCTGCTAAATGTATTTGTATTTCCTGACATCCGTGCGGTGCAA
>NZPK01000056.1 GCA_002693325.1 Gemmatimonadota bacterium | reverse complement strand
CAAAGAGGTTCCTGTAGAACACCAAAAATGGGAATGGGATGGTAATAAGTATGAACGTTTTCGTCAGCATATTTCGGTCGCTTTAGGTAATTCAGGGGATAATTCACATCCATTCGATGTGGAACTTACACGGGTATCACCCGGGAAAACTCCTTGTCCTGTACATGCGCATGAATCAACTTGGGAGTTGTTTATTGTAGTTAGTGGCACTGCCAAAGTGTATCGAGAGGGTAGAGAACAGGATGTTTTGGCTGGAGATTGTTTTATCCAACCTGCTGGTACGAGACATCGTATACGTAATGCGAGTAATGACGAGGATTTGGTATTTTATGTTATTGCGAATGAAGTAAAAAATGAAAAGACGGAACGTATAATCCCTTGAAGTTGAATATGTCTGTTGATGTTTTTGCGGGATCGATAGTTGTCGATCCCGTTTGCTTAAGTAAAGCGACCGAAGCTGTGAAAAATGATGGCTATGTATTGTTGGAGGAGGTTGTTAGTTTTGATTCTTTGGACGTATTACTCGAACAGATGACGAGACATACATCTGTGGCATCGTGGTATGCCTAATAAGTCTGAGGAGATTAGGCACATGATAGCTATAGTCCATCATGTGTCTTGGTTTCACAGGCCCCAAACTCTTTGTTTTCAAAAAGGAGCAGAATATGTATTTGATAGTAATCTTTTAGAGGCTAATGCACAGTTTACAGATGTAATACCTGATTATATCTTCAAACTTCATTTTCCGCATTCATAATTCATGAATTTTATATTTCTCCATCTTGTATTAGTATTCCTTAATTCACAGCTTTATCAGTAGTTCAAAAATATTCATAGTTATTATTCCACTATGGGGGGAGTTATGCGATTAGGTTTTGGATTGTACCGTCATATGCTTAATGAAGATTATTATCGTTTTGCCAAGCAGTGTGGTGCAACCGACATCATAGTGCATTTATGTGACTATGGAGAAAAAAATGATATAGATGCTAAAAAAGTAAATCAGCCTGTAGGTGACAAAGACGGGTGGGGTGTAGCCGATCATCCTGACCTATGGTCATTAGATGAACTGATAAAGATTCGGAACGAGTTAGAGGCTCATGATCTATCTTTCCACGGCGTAGAAAATTTTGATCCTTCGCAATGGCATGATATTTTGTTAGATGGCCCTAAAAGAGATGAGCAACTCCGACAAGCACAAAAACAGATAGAAATTTTTGCCGCGGCTGGAATAAAAGTTTTCGGCTATAATTTCAGTATTGGTGGTGTTGCAGGTCGAGAGTCATTAACTACGAGAGGGGGGGCTATTGCAGTAGGTCTGGATGGTATCAGTGAAAGTATCGAAAAGCCATTACCCAAGGGTATGGTATGGAATATGGTTTATGATCCTGATGCAGATGGTATGTTGGAAACCATTACATCAAATCAATTATGGCATCGATTAGAAGTGTTTTTGAACGCCGTTATTCCAACAGCTGAAAAATATGGCCTAATATTAGCTGCTCATCCCGATGATCCCCCTCTTCCCATGGTTCGACAACAGCCAAGGTTGGTTTACCGGCACCATTTGTACCAAAAACTAATCGATTTAGTTCCGA
Organism: Gemmatimonadota bacterium; assembly: GCA_002693325.1. Taxonomy (GTDB): domain Bacteria; phylum Latescibacterota; class UBA2968; order UBA8231; family UBA8231. The sequence continues at coordinate 10,194 of NZPK01000056.1, read as the reverse complement.
GTACATCAAATCAATTGGAACTTTGTGTTGGCACTCTGTCAGAGATGCAGGATGATGATTTATATCATTCGATCGAAAAATACGCAGTTCAAAATAAAGTGGCCTATATTCATTTGCGTAATGTTGTGGGCAAAGTACCTCACTATACTGAGACGTTTATTGACGATGGCGATATTGATGTTGGCCGTGTTTTACGTGTTTTAAATCATGCTGGTTTTGAGGGTGTCATTATTCCCGATCATGCACCCCAGATGACTTGCCAAGCTCCTTGGCACTCAGGGATGGCATTTGCTATGGGATATTTGCGATCTAAGATTGAATCAGTTACAGGTGTAAAGGTGTGAGATTAGGAGCTAATATCGGATATTGAAGTTACTACACAACATTGATTGCTGGAGGATTTTTTATGCTGGCTGCCGTATTACAAGATTTTAACCAATTAGAGCTAAAGGATGTGGAGATACCTGTCCCAAAAACCGGTGAAGTCGTAGTCAGAATAAAGAGTTGTGGGTTTTGCGCAACGGACTATAAAGCAATAAAGGGTATTCGCCGAAATGTTTCTTTTCCATTAATACCGGGGCATGAACCGGCAGGAATTGTTCACTCGATTGGTCCAGGAGTAAGACATGTTAAAGTAGGTGATGAGGTAATATGCCAACCTTCCGGTTTTTGTGGGGCATGTAGCTATTGTAAGGCGGGTGACACTCATTATTGTGAATATGCTTTTACTACTGGAGGAGATGGCCCGGAGGAAGTATGGGCGGGTGCCTTCGCAGAATATATGAAGACGGTTGAGAGTTGTTTATTTCATAAACCAAAATCAATCAGCTTTGATGCCGCCGCACTTACAGAGCCACTATCAGGAGCTTGGAAAGGCCTTATAAAACATAGCGAAATGGAAGTTGGAGATGATGTGGTGATTATTGGAGTAGGTGGTATCGGATTATTGTGTATGATGGTGGCTCGAGCTGCAGGTGCTGGAAAGCTAATTGCTATTGATCCGAGTAGCTACGCGCGGAATAATTCTCTGCAACTTGGAGCCACTCACGCTATTGATCCTTTACGGGGAGATCCGGTAAGTGCGGTTTATGATATTATTCCCAAGGGGCCGGATATAGTCGTGGAATCTGCAGGCCCTATTGACGCAGTCAAATTGATGACAAAACTACGTCGTCGGGGTACAAAATGGAACATATTTGGTATAACTACCGATGAGACGTTTGAATTAGAAGGAGGCCTAACTCATTTTCTCGAAGGTCGGATGGATGCGAGTTTTGGTACTAATCCGAGTGCGATGCAAAAATCCATTCGGCTTATGGAAAACCGCTTGGTTAACCCTGAGTCAATTATCAGTCACAGATTCAAGCTGGAAGATATCCATGAGGCAATTGAGGTTATGGGACATTCCGAACGAAATAAGGTAATGATACATCCCTAATGGTCTTATAAAAGTACGCTGTTTTTGGATAGTTCTCTTTTAAACAGCTTAAAATAGATTTATTGCCAATTTTCTATTCCAGTGGGTGTTTCATCGATTAGTGCACGTCGATCTTCAGCAATCCATTCATCCCACATGAGTTCATCATCACGCGCAAAACCACTATTCGCTCGGGTGTATAATAAAGGATCTTCGCCAAAAAGTCGCATGAGTCTACGGTCGCCATTAGCTTTGGCCTGTTCTACTATTGATCGAACTGCTGGTCCATTGTGATTGTCTCGACATTTAAGCCATGATTTGTTGTAGTAAAGGCTAAAAAAGAAACGAGATTTTCCTGAAAAGTTTGGGCTTCCCGAGTGGTATAATGCAGAATGCGTGAAAACTACATCGCCAGCTTCAACAGGCACTATAATCTCGTCGGGGTGGGGCCGATTACTGTCTTCAGGTTTAATTGCGATTGGGCTGCGGTGAGATCCAGGCAACACACGTAATGGACCGTACTCTTCTGTAAGATCTTGTAAATAGGNTATNGCATTACACGCTAATGGTGGTATNTACTCCTCATGTGTTGGTTTGTAAGCCCAAATATCACGGTGCCAGCCCGATGCTCTGTTTACCGCCTCTTCTTTTTTTACGGAAGGGAATGCCATGAAGGTCAGATTATCCATTTGAACAAAAGGTCCTAAGATTCGTTCCGCAAAATTTAGTATAGTAGGATGAGCTACAGCAGGGAGGAAAAGTTTTGGTTCGAATTCTAATGTTGAACGTAGCCATAATGTAGGATCTTTTTGTCCAAGTGGAGTTTGCCTTTCAACAATACTCGGGTAAACGTCTTTCCATTTTTTCATTAGCTTTTCACTGAATACTTTTTTAAAAACGGTATAACCATCACGTTTATAGGTCAATAATCGTTCNNTGAGATCCATTTTTATGACTCCAAAGTTTTTTTAATGATGCCGAAATTTATTGTTTGAAATACCTATATGCAACATGATTTTTTGATATTTATTTCAACATCCTTCANATAAAAAATTTTCGATCAGGTAATGAGGAGTTTAAAAGTCTGATCAATAGGNTTGATCNTTACATAGCGAGATATTGTTAACTTTTTAGTATATNAATTCGTCTAATTAGACTTATTTATTTGAGATCAATAATTAATCTTTGTTATTTTCATTGGAAAAAACATGTGGGGCGCATTTTTTTTCATTATTTTGTAACGTGTAACTTTTACGAGTGATTAATTATGGTGATAAAACGATAATGGATTGGTTGCCTACAACTAAGAAAGAAGTTGAAGCAAGAGGTTGGGAGTTTCTTGACGTAATACTGGTTTCTGGTGACGCATACGTTGATCACCCTGCCTTTGGTCATGCTGTTGTTGGGAGAATATTGGAGTCCATGGGATTAAGAGTTGCTGTTCTTGCTCAACCTAATTGGCGGGATGATTTGCGTGATTTTAAGAAACTTGGTCCGCCCAGACTATTTTTTGCAGTATCTTCTGGTTGTATGGATCCAATGGTGAACCATTATACGGCAGGGAAACGGAAAAGATCTACTGACGCATACACGCCAGGTGGCCAACCGGGTTTTCGTCCGGATTATGCTGCAATTGTTTATTCAACAATTTTGAAGGAATTGTATCCAGATATTCCAATCATTCTTGGAGGTATTGAAGGTTCACTAAGGCGTGTGACTCATTATGACTATTGGTCAGATAAATTAAAACCCTCTATTTTGTTGGAAAGTCAGGCGGATTTATTGGTTTATGGCATGGGGGAACAGCCCTTAAGAGAGATTGTACGTTTGTTAAAAAAAGGAGTGCCTTTTGCATCTCTTCGTACTATCTCACAAACCGCATTTATAATTAAATCAGGAGAGAGGTTACCCAAAAATAAACAATGGGATGATTTTCAACTTGCTTCTCACGAAGTTTGTTTAAAAAATAAAAAAGCCTTTGCGAGAAACTTTAAATTTATCGAACAAGAATCGAACAAACAGTTTGGTCGACGTTTGTTACAAGAAATCGGCTCAGACACGTTAGTTGTCAATCCTCCATATCAAACAATGACCGAATCAGAAATTGACGCCTCATTTGATTTACCCTATACACGTCAGCCGCATCCAAAATACTCCAAGCGCGGGAAAATTCCTGCATTTGAAATGATAAAGTTCTCAGTTAACATGCACCGTGGCTGTTTTGGAGGTTGTAGCTTTTGTACTATTTCCGCTCATCAGGGGAAAATGATTGCGAGTAGATCTAAAGAATCAATAATGCGTGAAATAGATCTGGTAACGCGCATGCCTGATTTTAAAGGCAATATAAGCGATTTAGGCGGTCCGTCCGGAAATATGTATAAGATGAAGGGTAAAGTGCAGTCAATCTGTGATCGTTGTGTGAGTCCGTCCTGTATACATCCAACAATTTGTCATAACCTTGATATGAATCATGGACCGCTTTTAGACATTTATCGTAGCGCCTCTGCACATCCTAAAGTTAAGAAAGCTGTCGTTTCAAGCGGCATTCGTTACGACATGTTAGTCAGGGGAGATGACAAGCAGAGCTCAGAGAATCATTGCGATGAATATATTGAAGAGCTCGTAAAGAATCACGTTTCAGGCCGATTGAAAATAGCTCCTGAGCATACATCTGATAAGGTTCTGAAATTAATGAGAAAACCTTCTTTCTCATTTTTTGATGCTTTCAAAAAGAAATTTGACTCATTTAATCTTCAGGCTGGTCTCAAACAACAATTAATCCCTTATTTCATTTCAAGTCATCCCGGTTCAAATTTAGAGGATATGGCTGATTTGGCTTGTAAAACGAAGGATAAGGGTTTTCAACTTGAACAGGTTCAGGATTTTACCCCCACGCCCATGACCGTAGCTACCGTTATATACTACTCCGGTTATGATCCTTACTCGCTCAAGAAGGTTTCGACGGCTCGTAGCTCGCAAGAGAAAAAAGATCAACACAGATTTTTTTTCTGGTATAAGTCGGAAAATTTCAAATGGATTCGTAGGACATTNGATCGCTTAAATCGTCCGGACCTGGCTGTTAAGCTTTTAACTAAGCGTGAATCAGAGGCTGTAAATAAAAAATCCAANAAGATTCGTAAAAAAAGTAAATTAGTTTAATCACCGCCGATANGTTCAATATATACGTAGTACGGAGCTATACTGCGCTCTTTACGGTCGTAGAACGCTGCATACAAATGAGTTTGTTCAGATTTCAACCTGACTTCAAATGTTACATTTCGCTGGTCATTTTCTACTTCAGNATGCATAGTTTGTCCTGAAACTTTAATTTGTGCCCACTCAACATCTAGTGCTTTACCTCCCTCGTACATGGGGGCATCTGAGACTTTTATTGAATCTTTCCTCCAATTACTATCATCGCCATGGATACCATCGCGTAATTTATAGTCGGTCTCTTCTGGCCAACGTCGTAGTTCTATTTTATAAGTGCCATCTACTTTAATATCAATTTCCCAATAGCCACCACAGATGTGTCCGGCTCTTACCTGTCCTTGATTCCATGCAACATCGCAGGTGTCATTTCTGAGGTCGTGTGTAGTTATAGTTTGTCTTTTTATGTTTCCGATGGCAATAGGTATTTCATTGTCCATTTGTGGCGAAATAAGTTTCCACCATCGGTCGTAAACTTTTCGAAGAGAAATTACTCGATCTGGATATTTATTGGAGACATTTTTACGTTGTCCCGGATCGAATTGTAGATTGTAAAGCTCCTTTCCGTTAATTAAACGCCAACTATCTTGCATTACCGAGCTCCGTCGCCATTTGATAGGATGCGCTACTCGCTGTGTGTCACAGACGGTTGTTCGATCGCTCCAGTCATGATCAGATTCATCGTTTATTAAAGGGATCAAACTTTCTCCGTGGAAACATCGCTCATGAGGTGTTTCNATATTGCATAAGTCTAAAACAGTAGGCATAAAATCAACATAAGAGGCTAAGTCGGATATATCTTTACCTCTGGATAATTTTTGTTGGGGACAGTACAGGAAAAACGGAACGCGGTGACCTCCTTCGTACGGAGATCCCTTTTTCCCCCTCATACCGCTATTATATGAACCTTGACCTTCCTTCGGAAATTCCTTCTCGTCGAGTTCAACTCCGTTTGCAGTTCCATTGTCGGTCATGAAAATTATTATAGTATCTTCGGCAATATTTAATGTATTCAGATGTTGAATCATATGGCCGATATTTTCATCAATNTTGGTGATCATTCCATAGAAACGAGCCCTATCTTCGTGAGGTGTACAGTTTACATATGGCTTCACGTATTTCGGTTCGATATTTAGAGGGCCATGTGGGGCATTTGTCGCGATAAAACAAAAAAATGGGTGGTCTCTATTTTCTTCTACGAATTTCATGCCTTCTCGGAAAAACACATCTGTGCAATAACCTGAAAAAGCAGTCGGTNTTCCGTTTTCGAAGTAGGTATCGTCAAAATAATCGTTTCCCCACGCATCGCCAGTGTTACCTATGCCACCNCCGCCGTGATAGACAGTCTTATCGAAACCTCTTTCATGTGGGCGGTAGGGGGAACTGTCTCCTAAATGCCACTTTCCAAAATGACCCGTACGATATCCATTCTCACTTAAAGCATTGGCCAGCGTCCATTCATTTTCGCGTAGTAATGATCTGCCTCCAATGGTGTGCCAAACGCCCGCACTAGTACAATAGTGTCCAGTTAATAGGCCTGCTCTTGTCGGAGCACAAGTACTGCCGACGTGATAATTAGTAAACCGAATACTGCGGCCGTGGAGATCGTTTAAGTTGGGGGTATTGATAACTGAATTACCATGGCATCCAAGATCACCATAACCCTGATCATCTGTGAGAATAAAAACTATGTTCGGACGACGTTGAGACATATAGAGGCTCCACGAAGATTTGAATTTATGTAAGTATCTACTGTTTTACGTAGAGATACTGATTCGCTTATGATAGATATTTAAAATAAGATAGCTGAATACATTTGTTTTACTCAAGGCCGATTTNCAATCATGCTTGCAGGTTGATAAGGCAAAGTTTAGTTTTCCCATGAGTTGTATATATTCTATCAGAGAGTGACTATGCTTGATTCAGAAGCATCGGATTTCTATCGAAGTCAAGGTTATTGGCTANATAAAAAGCCTCTATTTTCTACGGAGAAATTCGATAGGTTGTGCCAGATTTTCGAAGAGATTCTGGCACAAAAAGGTGCAAATTTGCGCGCTGATCAATTAGACGTCCCTCATTTTAAATATCCTGAGTTATTTGAGTTTTTATTAGCTGACGAAGTATTAGATATTGTTGAGTCGATTCTCGGGCCTAATATTGGACTGTGGAGCAGTCATTTTATTTGTAAGGAACCGGAAATTGGTCGCGCTACNCCATGGCATGAAGATTCGGCATATTGGAATGGTCGAATGGATCGTATGGACCAAATTTTAACAGTTTGGTTGGCTATTGATCCATCGGACCGAGAAAATGGTTGTATGCGAGTAATTCCGGGCTCGCATGTAAACGGTTTTTCAGACTATGAGGACGTTGATACTCATAAAAACACTTTTGGTCGTCAGATTTTATCTGATACGATNGATGAATCGAAAGCAGTTTATTTTGAATTAGAACCGAATCAATCATCATTACACGATGCACGTTTAATTCACGGAGCTACCTCTAATAGTAGTGCTCGGCGGCGTTGTGGTTTTACGATGCGTTATTTTTCACTTGAATCCCATGTATTAAAGAAAAGAAACAAAAGTCATCCTGTATGGCTTTGCCGAGGACAAAATTTGGGCGGAAGTATTATGGCAGCATTGCCAAAAGAGTTAGGTAATTTAAAAGGATCAGGAACGATGAAAAATAAAAATAAGATATCTTCTGATGGCTCTGAGAAATTCAATCATAAATGGGGTTATAGTGATACAAAATTTGAGTTTGCAGGGGATACGATTTTACGTGTAACGGGAGATCGCTATCCGATATGTGGTTACAATATGCCATATTTTATACCGTTTGCGGAAGAGGCGATTGGTGTTTCGTTCCGTCCCGAAAATATAGCCGAAGTGAGACCCTATGGACCCCTGCCGCCTAAACGAAGTAATCAAGAATTTGAAAACGAAATTTCTGAAAAACTTCGAGAAGATCAAGTTCGGTTGGATGATGAAGAACGTTNGCGGCATAGTCATGGTCAACTCAGTGTAAACGAAGTATATAGGGTTCTTTACGGTGAACCCTTAGATAGATTAGTTGATTTAGTTTTGTATCCGGAAAGTGAACAGCAAGTTCTGTTAATAATTACGTTGGCATCGGAACATAATGTTTGTTTGATCCCATATGGCGGTGGTACAAATGTGAGTGGAGCACTATCACTTCATGCCAAGGAAACCAGGATGATTGTTTCTGTTGATATGTGCCGAATGAATAAGATTTTAGTCATAGATGAAGAAAATTTAGTGNCTGAAGTAGAGGCTGGAATCTGTGGTGGTGACTTAGAACGAGAACTGTATGAGAAGGGTTTTACTTCGGGTCACGATCCTGATAGCTTGGAGTTTTCAACATTAGGAGGTTGGATTTCTACCAATGCCAGCGGTATGAAAAAAAACCGATATGGAAATATCGAAGACATTGTTTTAAATGCCACATTAATTACTCCAACGGGAACGATTGAGACATCTTGTTTTACCCCTCGTAACTCAATAGGAGTACAGCCTCGCGGTCTTTTGTTTGGAAGTGAGGGGAATTTTGGTNTAATAACAAAAGCTACACTAAAGATTCATCGATTACCCGAAGTTAAAAAATTTGGATCTTTGGTATTCCCTGCTTTTGAAAATGGCGTGCAATTTCTAAAGAAATTGCGTCAAGAGGTCGGTGTTTTGCCAGCTAGTATCCGGTTGGTTAATAATAACGAATTCAGATTTGGCCAGGCCTTAAGTCCTCAGTCAAAAGGTTGGAAGAAAATCGAAAAAAAATTACAAGATTTTTTTCTGTTTAAAGTAAAAGGTTTTAACCCAAAAAAATGTGTAGCCTGCACTATCGCTATGGAGGGAACGAAAAGTGAAGTTGATTATCAGAATAGAATGATTTTTTCTACGGCGAAACAATTCGGCGCAATCTCTGGTGGAGCAAAAAAAGGGGAACGTGGGTATATGCTAACTTTCGGGATTGCATATATTCGAGACTTTTTTAACCAGTTTCATATATTGGNCGAAACCATGGAGACTTCTGCCCCTTGGGATCGTATCNTGGATATCACGTCTGCCGTGAACTCTCGTTTATTGAAGGAATGTTCCGAGCGAAAGATATTGGGTAAACCATATTTAGCGTTCAGAGTAACACAAACGTATCAGACAGGAGTATGCATATACTTTACTATGGCGTTTTCCGGGGCTGGTCAGGACAGACCTGCAGAGGTTTATCACGAAATAGAAAACGCTCTACGCCAAGAAATTTTAGATAATGGTGGATCTCTTTCTCATCATCATGGAATAGGCAAGGTAAGGAAAGCATTCCTTCCTCAAATTCAAAGTGAGAATAGTTTAGAAATTATTCGCAAAACCAAGAATTCGCTTGATCCNAAAAATACGTTTGCAACTAGGAATGGCGTTCTGGGTGATTTTCAATGAATTCAATCTCGCGAGTNGTGATAACGGGAGCCTCTTCGGGTTTAGGAGCCACGTTAGCAACCTCCTTAGCAAAAGAAGGGATTAGTCTCGGTCTCCTCGCCCGGCGTGGTGAGATGTTGGCTGAGGTAAGTAAGGCTTGTAAAGAGTTTGGGGTAGAGGTTATCGAAGAAGTCGGTGATGTGACACAAGTTGATGATTGTCGTCGAATAATGGACCGGACTTNTGCACAGTTTAATGGGATAGATTGTGTTATAGCAAATGCCGGAATAAGTATGTGGACTAAATTTGATGAAGTGGAAGATCCTTCAGTTTTTGCGCGTTTAATGGAAGTAAACTATTTGGGTGTGGTGCATAGTGCTTACTCAAGTATGCAGTATTTGAAAGATAGTAGAGGACTTTTTGTTGCTATCTCTTCAGTTCAGGGTAAGGTCCCCGTTCCTCTGCATAGCGGTTATGTTGCATCAAAGCACGCAGTGCAGGGATTTTGCAATTCGTTGCGAATTGAGTTGCATGGTAGCGGTGTTGATGTGATGACTGTTTTACCACATTGGCTGCGAGATACAAATCTTCGAAATAGTGCTCTAGGGGCTGATGGAAAAAAGATAGGTACTACTTCGCGTAAGCATAGCAATGAATCCATTAGTTTAGAAGCGGCGAGTTCTGAAATTATTAAGTCGCTTAAAAAAAGACCACGTGAGTTAGTTATTCCGTGGAAACTGAAGTTGTTATCATTAGTTTTCGGGTTGCGTCCTCAGTGGGCTGAAGCCGTGATTAGACGTGTGGTTAATAAGCAAGATCGGTAACTGGCTATTTTCTAGTGTCATTAGCTCTATTGATTCCGTAGTTAATCATTTCTCACTGCCATTTTGTCCATAGGAGTGTGTTAAATTGAAAAGAAAATATACGGCGGCCATAATTGGCTGTGGCGATATCGCTCATCATCATGTAAGCGGATATAAACTTGCTGGAATCGAGGTTAGTGCTGTTGTTGATCCTCTCAAGGCAGCTTCAAGCGAGACACGCGATGCGCTGAAAAATGCACAGTCCCTCCTTGATGATCACACGTACGCTTTCACTGTCCGCCGGTCGCCACATGGTGCGCCAATCGTCATCGAG
>NZPK01000164.1 GCA_002693325.1 Gemmatimonadota bacterium | reverse complement strand
AGTCATATATTCTGGACGAAAATACTTCTGATTTGATAGAGATGGAAACAGATATACCGGAATCATCGCAGTCATATATTCTGGACGAAAATACTTCTGAGAGTTCTGTGAATTTTGTTATTCTTGATAACCACCCACAACATGAATGCTTGAATTTAGAGCTAAATAGATTTGTAGATGTTTTTGGAATCTATGTGGTGTCTCATGATTCAATTCCAGACGAATATATATTGCATACAGCTAAGATACTAGCTGAGTACATAGATAATGATATTGATGGTGTGCCGGATGATATGAATGTCCTCACCCAACTATTAGAACGAAATTATGTTATGCCTGTTTGGACAGAAATCTTAGAAGAAAAAACCCGTGAAAATGTGCGCACCTATTGTGAAGATGATATTGGATTTGCTGCCGTTATGTATTACGAAAGAGATAAATGGCCTTTGAATGGAATGATCTATGATGGAGTTTGGGATAATAATTTAGAAGAGGTATGGCATACACTTTCAAAGGGATGGTATGCAGCTTATCCTGAATATTTTGGAGTTGGCTATTATGGATCTAGTAGTAGATCAGTCTTGGCTCACTCAATGGATCTAGCAAGAGGGGGAAGATTTAAGGAAATACCTGACAAATATCCAGATGATGCGTGGTATTCGTATTACGACCCGACATGTTCATATGAATGTCAACAGGGAGAATATTTTTACTGGGCTTTAATGGCTAATATAGGTGCTTTAGATCCAGTCTATACGGATAAATGTGAATCTAGTGAGGATGAATGGAGAATTTGCACACAGGACGAACTCCTTAAGATTGATCGAAGTGTTTACGATCTATTAAACGATGAACGTTTTAAATTACCTAAAAACATACCTCAAGGTAATTACCCATCAGGGGAGTCAAAGTCTAGCAACTCAGTTGGTGATAGTGATGAAGTAGATAGCCTAATCAATTTTGAATGGATGACAGATAGTGTTGTTACTTATGAGGAATCCGCATTCATTAATAATTTGCGCGTATTAGAAGATAAATTAGATCCTGAGGCATATCTAGATTTAGTGTCTAGCAGTTGGATATCTGACCCAATCAAAGATGATGAATACATGCTGCTGTATTACTTGCATGAGTTATGGGGAATTGGTCTTACAAGTATGGTAAACCAAATTATTCAGATGCCATTTATTCAACAATCATATGAACCACATGATGCATTAGCTTTGAGAACGTTATATAGACTCAACATAAATTTTCCAGTGATTTATACCGACATTATAGATTCAGATTGGTTCCAAGATGGCGTGAATGATGACGAAAGTATATTGCTTCAAGTTCTTGGAACCAACAGCGAGCCTTTAAACTCCGAAGATCTTAAGTACTTTGTGGTCAACCATGAAATTTCTACTAGTAACGTAAATCTTCCAATAGGTGGTTTGAGAAGTATTAGTTTTATTCAATCAGGATACTCAAAGAAAAACTTAGATGTTGTAGACCAGGTTCATGAAGCAGTTGCAGAGATTGAATCATTCATGAATATTCCATTTCCTAAAGAGGAAATTATTATGCTTTTTGCTAACAAAGACCAGGTGCCTGATCGTATAAATTGGATTGGGATTAACTTTGGAGATCATATGGTGATGCTGCCTACATTGGCAAAAGGTAAAGATGAAAATACTACCGTTGTACATGAGGTAGCCCATTATTACTGGAATGCAAATAATGCCCCGCTTTGGTTTAGAGAAGGGATGGCAGATTTCTTAGCGACTTATGTGAGAGATAAATTGGGTAGAGAGACGTTTGCCGAGAGGTTTGCGTTTTCTTCGGGAGCCACGAGTTTGGAAAAAGGCATTCAAGGGTGCAATTCCCTGGGAGTCAAGACCATTAAAAAACTAGTAGATTTATTGAATCAAGATGGGTATGCAATTCATTCTGAATCAAAATTGTTCTTATGCAATTATTACTTGGGAGAATGGCTCTTGACGCAAATTTATGATCTACTTGGGCCAGATGATTTTGCAGATGTGATCGGAGCATTATATTCAACAGATACGTTGTTGGATGACAATGTTATTTATGAGGCTTTCTTAGGTAAAACGACTGATACTAATAGGACACAGTTCAAAGAACTCTACGAATCATTGTACGGAGAACTTTAGAGGTTAGATACTTTTTGTTCTAGGTCATCTAAGAGAGCTTTTTCATTCTGGCTCAAGTATGGAGTCATCCATTCAATAAACCATCTCGGATTATCCGATTCATTGTCTAGTAACAAAATTTTCACCAATGCAAGTTGTTCTTCCTCGCTCCAATGTTCACGTATGATGGGGAGTATGAAAGCCTCTTCATTTTCAAAATGATCGTCTTGGGTAACTCTTGCATTAACAACCTTTTCGAATAAATGACGTTTAGTTCTTGGTATCAGAGCCTGCTGGCCAATTTCTTCATCTAACACATCCATCACGTCTTGTAGCTTATTTATCACTTCCACATGAAGAGCGTCAGACAATGACAAAATAGCTTCTTTTACCCGGTATTCTAGGTCTTTGTTTTCATTAAGGTTTATTAAACTTTCTACTCCTTCTAAAGCAGTGTGAATGTCTGTATGTTCGTTTTCATTATCCCTGGCATAATCAATTTCCATATCAACTGTCATATGAGCATCTTCCATGTCTGCATGGTACATCATTGCTACTGCCCATTCATTAAATGATAAGGTGAATGACTGCATGCTATGTTCTTCATCGAAGTCACCTATATATTGCTCCACGTCTGCTGCGTCGGCAGAGAAAGCTTTGTGGATCAGTAGCATCACATCTATCGGGTATTCCATTTGGGATAATACATCTTGTTCTTTCATATAAATCTTAATTTTACATCTTTTAATTTGATCTTAGACCAGTCTTAATTTTAACATAAATCATATTTGCTAATCTGTATTTATGATACTATCGAAGTAATTATATGTAAGGTGAAGTTAAGATGGATTTTGGCTTGATTATGTTTCCCACAGGGTACGCAATTCAACCTAATGTTTTGGCTAAAGAAGCTGAGTTACGAGGATTTGAATCGATATGGTTTCCAGAGCATACTCATATTCCGGCTTCGAGAGAAAGTGCTTGGCCGGGAGGTCCTGATTTACCCAAAGAATATTGGAGTACATACGATCCGTTTGTTGCGTTATCTTTTGCAGCCCAGGCTACGAGCACCATAAAGCTAGGTACAGGGATTTGTTTGGTTATTGAAAGAGATCCTATAACTCTTGCAAAAGAAATTTCTAGCATTGACCAATTGTCTCAAGGCAGATTCATGCTAGGTATAGGAGGGGGGTGGAATGCAGAAGAAATGGCAAATCATGGCACAGACTTTAAAACTAGGTTTGGCCGCCTTAGGGAAACCATTTTGGCAATGAAAACTATTTGGAATAACGATTCTGCAGAATTTCATGGCCAATATGTAGACTTTGATGCAATTTGGTCTTTCCCAAAACCGCTTCAAAAACCGAATCCACCCATATTGATGGGAGGAGATGGCCGTTCAACCTTTGACAGGGTTACGGAGTTTTGTGATGGATGGATGCCTATTTGGGGCAGGACGACTAATAGTGTCAATGGTAATAATTTAGAAGAAAAAATAGAAAACTTGAGGTCTAAATGGACTAATTCCGAACGGGGAGACTCAGATTTGGACATAACTCTTTTTGGGGTACCTCCAGAAGGTGAAGCAGTTGAGAAGGCTCTTAGTATGGGCGCTAATAGAGTGATATTTGCAACCCCCTGCGCGGAAGAATCAGTAGTTATACCTCATTTAGATAAATGTGCTCAGTTTATAAAAGGTTATTAATATGAATAAGATATTGTTGAAACTCAATAGAATCTGTTTTTGGGTGGTAGTAGTGGCTGCGATTACATCAATGGTTGGAGCTGCTGGACTTCCTTTAGTGGGTTCTGGGAATGAAGTTTACGCAGAGTTCGATAAGGTTAATCCTGAAAGAATTTATAGCAGTGCTGTTGCTGACATAGAAGATGTTAGAACTAATAATAGATCTAATATTAATAAAACTTATGTGGCACGGGCGTACGTTTTAACCAAAACGATGACTTCTATGTCTGACCAGTTGGCTTTATTGTGGACAATTTCGTTTACCCTGATTGGTATTTTATTGCAATATTCTTACTATCAGATGCGTAAGTGATTTCAATTATAATCTTCGAATGTTTTAATAGTTCGTTCTTTTAAAACGTGGAAACTCTGCATTATTTCAGAGTTTTAATGTAGTTTACTAGGTGCCATATTTCTTCGTCAGATAGAATAGATTCATGTGGATACATGCTGGTGCCATCTTTGCCGTATTTGATGATAGAAAATAATTCGTAATCAGTGTGTAATGGAACGTGCACTAACAAATTGTTAGCGTCTTTTTCTGGTATAGGTCTGAGGGTTTCGTATAATGGGCCGTCACCTATACCAGTTAGTCCATGACAAGCTACACAGTTTTCTCTATATATGTTTTTACCTATTTGAATAGAAACAGAGTCTGGAAGCATTGGATTGGTTACTTGATTGTTCAGCTCGATTGAGCGTGAATAAATAGAAATAACCAATCCTATTGAGACGGCAGTAATTCCAATTAATAAATATAACCGTCCATATTTATCATGCCATCCCCCATAAATAACACTCAGTACTAGAAGAAATATTCCTAGTGCTAGGATTACTAAACCAAACAATATTCTTCCAACAAAAATATCCAGCTCTCCGAATTCTGGATTGCTGCCACCTATGCTTTCTCTGAAAGCAAATCTGGAATCTAGACCAGAAGACTTTTGTATCAGAACTTCAAATTGCCAAATTCCTTCTAGGTTTAGCATCAAGGGATCGGTTTCGTATGTTCCTGTATCCGTCAAATACGCGTAGAGAGTTGTATTTCCGACGTCTTCATTTAGGTATGTCGATTTTATGATTACATTTTCTGCGTTTTGGATTGACTTTCCGGTTATATCTGTAAGATTCAGACTCATAGAATTTAAACCTAAAGAACCAGGCATGATTGCCATGTCCAAGTTTATTCCTTGCTCATATTGGTCGAATTGAATTTGGTCCGACAGGATGCTCTGTGCGCTTTTAGCAGGTTCTAAAGATTTTAGAAAACCTACAGATATTATGATGAATATTATTAGAATGGATTCAACCGTAATGAGAGATATCGCAATTCGGGTCATAGAAGTTGGATTTTTGAAGAACTTGATAATGACATAAGTGTTGATACCCGCAATAATGATAGCTAGGCTAATTAATATCATTTTGGTTATTAGAGATATCCCGTAGAGAGTGAATAGAGCTTCTGGTTTATTCACTTGCATCCAACCTACGTACAAGCCTGTGACACTTAATAGTACAATTGATAAAATCCCAGTGTTTCTGAATCTTATAAATGATAGTTTAATAAAATCTGACAGGTTGGTAGTGGAGAGCTTGTTTTTTAGAAATTGAGAATACACCGTTAATGCCACAACACTGCCTGTCCAAATACCACTGAATACTATGTGTAACATATTTATTACCACCCCTTGGTAGTAGAGACTACTTATGGATGCATTGTGTCCAGATAAGCTATGAGCTATAAAAAAGACTATACAGGTGGCTAATATTAGATATTGCAGTCCCAGCAATTCAGATTGGTTTTCATCTGTTTGTTTATAGCGGTAGATTACGTAGCTTATCGGCAAGGTTAATAAGATACAGAATTTAGCCCAGGCTAGTTTGCCCCACGTGGTATCTGAAAAAACGTTTACCATAGAGTTTAGGAATGCGCTCAACGTAGTGACTTCGTACAATGATGATGTGTGGAGGACTAATTGAGCTGAGGATCCAGTTAAAGTAATAAGAAACCCAGTTAATATGAGTATGTTTCTTGGGATTAAAGTTGTTTGCCAAATATTGTTACTTGTACCATTTAACATATTTACTGAAATTGGTTTTAGAATACCTAGATTGAAAAACGCAGTACCGAATAACAATAAAATTCCAATTAAAATGATTGATTTCACTACTGGCTCCGCATTGTATAGGAACACAGATTCTTCTATAGAAAATGAGGAAGAAGATAATGGTTCCCCCACGGAGTAAAAATAGCTTCCTCTTACTTTGTGGCCATCTATCGTTGATACATTTTTCCATATTACTGTGTAAGTACCATTAGGACTTTCTGGTAAGGTCACGCTTAGTAAAGTTGCATCTGCTGGGTCTAGTTTGCTATCTCCGTTATCTATTTGATTACCCTGTGTATCGTATACTTTGATAGAACTTAGATTCTCAGACAGTGTCTCTGTAAATGTGAGATTGATAACAAGTGGGCTGGTGTCTAAGACACTGTTTTGTTTGGGTATTGCATCTATCAAATTGGCGTGGCCGTATACTATGTTTGAAGAATTGAAGGTTATATAAAGGGCGAATAGACTGCATAGAGTTAAGCATGCTATCCAGAATTTGACCGGAATGAGTTTCATTTCACTCGCTTGCCTTTTACACCTAAGACCGCAAGAATTATAGAGGCAATTAATCCTATGAACAAAAGCCCATAAAAAATTTCATCCCAATACCAATATTGACCATGTAGAAGAAAAATCATGTGTGCAACCTTAAGAATAATTCTAGTTAAATTGTATATTAAATAGTATTATCTGGCTTGAAAGTCCAAGCCAGATAATACTTACTTGCTCAGGAATCATTTTCTGCGAAACTGTAAACCCAGACTTAAGCAGCTCACAACAATGCCTATGCCACCAATCACTAAGCTGATTATCACCCAAGTGTTTAATGTATTGGACCTTATCAATGCTAACTGTGAAATTTCAGTCGCTTCCGTTATGGCTCCAGTGATTTCTCTATCAGAAGTTAGCTTCTGAGGAAACTGAATTGAAGTGGGTGGGACAATGTCATCAAAATCACCACCTCCTCCCATGGAGATAAAAGTTTCATCTATTTCAACACCATCAATAGTTCCATATACGCGAATTTCATATACTCCCGGACTAGTTGGTATGAAAGGGGAAGTGTATCTTCCAGGGTTATCGCTATCTTCATTTAAATTTAGGATCACAGAAGATTTGCTACTTACATGGATTAATTCAGCTTTTAGGGTTTCAGAGAGTCCAGATATGGGCTGCTTCTCAGTTTGTCCAGAGTCCATTACTCCACTGGTTATGGCGTGTAGTCCTTCTTTACTGTAATTCGTCCAGATTATTGTGGCTCCGGGTTGTACATGAATATCCGATGGCATAAGAGAGGTTTCATGGATCATCACCTTAATCTCTCCTAGATCTCCTTCATCGGATACTTTAATAGTTCCAGTGATATCATGATTCATGTGGTCGTGATACGGGATTTCAACATTGTTGATATCTTTTGCAAGAGTGGTGGAAAATTT
>NZPK01000055.1 GCA_002693325.1 Gemmatimonadota bacterium | reverse complement strand
TCTATTACCTTGTAAATGCGATTTTCTATAAAAAGTTGTTCTAAGGTTCGAGCGTGCAACCGCTCTTTTAGTTTGTTCTTTTCAAGACGTAATTCCGCGGTCAAGATATTGATCAACTGGTCGACATTTTGTTGAAGTACTTCAGTGACGCTAAGGACTTTTGGTTTATTATCTTGTATTAACATGAATTGAGCCGAAATAGATACTTCGCATTCGGTGAAAGCATAAAGGGTTTCAACAACGTCTTCGCTATAGACACCTCTCGCTAACTTTAGCTCAATTTCTACCTGTTCAGCAGTATAATCCTGAATTGCCGAGACTTTAACTTTATTTTTTCGAACTGCATCTTCTATCGACGAGATCAACGATTCGGTTGTAGTGCCGTAAGGAATTTCTCGAATAATGATTCGTTTTGGATCGTTAGTATCAAGTTTAGCACGAACTAAAACTTTTCCATTACCGTCCTGATAGCCAGATATGTCAATTTTACCACCAGTTGGAAAATCAGGATAAAGTTGGGTTGTTTCGTCGCGAAGATAGGCAATTTCAGCATTTAGTAATTCCGTTAAATTATGTGGTAAAATCCGGGTCGACATGCCGACAGCAATACCCTCTGCACCTTGGGTCAATAGAATAGGGATTTTTGCCGGAAAAACGATTGGTTCTTGGTTTCGTCCGTCATATGAGTCTATATATTCAGTTAACTCTTTATTGAACAGGACTTCGTGTGCTATTTTTGTAAGTCGACATTCGATATAACGTCCAGCCGCGGCCGCATCTCCGGTAAAAATGTTTCCAAAGTTTCCCTGCTTTTCAATCAATAAATCCTTGTTCGCTAAGACAACTAATGCACTATTGATCGAGGCATCTCCGTGAGGATGGTATTTCATGGTGTTACCGACTACGTTTGCTACCTTATGGAATTTCCCGTCGTCCAACTCATGCAGTGAATGTAAAATACGCCTTTGGACTGGTTTTAATCCGTCTTCAATGTAGGGGATGGCACGCTCTTTTATGTAGTAAGAGGCGTATTCGAGGAAGTAGTCGTTATAAAGTTTGTCTACATAGGCCATTATGCAAGATACTCCATAATAAATTTGCGTCTTTCCGGAGTGTTTTTACCCATGAAGAAACTAAGCGTTTCGGGCACTCCAGACATTGTCTTGATGCTTACTTTCAGTAGACGTATATCCGCATTAATAAATTGGCCAAACTCTTTCGGAGAAATTTCACCCAATCCTTTGAATCGAGTGACTTCAGCACCCTTCAACGACAACAGCGCTTTGTCCCGTTCTTCTTCACTATAGCAGTAGCGTGTTTGATTCTTATTACGCACACGAAACAAAGGAGTTTCGAGAATAAAAACATGGCCCCGTGTTACCAATTCTTCAAAATAGGTTAGGAAGAAGGTCATGAGAAGATTTCGGATATGAAATCCGTCCACATCGGCGTCTGTAGCTATAATGACCTTATTATAGCGAAGATTATCCAGTTCATCCTCAATTCCGAGTGCCATCATCATATTGTAAAGTTCCTCATTCTTATAGATGTCAGCACGACTTTTACCGTAAAGGTTTTGGGGTTTACCTTTTAACGTGAAAATAGCTTGAGTTTCTGGATCTCTTGATGAGACGATCGTTCCGGCTGCAGAGACTCCTTCGGTGACAAATACTGATGATTCGTCACCACGCTTTTTATCACCTAAGTGATATTTGCAATCTTTTAATTTCGGGATTTTAATCTGGATTCGTTTTGCTGCTTCTTTTGCTTCTTTGCGAACAGCATTTAGATCTTTTCGTAATTTCTCGTTGTGAACGATTCGATCTTCTAATTTCTTAGCAGCTTCGCTGTTTTTGTGTAGATAATCTATTACAGCTTCTCGGGTCTCGTTTACAATCGGACTGCGTAGATCTGTGTTCCCGAGCTTGTTTTTGGTTTGTGACTCGAAAACGGGTTCTTTTACTTTTACGGCGACAACGGCAAAGGTCCCGTCTCTGACATCCACGCTATTATAATTTTTTTTATAAAATTCGTTAACCCCTTTGAAGATTCCCTCGCGAAAGGCGCTCTGATGTGTTCCACCGTCACTAGTATACTGACCGTTGACAAAAGAACGGTAGGATTCTCCGTAGCCATCAATATGAGTTAGAGCAAATTCCAGTTGCTTAGCCTTGTAGTAAGCGGGTTCGTAAATCATACCATCTCCAGCTTCGGTCCGAAGGAGATCAAGCAAACCATGTTTTGATTCAAACTTTTGTCCATTGTAGTTTAAGCGAAGACCGCTATTTAAGCATGCATAGTTTGACATGCGTTTTTCGACAAATTCATGGTTGAATGCGTATTCTCCAAAAATATCTTCGTCGGGTTCGAATTCTACTAAAGTTCCGTCTTTCTCGGTTGTTGTTCCTTTTTTTTTGTGAGATAAAAGGTTTCCTTGTGAAAAAGTTGCCTCGGCATATTTTCCTTCCCTATATGCAACCACTCTGAAATGCGAAGAAAGAGCGTTAACGGCTTTTGTCCCAACGCCATTTAAACCAACACTAAATTGAAAAACATCATCGTTGTATTTAGCCCCAGTATTAATAACGGAGACGCATTCAATGATTTTCCCAAGCGGAATACCACGCCCATAGTCGCGTATTGAAACTTTATCGTTTTGAATGCTTATGTCTATGTTTTTGCCGTGACCCATTATGTATTCATCAATTGAGTTGTCGACAACTTCTTTAAGTAATACATAAATTCCGTCATCAGGATCGGTGCCAGATCCTAGACGGCCGATGTACATTCCCGTACGTAAGCGTATGTGTTCTAGTGGCGATAGCGTTTTTATTTTAGATTCATCGTACTGAGTATCATTTTTTTTAAGAGTCTTTGTTTTTTTTCTGATGGGTGATGTGCTTACGGTCATATTTCTTCTCATTCTATCGTTATTGGAATACATTTAGACGGAATTCACCATCTAAATTTTCACCGATTTTTTCCATAGTAGCTATCAGGAAACCTACTATACCTATATATACAAATTAGGGAGATAGGACGGTAATCACTCATTCAAGGGGAAGTGAATTATTGATTCGAGTTTTATGGTAGAATCATTTAAGTGACTACTAATGTAAAGTATAATGAAAAATTTTATACTTTACGAGGGGCAATCAGTTTTAAAGTGTTACGTTTGTTAATTTTTCTCGGATCTGGTAAATACGATTGATATCGAGACTATTTTTAACGCGTACTCCGGAAAACATGTGCAAACTAAAAGGTGAGGGCAGATTTGAAAGCGTTGTTACGATCTCTTTTACGCAAACTAAATTTATCCCACCACTAGCAACAATTTCTATATGACCGTTTGCAAGTATCGAAAGTTCCTTCAAGTTATAAAGATTATGGGTGGGCCCGTCGTTGATCCCCCAAGGCGTGCCGCTGGTCAATATACGGTTAACCCCAATGGATCTAGCCCACTCTATGGCTTTTGATTTGCTTTTCTCTGGTATAGCATCAAAAGCTCGATGCAGAGTCACGGCGAGATTAGCTGAATGCGCATTGGTTATCAATTCTGAAATTACTTCAGTACATAAATCTCCCTCGGGACGACGTAGAGCACCTAATGCGACCCCGTCTGCACCGAATTCGGCAGCAACATCGATCGCCTTGCGCATTTGATCTATCTCTGATTGGGTGAAAAAGAAATTACCACCACGGGGTCGAATCATGACGATCATCCCATCAGGCTTTGTAAACAACTCACGGGCAATTTTGATACATTCTTTTTGCGGAGTAGTACCACTGTGAATCATGTTGTCGCAAAGTTCAATTCGATCTGCTCCACCCAGAGTAGCAATACTTACTTCTTCTTCAGTTTTCTGTGGTGAACGAGCATCTATACAGATTTCAATCTCCGGCATTTTGACAGTTGGAGACAACGCTATTTTAATATCTGTTTCAACAGCATCCACATTTCCCTTTTCCCTGTTCTGGAGGCAGGATAATATCCTCGATTCTGACATCGAAAGTTAAAGTTTCACCTGCGAGAGGGTGGTTTCCATTGACTGTAACGGTATTTTCTTTGATATCTGTAATTGAAACTATTTGATCTTGGCCATCGTCGTTATTGGTCTGAAACTGCATGCCTATCTTGATAGGCTCTGCTTCGTCGAAATTGTTGCGGGGGACTTCTTGGATTAATTTAGGGTTTACCAATCCATAGCCATTTTCGGGGTCTATTGTCACTTTTATAAAGTCGCCCACAGATTTGCTATATAATTCTTTTTCTAAATGAGGTAGAATTTCATTTTTTCCATGTACGTAAGAGAAAGCTTTACCAACTTCAGTTTTATCTATGACGTCTCCCTTAGCAGTGGTTAGCGAGTATTGAATAGAGACAATGCAATCTTCGGTTATCTGCATTTTTGGAGCTCCTTTAAAAAACTATTAGAAATGTGATCTCGAAAGGGATCCTAAGAGGTATAGTTCACTGCAGTCTATTATGATTTCTTTGGTGTCGAATTTTGGTTTCGTGGTTTGTGTCGGTGCTTAAGATTTTTATGCTGTTTGCCATGATATGATTTTCGGTTTTTTTCAAAATCAAGGTTAGGTTTTTTCCCATACCAATGAGCTTCTATGGTGTTGCGGGAAAGAATACGTTTTAAATCTGTGAAATTATATTTATTTACGAAAGTAAGTGCGGTCCCCTCTCTTCCCATTCGTCCGGCTCTCCCTGTTCGATGCGTATAACTTTCATCATTTACCGGAAAGTCATAGTTGATTACATGCGTAACATGACTAAAGTCCAATCCTCTTCCTGCAACGTCCGTTGCTATCATAATATGAATTTTTTTTTGTCGGAATCGTCGGAATATCGATGTTCTACGGTCTTGGTCAAGGCCACCATGGATAATTTCAACGGAACCTATTTGATTCTGAATTCGTTTGAATAAATCATTAGCCTTGTCTCGAGAATTGCAGAAAACGATAGCTTGACTAACTTCGTTATTCTCTAAATATCCGATTAGGTTCTTCAGCTTATCTCTATTAACATTTAGAAAATAATGTTTTAAAGATTGGGGTGCTCGCTGTTCTCGATTTAATTCGATGCGTATTGGATTTGTCAGATATTGTCGGGATAAGCGTTCGACTTCTTTTGGCATGGTCGCTGAAAAAAGGAGTGTTTGGTGCTCTTGAATCATACAAGACATTATAAAATCAACATCTTCAATAAAACCCATTTTTAGCATTTCATCTGCTTCGTCAAGAACAACCGTTTTTACATGGGTTACGTCCAGGCTATGATTCCATATTAAATCGATTAGTCGACCAGGCGTGGCTACTAAGAGATGTACGCCATGTTTCAATTTTGCCTTTTGAATATCCATGTCGAATCCGCCAAATACAGCAAATGGAACGGCTTCAGAGTGTTTAGAGACTTCATCCACCTCCTGAACATACTGTAGTGCTAACTCGCGAGTTGGTACAAGGATTAATGCCTGTATGTTACGGTCTTTAAGGTCAAGTTTACTAACTAATGGGATAGCGCAGGCACTTGTTTTACCTGACCCAGTTTCAGCGAGACCTAATACATCTTTCCCGTCAAGGATATGCGGTAGTGTTTTCTCTTGTATCGGTGTGGTCTGCTCATAACCCATCTCCGCAAGCGATTTTAGAACACTTGCGGGTAAATTTAATTCGCTAAAGAGCATAAATCACCTCTACGGACTTACGGAGTTGTTATCGAGGAATCGCTAGTATAGCAGAGAGGCTGTAGAGTTGCGGGTCTTCGAAAGACAAGGTATTCAGATAGATATTAGAAAAGATGCACTATCTGGTGCAAATAAGCAACTACTACCGATTGCATTTGGATTTATAAAGCTTACTTTTTCTACCGTAAATAAATCGAAACAAACACCCAAAGGAAAAATTCCATGAGTTCCGTACGTGTGCGTATAGCTCCATCGCCTACTGGACCGACTCACGTGGGCACGGCTTACCAGGCTCTTTTTGACAGACTGTTTGCTGATAAATTCGGAGGGCGGTTTATTCTTCGAATTGAGGATACGGATCAGGATAGATCACGCCGTGAATACGAGACGCAATTGATGGATTCGTTAAAGTGGATAGGGATAGATTGGGATGAAGGACCAGATGTGGGTGGAGACTATGGCCCTTATCGTCAAAGTGAGAGACTGGAAATTTACCGAGAGCATGCAAAGATCTTAGTCGATAGTGGTCATGCTTACTACTGTTTTTGCAGTTCTGATAGGCTGGCAGAAATGAGGGCGGATCAGGAAAGAAATAAAAAACCTTTGGGTTATGATCGTCGTTGTAGAAATCTATCGCCTTCGGAAGTAGATCAGCGTTTGCAGCAAGGAGAAGATTACGTTATTCGTCTTAAAATGCCCAAAGAAGGTGTGTGCGAAATTGAAGATAAATTACGCGGCAAGATTGAGTTTGATTATGCCCAATCTGACGATCAGGTGATTCTCAAGTCTGATGGTTTTCCTACTTATCATCTAGCTGTAGTTGTTGATGACTTTCATATGAAGATTTCTCATGTAATACGAGGCGAAGAGTGGATAACTTCAACACCAAAGCACTTAGTTTTGTATGATTCTTTTGGTTGGGAGCCACCCGAATTTATACATCTACCATTGTTACTCAATCGAGATGGAACGAAAATGTCAAAGAGGAGAAATCCGACATCGATTGAGTATTATCGACGTGCAGGTTATTCGGCAGATGCGCTTCTTAATTACTTGGCGCTCATGGCTTATCCGCCCTTAAACGATGAAGAAAAGGTTTCTTTAGCAGAGTTTGTTCAAGATTTTGATATACGTAAGATAAATTTAGGCGGATCAATTTTTGATATGGACAAACTTACCTGGCTTAATGGACGCTATCTTCGTGAAGATCGTACGCCTCAACAAATTTTAGGCGAGATGAAAGAATGGTTAGTTAATGATGAACAATTTTTAGGGATTGTTTCTTTGTTGCACGAACGCATGGAGACTCTAGGAGACTTTATGCCTAAAGCAGCCTTCTTTTTTGCTCGAGAAGTTAATCCTTCAGAACAAGATCTACTGCCTAAAAATCGAGAAGCAGGTGAGGTTTCCCAGATGTTACAGACTGCTATTTGGGCCTTAGATAGCACCGCAAATTGGGATGCTCAAGGCATAGAGTCTAAGGTGCGTTTTGTGGCTGACTTCTGGGATTGGCCCGTACGAGAAGTGACTGTTCCGTTAACAGTAGCTTTGACAGGATCTAAAGTTGGTCCACCATTATTTGAAACAATAATATTGTTAGGTATTGATATTGTTAGAATGCGTTTAATCAACGGAATAGAGGCCTTAGGAGGTTTATCTAAGAAAAAAGCGAAGAAGTTAGAGAAAGAATGGAAAAAGGTATAGTAGGCCCTAAACTCAAGCTTTAGTTTTTCTTTTGTAGTTTTTGCCAGGTGTCGCGTAATGTTACCGTTCTGTTAAATACTGGATGTTCTTGACTAAAGTCTTTCATGTCTGCACAGAAATATCCAAGTCTTTCGAATTGAAATGATTCGCCAGCTAAAACCTGCGCAAGCGCCGGCTCTAACTTAGCAGTCTCGATCGTTTCGAGAGAATTTGGATTAATGTTGTCTAAGAATGTTCCCCCGCCTGGTGCTTTTCGTGGATTTTCAACCTGAAATAACCTGTCATATAATCGTATTTCTGCGTTAACAGCATGTTTTGCAGAAACCCAATGTAAAGTTGCTTTTACCTTGCGTCCGTCCGGTGCATTACCACCATGAGTTTCCGGATCATAGGTACAGCGTAGTTCAGTGATCTCTCCATTTGTGTCTTTTATGATCTCGTTACACTTGATAAAGTATGCATAACGCAGTCTTACTTCTCGTCCTGGGGATAGCCGAAAAAATTTCTTAGGTGGTTCCTCCATGAAATCATCACGTTCGATATAAAGTTCTCGAGCAAATGGTATTTTTCGGCTTCCGCAAGTAGGATCTTCAGGATTATTTATTGCTTCTAACCACTCTTCATCGTTTTCGGGATAGTTCTCTATAGTAATTTTTAACGGCCGAAGTACTGCCATGCGTCTCAGAGCCCTTTGATTCAGATAATCTCGCATACAAAATTCAAGAAGTGCAACGTCAATATTATTTTCTCGACGAGCGACTCCAGCTTCTCGCCAGAAATGGCGTATAGCTTCTGGCGGGCAACCCAACCGTCTTAGCCCTCGTAGTGTGTATGTGCGTGGATCATCCCAGTCNTTGATGATTCCGGNTTCCATCATTTCCCTTATATAACGTTTGGAAAGGGCGGTNTAGGTTATATTCCCACGAGCAAATTCAACTTGGCGACTTGGAAATATTTCTAAATTGTTGATAAACCANTCGTANAGAGGTCTNTTATTTATAAACTCGTTTGAACAAAGTGAATGCGTTATNCCNTCAATTGAATCGCTTTGCCCGTGTGCCCAGTCATACATCGGATAAATACACCATTCGGTTCCGGTTCGATGATGAGTAACGTGTAAGATCCTGTACATTATGGGGTCNCGCAGATTGATATTTGGAGAACTCATATCAATTTTGGCTCTTAGCACTTTTGAACCTTCGGGAAATTCGGCGCTACGCATTCGTTCGAATAAATCAAGATTTTCTTCAACGGATCTTTCTCTAAAAGGGCTATTTTTACCNGGCTNNGTAAGAGTGCCTCTNTTAATTCGTATTTGATCAGCTGTCTGATCATCTACATAGGCTAATTTTTTCCGAATTAGTTTTTGNGCCCATTCGTATAGTTGTGGAAAATAGTCTGACGCAAAATATTCGTGNTCTTTCCAATCAAAGCCCAGCCAGCGGATATCTTCTCGAATTGCGTCTACAAACTCTTGATCTTCACGAGTTGGATTAGTGTCGTCAAAACGNAGATGGCAGCGACCTCCAAATTCTTCAGCAATTCCAAAATTAATACATATAGCTTTTGCATTACCTATTGTCATGTATGCGTTCGGTTCAGGAGGGAATCGTGTTACAATATTACTACATTTCTGATCTGCTAAATCTTTTTCTATCTCTTCACGCAGAAAGTCGCGGGCATTTTGACGATTATCTTCTTTTGAGTTTTGTGTTTCGCCCATGAGTCCTCTTATAAAANTGTTCGATTTGATAAAATAATGTTTGAAGAAAAATTTTAATTATTAAGATAGAAAGGCCCGCCGCAATACAATTGCAGCGGGCCTTTCTATCTTAATAGCTNTGTATACTATCTCTTAAAATTCACCCTCTGCCGTTGAGTTAAATGATAGGATAGTAAGCTTGGCAAGGCAAGCAACGCAAAGATGTTCTATAGAATATCTTTATTTTTATTTGCTTTTTCGTTCCCAACTGCTTGTTTTCCAGTATTCGGATGGGCGTTGNTATGACTGTCCCTTGGGNGGAAGGAATTGTCGTAAATGTTTACAGCCATAGGCAAAACCCTCTAANCCTGGGAAACCTCGATCCTCGTTTTCTACACAGAGGACGTAGCTATAATCTGATTCAAGTAAGGCTCCGATGATGGTGGACCAATTAAGTTNACCACGCCCAGGGACACGATACTGCCACCACCAATTGCCNATGATACCCTGTCTATATTTCATGCGTTCGCTAATCTCGCAATCTTTAACGTCGGCAAAAAACCACTTTCCCGCAAAGTCACGAATAACATCTTCGACCGGAAGCATTCCCATCCAGAGCCAATGAGATGGATCACATGAAAGACCTAAATGTTGAGACGGTACGGCATCGAGAAGTTTCTCCCACATTTCCGGATTACATCCAATCTGTCCCATCCTTACTGCGACATCTAAAGAAACTTTTATATCCAAATCTTCAGCAACCTCCAAGACGGGTTCGAACATTACCCTAAATCGTTCTACTAATTCATCTGATCGATCGCTGGGATTTCCTGGTGGCGAAGAAAACATCCCGTAAAATTGACCATTTCTTACGGGAGATCCGCTACTTGTTATTATGACCGGACACTCTAATTTTCGGGCAGATTTAATCGCATCAATGAGTTTTGTTTGTTCTGNNTGNGCTGTTNCATAATCATCATCCAGAAGNTTATGATGAGCGGTAATACACGACAAGTATATGTCATGTTTTGACAATATTTCATTTACTTGAGAAGCCCCGCCATTAATGATTTCTTTCGATTCTAAAGTGCCAGTGTCCCCTAATCGCACACAGTCAAAATCGTTTTCTTTAGCCCANCGGGCACACTCNTCAAGGCTCCAGTTTCCATCGCCTCCCGCACTAGTCATAAAGCTAATATCCATATCATCTCGCTTGATTGTANGGGTATCCTACATTAATATTTTGTGCCGATATTGGGATTGTTAATAAAATTATGCTTNACTCTNATAAAAATTAAGGAAAAATTATGCCACACATCAATGAGAATTANATTAAACTGGCTGCAGGTTATTTATTCCCCGAAATTGGGCGCCGAGTTAACGCTTATGCGGCCAATAATCCTGATGCAGATATCATACGGCTTGGAATCGGTGACGTTGTAAAAGGTATTCCTCGTCCAATCGTTGATGCTATGAAAGATGCGATAGAAGAGATGGCGCATGATGAGTCTTTCCAGGGATACCCACCAGATCAAGGCCAAGAATGGCTTCGCGAAGCTATTGTGAAAAACGACTACAAGAGTAGGGGAGTCATTATAGATAACGATGAGGTTTTTGTGTCGGATGGTGCAAAGTGCGATTCTGGAAATATACAAGAAATTTTTGGGCAGGATTGTAAGGTCGCACTGACTGACCCTGTTTATCCTGTCTATTGCGATAGCAATGTTATGGCTGGTAGGACTGGAAATTCTCAAGATGGTCGGTATGAAGGCCTTGTTTATCTTCCTTGCACCCAAGAGAATCAATTTAATCCCCCTTTGCCAAGCGAACATGTCGATATCATCTATTTGTGTTCACCTAATAATCCTACAGGAACTGTTATGACAAGCGATGTCCTGTCAGAGTGGATTTCTTATGCAAAACGAGAGAGGGCTGTAATATTATTCGATGCTGCTTACGAGGGGTATATAACCGATTCTTCAATTCCACACTCAATTTATGAAGTTGAAGGGGCTCGGGAAGTTGCTATTGAATTCCGCAGTTTTTCAAAGAGTGCCGGTTTTACGGGAATTAGGTGTGGCTATACTGTTGTACCCAAAGATATAGTAGGCCATACAGTTGGGGGAGATTCAGTCGATTTGCATCGATTGTGGTCTCGGCGTCATTCCACAAAATTTAATGGAGTTGCATATCCCGTTCAAAGAGGAGCTGCGGCCGTTTATTCCGCCGAAGGTCAGTTGGCTATCAAAGCACTGATTGATTTTTATCTTGAAAATGCTGCTATCATGCGCAATAAATTGACCAAGGCGGGTATTCAGGTTTACGGCGGTGAGCATGCACCATACCTGTGGTTAAAAACTCCGAGTAACTGGGACAGTTGGAAGTTTTTCGATTATCTGCTTGAAAAAACACATGTGGTCGGCACTCCGGGCGCTGGTTTCGGCTCTGCAGGAGAGGGGTATTTTAGGCTTTCGGCGTTTAACCATAGAGAACAGATTGATGAGGCAATGGACCGAATTTCAAAATTAGAAGTATGATAGGAGTATAATTTATTTGACTTTACCATTTTCTAGTATTATTATATCTATTCCAATATTATTTACATAAATTTTATATAACAATTACAGAAATAATACATGAAACCAGAAACTGATAAGGCAAGGGTTCGTACTTTTTCTGCAACAGAGCGCGATTTTGCAATGTTGGATGCTATTGCGAGATATCACGGGATGAGTAAGAGTGCGATGATAACTGGGTTATTTCGCAAAGAATTTTGGCGGGTGTTTCCAAATGGAACCGAGGCGGTAGAGCCTGATCAAGGAGTAAAGTTAAAGTAATGACGCAAGCTAGTGATTCTGTCACTCAGTTTACAGAAAATCCGATGGAAGATATTCCTTATCAGGAACTTATTGAACAGATAGGTTTTCTTAAACGGGAAAAGAATGCGATTATTCTTGCCCATAACTACCAGATCCCTGCTATTCAAGATGTTGCCGACGTCACAGGTGACTCTTTAGGACTTTCATTGGAAGCTTCGCAAACCGATGCAGATATAATAGTTTTTTGCGGAGTACACTTCATGGCCGAATCTGCAAAAATACTTAGTCCTGAAAAGAAAGTTCTTTTGCCACATTTAGGTGCTGGATGTTCGTTAGCAGACTCAATTACTCCTGAGAGTTTAGACGATTGGAAAGAACGTTATCCGGGACACGAAGTTGTTACATATGTTAATTCTACCGCGGAGGTAAAAGCTGAATCTGATATTTGTTGCACTTCGGCAAATGCCGTATCAGTTGTTCGAAGTCTGGAAAACGACAAGATTTTGTTTACCCCAGACCGCAATTTGGGTCGTTGGGTTGCGCAACAGGTGCCTGAAAAAGAAGTTNTTATTTATGATGGAGCGTGTCCTACACACGATATTTTGCGATCAGCGAGCGTTGAGAAAACGCAAAGTGACTACCCAGAGTCTGTAATAATAGCTCATCCTGAATGTAGACAGGATGTCGTTGAGATTGCCGATGAAGTTTGTTCGACAACCGGAATGTTAGATGCAGTTGGGAAGTATCCAGAAACGAAAACGTTTATCGTTGCTACTGAAAATGGTATGTTACATCAGCTTAAAGAGCGGTATCCNGATCGAGANTTTATTGCGGCNGATGGCTGTATTGGATGTAGGCTACATTGTCCATATATGAAAGTTACTGGTCTTCAGGATCTATATTTCTCTCTTTTAGAAGAGCGTTTTGAAATTGAACTNGATGATGATATTATTAGTGGTGCGAAAAAGTCTTTAGAGCGAATGATGGCTGTGCCTCGTGATCACTAGAAAAGACAAATTTAATTCTCACATAATGTTNTAGTTTACAATTAAAACCGATTTTTTTGTACTTGTATAGTCAAGACNATCAGTAAGNTTAGTGATGTAATTTTACTGGAGTGCAGTCTTTCCCAGATTATCGAATATAATTATTGATNAGATTTTCAAGCATTTCTTCTCCTCCGCTTATTTTTTCAGGCTCTCCTTTTTCCATTACATAAGTTTCTAAGTCAGGCAAGGATACATTTCCTTGCATTATTTTTCGACCGATGCCTCTCTTATATGATGAATAGCGAGTAGATATGACCTCGGATAGCAAGCCATCGTCTAAAATATTCTGTGCAATACGTAATCCACGTGCAAAGGTGTCGATACCACCAATATGTGCGTAGAACAAATCGTTCAGNTCAAATGATCCNCGGCGAAGTTTNGCGTCGAAATTTATACCACCTTTCCCTAGCCCTCCCTGTTTCAGTAATATTAGCATGGCAAAAGTTGCACTATAAATATCTGTNGGGAATTGATCGGTATCCCAACCGAGTAAATAGTCACCTCGGTTTGCATCAATACTCCCAAGTTTTTTTTCGGCAGAAGCCACGCTTAATTCGTGTTCGAATGTATGGCCAGCTAACGTAGCATGATTAGCTTCAATATTTATTTTGAAATCATCCAAAAGGTTAAATTTGCGAAGAAAGCTTAAAACTGTTGCAACATCGTAATCATATTGGTGTTTTGTCGGTTCTTTGGGTTTNGGTTCAATGAGTAAGGTTCCTTTGAACCCAATTTCTTTTTTGTAGTCCACGGNCATCTGTAAAAGACGTGCCATTTGTTCTTGTTCATGCTCTATATTTGTNTTTAGAAGATTTGAATAACCTTCTCGACCACCCCAGAAAACGTAGTTTGCTCCTCCTAATTTATGAGTGCATTCCATAGCTTTTTTAATCTGAGCGCCAGTCCAGGCGAATACGTGGGCATCTGGGTTTGTTCCTGCTCCGTGTGTGAATCGTGGATGGGAAAAGCAATTTGAAGTTCCCCAAAGCAATTTTATTCCCGTGTCGCGCTGGAGCTTATTTGCTATTTGGACTATTGAATCAAGTCGCTTATTTGTTTCCTGTAGATTGTTTGCTTCAGGAGAAATGTCACGATCATGCCAGCAGTAAAAGGGNATTCCTAATTTAGTTACAAATTCAAACGCTGCCTGCATAGTATCTTCAGCTCGTTGCATAGGGTCGTTTGATTGATCCCATGGTCGATCATACACCGGAGCTGTTCCAAAGGGGTCGATNCCACCTCCCTTGAAGGAATGCCAATAGGCAACGGAAAACCGGAGGTGCTGCTCCATAGTTTTTTTCCCGATCTTTTCCGTAGCATTGTAAAACTTAAATGATAATGGGTTTTTTGAGTCAGGACCTTCATAGCGTATTTTTGTGANGTTTTTAAAGAATTTTGACATNATNCATTCTTNCTCCCCAAAATAATAAATTTTGTTGACTGTCAGATGTACAGTAATAAGTCAGTTGGANAATTAATTAAGTGATGTGCTCCACTTGTAACCAGTTCTTTGCCGGAACGAAATCCCCAGGTTGCACCAATGCCAATCATACCAGCATTCAGAGCAGTTTTCATATCAGTGGCGGTATCACCTACATAAAGGATNGTNGAGGGGGCTTGTTTTAACTTTTGTGCAATATCAAGTGCTGATGTTGGATCCGGTTTATAAGGTATCCCCTTTCGGGCACCATATACAACTGTAAATTCCCATTGCGACAGGAATTNGGTTACGCAGTTCTGTGTAAAAGCTTCAGGCTTGTTGGATAAAATGGCCATAGGGATATGTCGGGCTGTCAATTCGTTAAGTAATGTTNCGATTCCTTCGTATAGTCGACTTTTATTTTTCCAGCGCGAGGTATATTCTTCTTGCATTGCTGTACGAAGTTTTGTCTTAGAGATAACCGATTGTTGCTCACATTTGGGCAATGTTTTTTGTACTAAGGCGTCTAATCCTTCCCCAATAAAATATCGATACGATGTTGTTGGATGTTGTGGCCATCCGCACTGTTTGAGAGCTGCATTCATAGAGTCTGATAAATCTTCTAAGGTATCGAGTAATGTTCCATCCAAGTCGAATATAATTGAAGACATGGTTAATCGTGGGCCTGTATCTATAATNAGGGTAAGATTTTGTTGTGAAAAAGTTTAGCATGTCTTATGGTAATGAGCAAATTACTTTTTTGATCCCGTACAAAAAAATTNACTATATAATTCAGGGAAAAATTGTAAAACTATGGTTGATCGTGATACAGTGTTCGAGATTGCTAATTCCAATATTCGTTTTGGGATTGGGGTGACTCGAGAGGTAGGCATGGATATTAGAGACCGTGGGCTTGCTCGTGTGATGGTTTTGACGGATCCTTATTTAAGTGATCTTTCTCCGGTGCAGACAGTGTTGGAATCGTTATATGCNGAAGGGATTGATTTTGAATTCTTTGATCAGGTCCGTGTTGAACCAACCGAAAAGTCGCTTTTAGAGGCAATATCCTTTGCAAAGCATGNAGGAAAATTTGATGGTTATGTTGCCGTAGGNGGTGGTTCGACGATTGATACAGCTAAAGTTGTNAGTTTATATATGACCTATCCTACAGAGTTTATAGATTATGTTAATGTTCCGATTGGTCGTGGTCTGCCAGTCCCAGGCCCAATTGATCCTGTAATTGCCATTCCGACTACAGCTGGTACGGGTAGTGAAACGACTGGCGTAGCAATTTTTGACTTCATGGAGCTTTCGGTAAAAACCGGTATTGCTCACCGACATCTTAAACCNATTTTAGGGTTAATCGATCCTGAAAATACGTCTACGCTGCCGCGGGAAGTTGCTGTGTCGTCCGGGGTTGATGTTTTATGTCATGCGTTGGAATCTTATACGGCAATGCCTTTCGGACAACGTCCTNGTCCGAAANGTCCTAATNTTCGTCCTTCTTATCAGGGAGCAAATCCCATCAGTGATGTGTGGGCTTTACAGGCGATGCGTTTAGTAGTTGAATTTCTTCCTCGTGTTATAGCGGACTCGGGCGACATTGAAGCNCGCTCTAATATGTTATTAGCGTCCACGATGGCTGGAATGGGGTTTGGNAGTGCTGGGGTTCATTTACNTCATGGGATGTCGTATCCCGTGGCGGGNTTAGTAAAACAGTATTCTCATATTGGTTATCCNGTAGATTATCCTTTGGTNCCGCATGGTATAGCCGTAATTGTAAATGCTCCCGCAGTATTTAAATTTACTTTTGCAGCTAGTCCGGAGAGACATTTAAAAGTAGCAGAAATTTTAGGGGCGAATATTGAAGCGGTATCGAAAGATCAATTTGGAACAACCTTGTCTTCCTGTCTTTTAACATTTATGCGTGAATTGGGAATTCCTCAAGGACTAGCTCCATTGGGCTATGGAAAGGATGATNTTCCAGCTCTTGTTCACGGGACTTTGTCTCAAAATCGTATCACTAAATTGGCTCCNAGACTGGCTAATGAGCAAGATCTATATCGTTTGTTTACCGAGGCGTTAAATTATTAGTTACAATTGATAGCTATTTCGAACCTATTATCTTTGGTTCGTATTTAAGCTCNATTCCGAATTTGGAAAGCACAGTTTCTTTAATTTGCTCCGCTAGTTTGAGAAGTTCCGCTGTACTTCCATTATGATTGACGAGCGCTAGTGCATGTCGGTTGGATATNCCAACTCCACCATATTTGTAACCTTTTGTAAAACCTGCATTTTCCACTAACCATGCCGCTGGAATTTTAATTTTTTCCATAAAAGCGTAATGAGGAAGTTTCGGATAATTTGATTTCAACTTGTTTGCTTTTTGGTAATCTATAATCGGATTTAGAAAAAAAGATCCAACTGAGCGACTGTCTGGATCTTTAACATCTAAGACCATTGATTTACTTCTTCGTAACTTTAAAACAGCATTCCTTGTTGCAGTTAAGGCCCCCGGCCCTCTTTGTCCCAAGAGNTCTTTGTTTATTTNTTTCCTGAGTTCAGGATAAGAAAAGGTGGGGATACCCTGAGGATTTAGTCGGTAGTGGACAGAGGTGATAATATATTTGTCAGCATCAGAGTTTTTAAATCGACTCTGTCGGTATTTAAAATGACATTCTTTTCCAGGAATACGGATGACTTCCAAACTGGTCCTATCNATCGCTTCGACCCATAAAATGGTATCGCTTACTTCTTGACCGTAGGCACCTANATTCTGGATTGGGGTAGCACCGACATAACCGGGGATCCCTGAGAGGCATTCCAATCCAGCAAGTCCAATCTTAGTCGAATGTTCAACGATCTTATCCCAGATTTCTCCGGCGGCCGCTGTGACTCCTTTATGCGTATATCTAATACCTTGGAGAGCTATTTGTAGAACCAAGCCGTCGTATCCGCTGTCTGGAAAGATAATATTGCTCCCGCCGCCAATTAATTCAGTGGATACACCATGACTCTCTGCCCATCTTAGATTCTCCCGGATCTGATCAATGGTTTTACATTGTGAAAAATAACGTGCATGACCACCTAATCCAATGGTTGTACAAGGGCCTATGGAGAAGTTCTCTTTTATTCGATCTGGAATTTTCATATACCGACGAAATCTCTGCCTATAATCAAGAGGCGATAGGCGAACGGAGTCTTTTCATAATTGTATTTTTTTAGTTTAAACAACGAACCCGTGTAGCCAAGTTAAGATTTAATTTATAGATACACCATCTTNTTGTATGCTTTTTCGAGACTTTGTTTGAGCTTATTTGAAAAATGACGAGATAAAGTTACGGTTGCGCGCGACAAAGTAATAAACCTTTTCNGGNATCCAAATAAAAAAAGGATTTTTGAACACTCTACTAACCCATTTATAGCCGGCTAATTCCATAATGGTGAGACAGGCTAGCCCGCCGCGTTCGAAATTACCATTTGGGAGTTGGATGTGGACGGCTTTGCCACATTCTGAAGCGAGGTCGGCGTCGACTGGGGGATTAGATGCGTATTGATAGGGTATTAATTTTACTGTAGAAGGTACATTCTTTTCAACCCAAGAAGCACATCGACTACAGAAAACACAGTCNCCGTCCCAGAAAATTGTATATTTTGGTTGTTGTNGTTCCAAGTTTTTCTCTTTCATTGCGTATACAAATACCTATATTAAGCTTCTGAGATTTTTTATAATAACGTGTATTCCCGAGTTTTAAAATGAAATCCGATGTAGAAAATACAGATTCTCTTTCAAAATGTAATCAACATCTTGAAAATTGCATCCGAGATCTTGATTGGGAAGTCACTAGTCCGGAAGATATATTGAGTTGGGCCACAAAAGAATTTGGTTCTCGTGCCGTTTTAGCTACGAGTTTTCAGCGGTCNGGGATGGTGATGTTTCATATGGCATATTCTGCAGGTATTCCCTTGAGGATAGCTACCATTGATACGATGCGATTGCACGATGAGACGTATTNTTTTATTAAAAATGTAGAAGCACGTTATGGTTTAAAGGTTGAACGCTGGCTCCCNAAAACTTCGCATATAGAGCGAATGGTNGGTCGCTTTGGAGAATTCTTGTTTTTTGATTCGAAAGAGAAACAAGAGCACTGTTGCGATGTTAGAAAAACAAAACCAAGAAATTCGATGTTGGAAACTGTTGATTGCTGGATTAGTGGTTTGCGTTGGGAGCAGTCAGAACATAGGCGGCAAACCGCAAAGAAAGCTGCGTTGATCGGAGAATATGGAACGCAACGAAAGTTGTTGAAATTGAATCCTTTGATAGATTGGAGTGATCAACGATTAGAAAGGTATGTACAAGAAAACGAGGTCCCTGAGCATTCACTGTATGCTCAGGGNTATCCGAGCTTTGGTTGCAAAGTGTGTGCTACTCCTATCCGACCCGGAGAAGATAAAAGAGCTGGACGTTGGCGGTGGTTTAATAGCACTGAAACTGATTCTAATGACAAAGAGTGCGGTTTACATTATACAATTTGACCGTTGNTTTTAACAAATCCGTTGAGCTCTCGGATTAGATTTTCTGTTTTTTCTCCCAAATAGAATGTNTTGTTTTTAATTTGAGGCGATAGTTTGGTTGACTACGTGTCTTGCTTACAAAGATCTTTGAATATTTCTCCACGTTCGACATAACTATTGAACATATCGAAACTGGCACAAGCTGGTGAGAGTAAGACGGTGTCACCNGCTTGTGCATGTAATTGGGCCATTTTTACGGCTTGATCGAAATTGGTTCCTGCGTGTAAAATNGGACCGGCATATCCGTTATCCTNNAGTGCTTTACTTATTTTATCAGATTCTTCNCCAATNAGTATTGCGGCACGAAGTGATCGATTTACGCAGGTACGACCAAGACTCAGAAAATCGCCTCCTTTACTTGCTCCTCCAGCAATAAGAATTACCGGACCTTCGAATGCATTTATCGCAGCAATCGCGGCATCAGGGGTTGTNGCGAGNGAGTCATTATAATAGTCGAAATTGGAGTCAGTGTCGACGTATTCAAGTCTGTGAGGTAATCCGGGGAAATGGCTAATTGCTTTGCTGAGGGCAGTCGGAGCACAGTTTAGTACTAAAGTTGAGGCAATAGCAGCGCAGGCATTATGCCAATTATGGCGTCCTTTTAATTTGAGGGTATCGGTTGTACAGATTTTTTCAATAATATCATTTTNCCCACGAACAAATACATTGTTTTTTTCCAACCAGACACCNANGCCATCAANTTGCTTTTTCAAGCTGAATCTCAAAATCTGTGCTTTTGATTTTTTAGCAATTTCCTTCGCTGTTTTACAATCATCATTAACGATAAGGAAATCTTTATCGGTTTGATTAAGGACGATATTCGCTTTGGCTNCTACGTATTCGTTTGTGTTAGTATGGAAGTCTAGATGATCCACTCCAATGGCTAATAAAATGGCTATATGTGGGCTACTGTGAAGGTCTTGTAGTTGGAAACTCGAAAGTTCCAAAATTACGTGGTCATTTTTCTTTAGCTGATCGATAAACGAAATAGGAGGAATGCCGATGTTTCCGCCAACAAAGACTCGTTGATCACTTGTTTCCCTTAACAGGCATTCTAAGATTTTTGTTGTAGTTCCTTTTCCTTTGGTGCCCGTAATCCCAATNAGCTTACTAGGACAGAGNTTAAAAAACATTTGCGTTTGGCTGGTNACTAATGCTCCATTTNTTTTTGCCTTCNGTATCGCTTGATGGGTAGGCGGGAAGCCTGGAGTACGAAAAATCAGCTCAAAGTCATGCAGAGCCTCAAGATAATTAGGGCCTACGTGTGANCTAAGAATTAGATTACNGTNTTGTAGACAGATATTTGGATTAGAGTCAAAAATTGTGTACGGTATGTGGTGTTGATCGAAATAGTTAGCAACAGCACGGTTTTCAATACCAAATCCAAGAAGAGCGATATTTTTTTGCCTAAGCTGCCGAATAGTCACGTTGTCTTTCCCGTAGGTTGGGGTTTAGTCATAAATCCATTTAAGAAGATGTCATTTTTTAAATTTAGATATACTTAAGTTTGATTTTGCTTGGATAATTATCAATCATATNCTATGGAANTAAAACAATCGCTAAATTTATTCGTAAATGGTAAGTAATAAGTTTTGATTTTCAAAATTGATCGGTTTGAAATTATTTCTCATTAAAAAATCGTAATCAGTTTTATTTGTTTTTCCTTTTGAACAAATCATTATAATTTTTTTAAATGTTTTATATTCAAGGGTATAACTCAATGAGAATGCTAGGAGTGTAAATGGCTGTTAGTATATTGCGTTCGATTCGCCCAAGTTCAAAGTGGCAAGACTCTCTTATACGAATTAAACTTGGGCAGAGGGTGGTTATAGATTCAGAGGAAACATGGTCTCCTGATATGTTAGATCAGGTTCTTTGGTGTGGTGCAGACGGGATTTTCAAATTTCCTGCTGGCAAACAATATTTGGTTCCTGGTGCTAANGTCGGTTGCCTTATTGCTCGGATAGGAAATGGCGAAGCTTTTGCAGTCGGTTCAAGATATGATTTTGTGGCAAAAGAGGCTGGAGTGATTTTTTTTGCGATGAATGAGGATCCGCAGCGAAATAATCAGGCTGGAAAAATTCTTACGCAAGTAATTGTTTTTGAGTCAGACTCGTAGTGAGATCTAAACGAACCATAGAGAAATATTTACGTTACTACGTTACTGGAAATTTTGGTGCAGTTGTTGAATATATTGATGAGTGGGCACCATGGTTATGGCGTATTCAACTCATAGATGGAAAGCTGATAGCGGCTAAATATCA
This sequence comes from Gemmatimonadota bacterium, assembly GCA_002693325.1. Lineage (GTDB taxonomy): Bacteria > Latescibacterota > UBA2968 > UBA8231 > UBA8231. Next base: position 36,539 of record NZPK01000055.1, on the reverse strand, counting down.
ACCTCTTGCTCGACGAACTCGACATACTGAAAGTGATGTGTTAGAANTCGAGCGTGAATTGCTTGATTTTTTAGTTNGTAAAAATTGTTTAGTACCATTTTGGATGGGTTGTGACAAGAAAACTGGGTTTGCTTTTTATGAATGGGTTGGTGATACAACTCTTGACGATTATGCACAAAAAGATATTCTAAGTGCTCGAAAAATTATTCCTCGGGTTGTTGATTCGTTTAAATTAATCGACAATAACATAAATGACATGCAGGGGCATTTAGCATCTAAGGTAATACCTGGTGGTGAGAAATCGGATTTGTTGTCTCTATGGAGGGTTGTCACCGAGCGAGCTAAATGGGGTGCATATGCTCTCTGTAATCATCTAGGTTTACCAAGTCCAACTAAAAAAATCATAACCGAACTTGATGTGATTTGTAATGATCTGGCTCTCCAAGATCCCAGGCTTGGGTGTAGCGATTTTAATGCTCGCAATATAATTATTGGCGACAAAGAAAGCCCCTATTTCATAGAATTTGCAAAGCTCAACTGGGACTGGACGGAACGTCGTCTCGTCCAGTATACCACTTCTATTGGTAGTCGAAAACACCGTGGGAATTTAAGGGCCTTATTGTATAAAAAAAATACAAGGGAAACTTTGAATATAGCTTTGGTTGATGCGCATCAGATTGTTTTTATGTTAAATGGAGCAGCGGAGGTGTGTTTTGCATTCGAGAAAGAAAAAAAGTCATTCAGGAAATACTTCCGACCGACCTATTTACACTCTTTGCGAAGAAGGTTAATTGTGTTTGCTAATGTTCTTTCGGAACATTTTTCGTTAGAAGCTCAATTATGTGAGATTCGTTCCACATTTAGTATTGAAAAGAAAGGCGTTACAATTGAGTGAATGGGATATTCTTGATTTTAAACCAAGGGCTCGTGGATTGGTTATTGGAAATCTAAACTGGTTGGCGCGGATTTCAGATAAAGTACGCGCATCCAAATCTGGTCGAATTGGAGATTATGTTTTTCCGTGACCTGCCGATAACCGCTTCCTGGAGGAAGTGAATATTTCAGCTGAAGAATTTAGGGTTATGGTTCTCGAGACCAAGGACGATACGAGTTTGATTCAGAAGTTACAAAGTTATCTTGATCGTAACAGAAGGTAGTTGCCTTTAAAAAAGTGTTTCTTTGTTTTTTATAGGTTTTGATGTGAATACAGTGGTATTAAAAAATTATATTATGAGGATCAATCTATGAAAATTCCCACCGTATTTATTGACGGCCAGGAAGGTACTACGGGCTTGCGTATTCGAGAAATGTTGGAGGGACGTGAAGATATAAATTTACTGCTTATTCCTGAATCCCAAAGAAAAGATCAGGAAGCTCGTTCTCTGTTTATAAATAGAGCAGATTTAGCAATTTTGTGTTTACCGGACGATGCCGCCTCTGATGCACTGAATTTAGTTCATAGTTCGTCAACGAGGATTATAGATACAAGTACTACGCGTAGGATAAACCCGGATTGGGTATATGGTTTACCAGAAATAAGTCCGGAGCATAGAGATAAGATTGCCGGGGCTAGGCGCGTAGCGAACTGTGGATGTTACCCTGTTAGTTTCATTTTAGCTATCCGACCTCTTGTGATGTCAGGTTTGATTTCTTCAGACGTGACCTTAACAATAAATGCGGTATCAGGGTATTCCGGAGGGGGACGCAAAATGATTGATATTTATCACTCGACGTCTTCAACTTCTCTGGCACAATCTGGTAATGCTAATATGCCATTGTCTCTGTATAGTCTGGGTGCCCACCANAAGCATATTCCTGAAATGTGCAGGTTTGCTCTGGTAGAAAAGCCGCCAATATTTGTTCCGTCAGTTGCACATACATATTGTGGAATGTTGGTAAGCATACCCCTTCCTAGCGAATATTTGGTCGGTAAGGAAGTGAATCCTGATTATGTTTATGACTTATGGAAAGAAGCTTACATTGATTCGCCCATGATTAGATTAGTTGGTCCTAATAACAGTAGTGCAGCCCTCCGAGAAGGTTTTTTAGATGTTGATACATTAGCTCAAAGTAACGAGATAGAACTCTCTGTATGGGGAGATGAGAGAGGGTTAGTTCTTGTGGGTCGTCTGGATAATTTAGGAAAAGGTGCAGCGGGTAATGCAGTTCAGTGCTTGAATTTAATGTTAGGTTTCGAAGAAACGGTGGCTCTTAAGTGATTTTGGTTGACACACATTGTCATCTGGAGACGTTCGCAGACATAGATTCGGTTTTAAATCAAGCTAAGACGTGTTCTGTGGAGCACGTTGTCGCTGTTTCTCAAGATCCGAGTTCAATGCGAAGTGTGTTGGATATTGGAATTGAAAGGCCAAACTCAGTTTGGGTCGGCTTAGGTTTACATCCGGCGTGGGTAGTACAAAATGAGAATAGCTTGGATTTAGCTTTGGATTGGATGGAAAGGCATAGTTCCAGGGCTGATGTTATTGGCGAAATTGGTCTTGACTTCAAGTATGCTGATGATAGGCGACAACAGGCTCTACAGCGCAGGGTTTTAGAGGTTCAATTAGATCTAGCGGGAAAAATTCGAAAGCCGATAAACCTTCACTCCCGTCGTAGCCAGCGTCAGACTTTGCAATTGGCTATAGATTTCAAGCAACGAACGGGATTGAATGCACAGATGCATTGGTTTACTGAGTCGAAAAAATTAGTTCGTATCTGTAATGATGAAGGGATTTTTGTATCTGTTGGACCGACTGTGTTAAATGATGAAACAGTTCAGCAAGTTGCTTTGGAAATAGATAGGTCATTGTTACTTCTCGAAACAGATTCCCCGGTTCCTATAGATGGAATAGAAAATTTTCCTGGATGTGTGAGACAGGTGGCCCAGACAATGGCGAAACTAAGTGGTTCGGAATTGGAAGACGTTGCGGCGCAAACAACTGGAAATTTTTTTCGTTTTTTAGGTGTAGACCAACCTTGACAATATGTGATCGTCCTTATATCGTAGTATCAACTGCGATTTGTGTCTTTGTGTCAGAGTGTTCCTTTATTGGTNCGATTCTTTCCAATGCTTTGGCGTGCTCCACAAGATTGCTCTACTAATTTGTTTGGAGTAATCCTTGCATAATATAAAGGATGAGATCATATGAAAACGTTGTTGGTTACNGGTGGTTGCGGTTTCATAGGTAGCAATTATATACGCTACGTCTTATCAAAAGAAGCNGAATGGCAGGTAATCAATCTCGACAAGATTACTTATGCAGGTAATCCGGAGAATCTTTCCGACATAGTTAACGATGCACGTTACCGGTTTGTTCATGGAGACATTTGTAGTGTAGAAGTTGTTAGACCCTTAGTTGATGAGGCGGATGTGGTAATTAATTTTGCGGCGGAGACTCATGTTGATAGATCAATTATGGGTGGAGCAGAATTTGTTCAGACCAACATAAATGGAACGTATACGTTACTTGAGTGTGCNAGAGTCTGTGGCGTTGAGCGTTTTTTACAGGTTAGTACTGACGAGGTATATGGGAGTATCGCTGAGGGTGTTTGGACAGAAGAATGGCCGCTTGATCCAAGAAGTCCGTACTCTGCGAGCAAGGCAAGTGCAGAGCTATTAGTGCGTGCCTTCAATATAACGCATGGACTACCTACTTTGATTACTAGATGTTCGAACAATATCGGTCCCTACCAATATCCAGAAAAGCGGGTCCCATTGTTTGTTACGAATGCGATAGATAATCTGGCCTTACCAGTCTATGGCGATGGGTCGCAGGTTCGTGACCACTTATTTGTAGAGGATCATTGTAGCGCCATCAATATCGTTCTCAACTTTGGTAAACTTGGTGAGGCATATAATGTGGGGAGCGACAACGAAGCTACGGGCATTGACGTAGTGCGAACTATATTAGGAATACTGGGTAAACCGGAAACTTTGATTCAAAATGTTTCTGATCGCCCCGGTCATGATGCACGTTATGCTTTGGATTCAAGTAAATTAAGAGATTTAGGTTGGTCGCCTTCATGCGATTATACCGAAGCGATGCAGCGGACAGTTGAATGGTATGTAGCTAATGAGGTTTGGTGGCGCAATATTAAGGAGAGTGGTGATTTTCGTGATTACTATCAACGAAACTATGGTAAAAGATAACGGAGATTTTTTATGATACGGAACATTCCAATGGTTGTTCTGATTCTATTTTTTGGTGTGTGTTCAAATATTATCGCCCAAGATGAAGATGAATTACAGAGCTTGATAGACAACTCGGCTGAGGATGAAGCAGAACTTGAAAATGTTCCTGGTGCTAGTATCCCTGGTATGGACGACAATTTAATGTCGGGTAAAGTTCGTATGCCTTCTGGTGAAGAAGTCGAGCGCTTACGTATAAGTCAAGATAGAGAAATTAATCCGGACGAGTATCTAGTAGGGCCTGGAGATATAATTCAGTTGTATGTCTGGGGAGAATTTGATATTGCTTACATGTTACAAGTTGATCCGGAAGGATCTGTTGTAATACCCACCGTAGGATCTTTTAAAATATCCGAACGAACTTTAACGCAGGCCAAGAATATTATTTATTCTGCAGCCCAGGCAAAATATCCCGGTGTGGAGGTTTCGGTTTCCCTAATAAGCATGCGTTTTTTNACTGCTTATGTCACAGGTGCGGTTTTGACCGAAGGAAGTTTGACAGTTACTCCAACTACACGAGTTTCAGATTTGATTGAGAGGTCTGGAGGGTTTTTAGATGAATTACAAGGAGAAACAATACAAGAGGAGGTAGGTGGCAGAAAGGTTACTCGAGCTAGACGCATAAATAATCGTCCTGCCGCTCGTCGTTCGATACAGTTAATTGGCCGTGAAGGCAAGATTCAGAATGTCGACTTAGCGATGTTTTTTGCAACAGGCGATGTCTCTTTTAATCCCTATGTGCGCATGGGCGATGTGGTGCATGTTGGCTTTGCCACAGAGAATTGTTATGTGTATGGTGCTGTTAATAATGAGGGAATTCAAGAGTTTCGCGNTNGTGATACNGTGGGTNATTTAGTGGCTTTAGCGGGCGGGCTTCGTGGAGATGCACCATTGGTGAAGGTAGAGTTGTGGCGCTTTGAGCCTGGAACAGAAATTATGAAGCGGATATCTTTGGGTGATGACACTGTTTCGGGACAGGAAATGGATTTGGATACTATNNTGNCCACTCCACTTATGGCAAACGATATGGTATTTTTCAGGGCACGAGCACTCTGGCAACAGATGCCAACGGTGATGGTTTATGGTGAGGTTAANTATCGTGGACGTTATAGGATNGTNCTTGGTGAAACACGAGTAAGGGATATNATNGATGGTCCTGCTGGTGGCTTGACCGAACGAGCTTCTCTNCTTAGCTCAAAAGTTATCCGTACAAAATTACGAAATCAAGTAGATCCGGAATATACTAGATTGAGTGATTTGGCTGAAGTTGGTGGTTATTCAGATATGTCTGATGAAGATAAGGCTTATATGAAGACGAAGGGAAGAGAGGAAAAGGGGCGCGCCGTTGTTGATTTTGAACGCTTGTACAAATTTGATGATNNANCCCANAACATCCAATTGGAAAGTGGTGATGTAATTTATATTCCGACTATACGTCGGACGGTTACTGTTTCTGGACAGTTGAAAAAGCCAGGACTGATTGATTTTGAAGAAGGTTTGAGTGTGGCTGAATACCTTGATCTTGCTGGTGGTTTTTCGAATAGTGCAAATCGGCGGGGTGCTCGCCTTATTCGAGCAAGAACAGGAATTCGTGAAGACCTTGAAAAGAATCTTGTGGTGGAGGCTGGTGATGAGATTTGGGTTCCAGAAAAAAACCGTATTGAAGTTTGGAAGACGTTTCAATCCACTATGAGGACTGTCGCAGAAACGTTGACAATACTCATCCTCGTTCGGTCACTTTAGAAGGATTTTAAGGAGCTTTAAAATATATGGAAAAGAAAGAGGTAGATATCCTCGATTTGTTTTCTGCATTGCATAAGGGGAGAAAATTGATTTTTGGTGGAACCTTTGCAATGTGTGTTTTTGCAGGAGCCCTTAGTTTCCTCGTANNGGAAGAGTATGAAGCAACAGCTCAATTATTACCCCCAAAAGAGCAAAAGCAGGGTTTTGGTTTTTCAGATCTGCTTTCCGCTTTACCGATTCCGACTCTTCGCTTGGGAGAAAAAGGTACTCCCGCTGATATTTTTATCGCGACTTTGAAAAGTGTTAATACAAGGCGGAGCATGGTTAATACTTTCGGCCTCTTGGAACGTTATGGGGTTGATACAATGACTGATGCGATAGAAGTTTTAGCAGAAAAAACTACTGTTGATAAAAGTGAAGAAGGCACGATCGTTGTATCTGTGTTGGACCGGGATCCTTTCCTGGCAGCTGAAATGGCCAATTACTATACGGTTATTCTAGACAGTACTAATAAAAGTATAGCTCAAGATTCAGCTACTGAACGGATGCGTTTCATACAGATTCTGCGTGGAGAGGGTGAAATGCGTTTAGATTCTGTTATGAGTAATCTTCAAGAATTTCAATCTGAACATAATGCTATCGCTATTGAAGATCAGGCTCGGGCGGTTATAGGCGCTGCAGCTCGGATGCAAACAGACGCAATGGAACTTGAAATTATGCGCCAGGGCTTAATTGCTTCTGGGCTTCACCCTACTCACGACCGTGTATTAAAACTCGAACGTGAGATTCTCTTGCGTCAGGATGCTATGACTTTTTTGCGTGATGGATTAGAGGTTCAACAGGTTGATCAGGTTCAGGATCATGATGTTTTTAAGTTAGAGATGGATGAAAACCTGTTTTTACCATTACGCGAGATTCCTAAGGTTGCTCAGGATTATGCAATTATTGAAAAGGACGTCTTAGTCCAAAANGCTCTTATGCAGCTTTTNTTGCAGCAGGAAGCCGAATCGTTGATAGANTCGCGGAATAATACGTCGACTGTTCAAGTACTTGACCCAGCTTTGCCACCAGAATTGAAAGCGCGACCACAACGTATGCTGTATGTGTTTATAACTGGCGTACTAAGTCTATTTTCAACCATCGCATTCACGCTGGGGGCGGTTTACTTTAGTCACTTACGTGAACGTTGGTTAAATGAGCGTGTTGCACNGGTGTAAGTTTTGAAAAATGTAAATAACAAAGTCTCTGTTCGGGTTGTACGGAAAACTGATAATGATTTACCCGTGTATGAGACAGGGCTTAGTGCTGGTATGGATGTCCGTGCAGAATTAGAAAAACCGATTGTGTTAAATCCGGGCTTGAGTAATTTAATACCTACTGGATTATACGTGGAAATTCCGCCGGGATATGAAATACAGGTGCGGCCTCGAAGTGGACTTGCTTTTAANAGAGGTATAACCGTTTTGAATGCTCCTGGTACCATTGATGCTGACTATAGAGGTGAATTGGGTGTCATTCTTATTAATACATCTAGCGAATCACAGACGATTGAACCTGGGGAGCGGATTGCACAGTTGGTAATTTCGCCGGTATATCAGATAGAGTGGGTTGAAGTTGATGAACTGGGAGAAACTGAACGAGGAAGTGGTGGTTTTGGATCGACTGGGGTTGATTGAGCTTCATTTTGAAAACATTTAGGACAGATTTTTATCCCCCAGATAAGGCCGGTAGAAAGTGGACTTCGCTGTATTCTGAAACTCGTGTTCTTATACCCGTCGTAACAATTTGGCCGTCCACCGCAACGGCTATTTCCGTACGAATCGTCCCGTCTTCATCGCAAAGTCTTGATTTCATGCCGGGATAGGTGGCGTCTAATGATTCTATTATATCACGCACGCTCTGCCCTTCTATTTCAACTGTTTGAATCCCATTTGTGAGTTTTTTAAGCAAGGTTGGTACCCAAACTGTAGGCATAATTAGTATTTGAATGTATTATATTTTTATGATTTTAGTCTGTTAATATTCTACGATTGTTGCATATCTTTAGCGGTGTCTAAGACGGCCCGGACGATCTTATCGTAACCAGTACAACGACATAAATTTCCAGCTAGCCAATGTCGAACTTCGTGTTCAGTTGGATCTGGATTCTGATCCAATAAGGCCTTTGTTGCTACTAAGAAACCCGGTGTACAGATGCCACATTGAAGAGCGGCGTGTTCCAAGAATTTTTGTTGTGCAGGATGTAGCCCTTCTGGGGTCGCGAGCCCTTCTATTGTTGTGATTTCTTTGTTTTCGGCTTCAATGCCTAAAACTANGCATGAATTTACTAGGACTCCGTCTAAGAGAACAGAGCATGCACCGCAGTTTCCATCGTTGCATCCTTCTTTCGTGCCTGTGAAACCAACTACGTCACGAAGAACCTCCAACAAACTCTGCCGTGCTTCGCAAAGGAACTCTGTAGGTTCACCATTAATTGAAGATGTTACTTGTATTTTACTCATTTTTTTCACTCCAATAAAATTTTTTCTGTATTGACAACCGTATGGTTATCAGGTCACCGTTTCTTGGACGGCGTTAGGAACAAATGCCCCTTTTGCCCGAGCAACGGCACCCGCTAGTGTGCGTTTTACTAATACACCTACTAAGTGTCGCCGGTATTCTGCAGGTCCTCTCATATCAGAGATCGGAGAAGCNTCATTCCGAGCCGAGGCGACTAATGTAGAAACAGTTGTCTCGTCAGTTACTNATTTGCCTACTAACAAATCGCNTGCATTTCTNACAAAAATTGGTTTTGGTCCCACTGCTCCTAAAGCTACACGAACGTTTCTGAATTCTTTACCACGATTTGCCAGTTCCACCCAAGTCCCCACACCTACCACGGCTATGTCCATTTCATTACGAGGTATGAATCTTTGGTAATGACCACCTTGGTTTTTTTTATTCGGCGGTATTTGTATAGANACNAGTATTTCTCCTAGTTGTAATGCATTTTTTCCTGGAGATAAACAAAATTCCTCAACCGGAACGGTTCGTTTGCCATTAGGTCCTTTTATGTTGCATACAGCAGAATAGGCGATTAGCGCAGGTGTCGTATCAGCACTTGGTGAGGAATTACATAAGTTTCCTCCTAGAGTTGCTCTACCTTGAATTTGTATGCCACCGATAATTGAAGCCGAATCTATAATGCCAGGATACCTTTCGACGATATTCGGATCATTATATAAACGAAAACATGGTACGCTGGCGCCGATAACCAGACCTTTCCTATTGCCATATGATAATTCGTTGAGTTCTGGGATCTGTTTGACATCAATCACGTATTCAGGTTGATATTTTTTTCCGCGCATTTGTACTAGCAGATCTGTTCCACCGGCTAGAATACGAGAGTTATCTCCATGAAGAGACAAACAGCTTAACGCTTCGCGCAGTGTTTTTGGTGCGACATATTGGAAATCCTTCAAGTTGGATACCCTCCTGAATGAAGAGATACTGCAGATAATCCTACTTTTTCTAATTATGGTGAAAAAGTATCACATTTCCGTGGTCTTATGTCAAGGCTCCCATTGCATCCGGTCAATTAAAGGCGTTATTTGGAAGTTGGCGAGTTAAATTTTTGTGCAAGAATATGAATAAAAAAGATACTAAAAATCAGGCTAATTTACGCCTTAATGATAGAGGCTCTGGACCGAATAGCCGGGTCTTGGAATTTATTGCAAATCCAAAAAAGGCCGTTTGGGAATTAAGTTTTCCGGTTATGTTGGGTATGGCAGTACAGACGGTTTATAGTTTCACCGACATGATCTTTGTTGGGCGATTGGGTGGTGAAGCGATAGCGGCACTTACATTTAATATGCCGTTAGGTTTCTTTGCCATTGGTATCATGTTTGGTTTTGGAGTTGGCGCTACTAGCGCAGTGGCACGTTTTCTGGGAGCCGGTGACAAAAAAAGAGCTGATAATGCAGCAAGCCATGCTATTTTATTTGGGGTCTTTTTTGGTTTATTAATTCCCATAGTTGGGATGTGTTATAAAACACAACTTTTTACCCTTTTAGGTGTACCTGAAAAAGTAATGCCGGGAGCATTGTCCTATTTCCAAATCATTGCACCTAGCTTTATGTTTTCGAACCTAAGTGTTCAGTTTCGTTCTATAATGACAGGAGAAGGTGACACACGTACTCCGATTGTTGTCCAAATTACTGGGACGATTTTAAATTTAATTTTGGATCCTATTTTGATTTTTGTAGTAGGTTTAGGATTAGAGGGTGCTGCTTGGGCGACTTTGGTAAGCCAACTGACTGTGCTTTTATTTTTTTTGTATCATTTTTTCATAAGGGGTACGCCATATATAAGTCCAAATTTTCGCGGTTTTATTTACGACTCAAAGATATTTAAGCAGATATTACAGATTGGATTCCCTGCTTCCTTATCAATGTTGATTATGTCAGTAGGTAATATGTTTTGGAACCGTATGGTTGCGAAGTTTGGTGCAGAGGCTGTGGCCGCTTATGGAGTGGGGGGAAGATTAGATTCGGTCTATTTTTTACCGACATTTGCTTTGGCGTCGGGAATGGTAACCTTGACCGGTATGTTTTATGGTGCAGGACGAATTGATTTGGTTCGGGAGACCGTTAATTATGTCCTGATTCGGGGACAAATATTAGCATTCGGATTTGGTATTGTCTTCTATGTTTTTTCTCCCGTTATATTTACCTTGTTTACCTCAAATGGGGTGATAATTGCTATAGCAGTAGATTATATCCGCACCATAGTGTTTGCTTTCCCATTTATGACTCTTGGCGTGATCAGTGGTCGTATCTTTCAAGGATTAGGTGAGGGTATGCCAAGCCTATTGTTGACAGCAATGCGGGTAATCCTGGTGAGCGGAACGCTGGCATATGTTTTTGTATATGTGATGAAAATGGGTCTTTGGTCGATATGGCTAGCTCTTGCATTAGGTGCAACTGTAACGTCGGTAACTGCTCTGTTTTGGCTTTATGTTAGATTGAGGCAATTGGAACAGAGAGCTGTCAATAATCGATAAAGATTTAAGATGGGGTGTTCGTAGCTACAGATATAGGATTTTCAACTTTATCTTTTTTATCTTTGACAGGTGAAGGATTAGTTAGTTGCTCCAACAGTTTAGTTCCAACGGGGACACCTATTAAAATTATAATAGTAGCAAATAAAATACCAAATCCTAAGCTAACTGCCATTGGTATCAAGAATTGAGCTTGGACGCTTTTTTCTAGAATCATGGGTAATAGGCCAAAAAAAGTAGTTAAGGAAGTCAGGAGGATTGGACGAAATCTCTGGGTACCAGCTTCTATTAAAGCATCATCTACTCCGACTCCCTTTCTCCGTAATTGGTTATAAAAAGTTACGACTAAAAGCGAATCATTAACTACAACGCCTGAAAGTGCAATTATTCCAAATAGGCTGAGTAAAGCTAGGTCAATACCAAGTAGGGAATGTCCCCAAACGGCACCTATCATTCCGAAGGGAATCGCGCTCATTACGATGAAAGGTTGCGTGTAGGATTTAAAGGGGATGGCTAGTAATATGTAAATTGCAAATAGCGCAATTGAAAAATTATAAAACATACTTTTTAGTGAATCATTTCGTTCGCGCTGTTCACCTCCAAATCTATACTGCACACCAGCATAATCTTGGGATAACCTTGGAAGGAACCTTGTCTTTAAATCTGAATTGATTTCGTCAGCATTAGCCATTTCTTCGTCAACACTGGCGCTAACTGTGACAACTCTTTGTCCATCTGTTCTTTGTATAGAGGCGAATGCGCGTCCCATATCGATTGTTGCAACTTCGTCAAATGGTATTTCACTCCCTGAAGCAGTGCGGATTCGCATCGATCTAACGTCGCCGACATTCCTTCGCTCCATTTTTGGATAACGCACCATGACGCGAACGTCATCGGACCCTCGTTGAAACCGTAATGCTTGATCTCCGAAAAATCCCTGGCGAAGTTGTCGAGCTAAGTCTGAAAGAGTAACTCCCATTGTCCTTGCCTGCGGTTTGAGCGATAAAACCAACTGCTTTTTACCTTCCTGAAAGCTATCTTGAACGTCCGCAGTGCCTGAATATTGTCTTATTTGTTCCTTCAGGCTTTCTACGGCATTTAATAACTCATTAAAATTATCTGACGCTAATTCGACCTCGACTGCATTACCAGCCGAGAAAAGTGATGAAGAAATTAAAATTGATTCGGGACCAGGTAATTCACCAATAAGAGCACGTAAACGTGATTCTATTGCAGTGCTTCCAACGTCACGTTCTTCTGATGGTTTGAGTTCAACGGTAATTTCCGCAAGATGCCCGTTATTACCTGACCCGCTTCCCCCGCCCATCGCCTGCCGTCGTCCATTTGGCTGGTCACCGATGTAAGTGAAAATATTTCGGAAGTTAGATCCTTTTGTAGGGTATTGTTGATCAACTTCATTTTTTAACTCAATGATTCGTTTCTCAACTATTTCTACAACTTTTGTTGTATGGTTGGTAGTGGTTCCTTGGGGCATATTAATTGAAATTGTTACCCAATCTGATTCAATCGAAGGCATGAAAACGAATTTTAGATGTCCTCCAGCCACCCATCCTAAGGTTAGAAGCATTAGTGAGATTCCTACAGCGGCACTTGAAAGTGGATTAGCCAGACTCAATCTTAAAAATGGGCGATAAATTTTTTTGATGAATTTTTTGAGACCTGAATCAAACATCTTGGCTTTGTTTTTATGCCAATCAAGGGGTTTTCTGAACCATTTTCCCAAGTAACGACTAAGTTTGCTATTTCCTTTTGAAGAGAGGTGAGCTGGTAAAATGAAGAGACTTTCGATTAGAGACAATATTAAAACCGCAATAACAATTACCGGAATTACGGACATGAATTTCCCCATCATACCTTCCACGAAAAAAAGTGGGGTAAATGCGGCTACAGATGTCATGACAGAAAAGATTACAGGTGTTCCGACCTCGACCGTTCCGTCAATGGCGGCTTGTAGAAAAGGTTTACCTTTTTCGCGGTGTGCAAATATATTTTCGCCGACAATAATAGCATCATCGACAACGATACCCAATGCCACTATAAATGCGAACAGTGATAACATGTTAATGGATGCATCAAAGGGTTCCATCAGTAAAAAAGCTCCGAGGAAAGAGATAGGAATTCCGATCATAACCCAAAATGCTAAGCGCAAATCTAAAAAGAAACTGAGACATATGAAGACAAGAACGAGTCCTAGTTGTGCATTTCGTATCAATAAATCCATGCGTCCTCTTAATATTCGGGCATCGTCGCGGGCGAAATCTATTGAGATCCCATGTGGGAGCGCCTTTTGTTTTTCTTGCACATAAGAATGAACGAAAGCCGAGATTTCTAGTGCACTTTGATTTCCAGTGCGAAAGACCTGGACGACAGCAGCATTTTGTCCGTTAAAGCGTGATACAAGATCGTTATCTTCGAATGTATCTCGAACTCTTGCTATTTCCCCGAGTTTTAATACTGTTCCGTCTTCTTGGGTAAGAATAGCAACATCTTCATATTCTTCACCTGTACGCATTAGGCCCTGCGTGCGTATTAGTATTTCTCCATCTTGACTTTCGACGCTTCCAGCTGGAAGGTCCACACTACTACGTTTTACGGCAGAGCTTATTTTGTCGAAGGATAACCCGTAGCGACGAAGATCGGACTCGGAAATTTCTATGGATATCTCGTCAGCTCGAATACCGCTTAATTCGACTTGAGAAATTACTCCGCTATTACGAAGATCGTCGCGCACTTGCTCGGAGGCTACTTTCAAAGATCTTTCGTTGACGTTTCCATAAAGGACCACATCAATAACTTGCTGACGTCTAGTGAGCTCTTTGATTACGGGTTTTTCGATTTCTTGCGGAAAACTATCTATTCGATCGACGGCACTTTTTACGTCATCTAACATACTGCTGATAGCCACACCCCTTTCCATTTCCACACTAACGAGGCCAAGACCTTCTGAAGCTGTCGATCTCACTCGTCGAACACCTTCTAAACTACGTACATGTTCTTCTATCCTTTTGCAGACTGCTTCCTCAACTTCCGAGGGAGTTGTACCACGATAGACTACCTGTATTTGAATCTGGTCGAGAGACATTTCTGGGAAGGTTTCTTTTTTTGTCTGCATCATGGAAAACAGACCACTGAGAATGAGAAAACCCATGAGTAAGTTTGCTGTTACATGATTGTTTGCCATCCATGTTACAGGTGATTTCATGAACCGAACTCCTTTTGGGTATTCGCAATACGGACGGACATACCGTCGGTAGCACCACTTAACTGCGAAACAATAATGCGTTCATTTGTATTTATTTCTACGTTGATCAGTATTTTATCTTGCATTTTACGCAATATCTCAACTTGGCGAAATCGAAGATGATTATCTTTGTCGCAAACCCAAACAAGGTTTTCTTCCTGTCCGGATCTTATGGCACTACGAGGGATAACTCTTACATTTTCTATGAATCGGCCAGAAATCTTAACGTTTACAAACATACCAACCATGAGCGGAGGCCCACCCTTGGTAATATTACCATAAGGATTATTTACCTCAACTATTATTCGCGCCATCCGACTTTTAGGATCGATCTCACCCTCAGTTCTGGTTACTCTTCCAGACCATTTAGAGTGCTGTCCTGCAAACACTCCCTCAACCAACACTTCGGCACCTTCTTCGTCATAATTTAGCGGAATATTTTCTTTTTTCTCATTGATTTTAGAAACTGAGTTTCTGCCCTCAGAGGTCGACCCCGGTATTGCTACAGGTAATGGTAAGGTAAACCAGGCTAAGTCTTCGTCCGGGATAGGTACGACAATTTCAGCACCTTCGATACTATAAAGCTGAGCTATAGGTTGCCCGGCATTTATGTGTTGACCAACATCGGCCTGTACGTTTCTAACACGACCCTTGAACGGAGCTAGCAAAAAAGTTCGTTCCAGTTTTAAGGTCCTTTCTTCAGCCCGAGCTTTTGCGGCAGCTACGGCGGCTTCGGCTGATCTTAGTTGTGGTAATTGTAAAACAAGATCGGAGGGTTTTCTTGTTTTTCCATGGATCCGTTGCCATTCTCTTCGAGCCAAATTCGACTCTTCTTTGGCTACATCATACCGGTATTGGGCCTGTAGGACTTCAGCGTTGGCTTGACGAGTTGCCAATTCATAGTCTCTTGGGTCTATACGACATAAAGTATCTCCCATAGAGAACGAACCGCCGGATTTGAATGATTGGTTTTTCCAAATTATTTTACCAGAAACCTGAGGAATTAAATTGATTTGTGCGTCTGGACGAACGGTGCCTTGCCCTTCTATTGTGACGTTTATTTTCTGTGGTGGAGCTTCGATCACCTCAACTAATGGACCTACATACACTTGCTCTACTCGCTCGGGCTCTTGGCGCAGAGAAACAAGTATTCCGAAAATAGCTATACCCGCGCATATAATAAGCAATGGTAATAGTTTTTTGATCCATTTCATTCGATAGGCTCCGACGGTTCTGATAGGCTAATTGGTTGATTAAAATTTCCTCCCAACGCTATTATCAAGTCGATTCTTGCACCGAGACGCTGTCGTTTAATGGAAATCAGCTGACTTTCCGCATCGTATGCCCGGCGTTGCGCATCGAGTAGTGTAGTTAGGTTGGTGAGTCCTTTGTTATAACGATCCTCAGCCAAATTTTGCGCAGCATATGCTTCAGTTGAGGCAACACTAAGAGCTTCAATTTGTTCTGTGAGTAGGATTTCGTCATTTATTGCTTGGTCAATTTCGAGATAGGCACGCAAGGCGGTTTTCGCGTAGTTAGCACGGGCTATATCTATTCCTGCATAAGTTTGGTCTATATTGGCTCTGATACGTCCACCCTGAAACAGGGGTTGGGTAAGATTGCCTACCAAATTCCATACCGAAAAGTTACCATTTAATACTTCGGTAAAATCGCTGGATTGAGTACCATTTGATGCTGTTAGACTGAATTTTGGTAAAAGCTCGAGTTCCGCCTCCTTCGTACGGTTTTCCGCAGCAGTTAGCCTTCTTGCCGCCGCTAATAAGTCGGGTCGCCAAGAAATTAAATTGGCAGAAAGGTTTGAAGGCGTCTGTGGAATTTTGAATGGTAAATTCGTTGCGAAAGCAAATGCTTTTTTATTAGAATACTCACCCAATAATAATGTCAGCTGTCCTTTAATTTGATTTAAAATTTGTTGATTCCTTGAAAGAATAGCCGAAGCTGCAGCAGAATTGGATCGTGCCAATCGCAAGTCTAAAGATGGACTTAGCCCTTGGTTAAACCTTTGTTTTACGCGTTCNTGAGCAATTTTGTAGTTCGTTAAGGTAGCCTTGGCCAAATTTACCTGACTTTGGGCATCTACTATCGAGAAATAAACGTTTGTTGCTTGTGCTGTGAGGGATAGCTGGGCAGCGAAATAATCAGCTTGTACAGCTTGGGCATCTGCTAAAGTTGCGCGAGCACCCGCATTTAGTTTTCCCCAGACATCTATCTCCCAGGATGTNTTGATACTGATTCCNTATGAATTGGTCGTTGTNTTTGGTGGAGATCCATCGTCGTTCCCTCGAATAGGAAAGCCCAGAAAGCTTTGTTTACGTCTCGATCCGGTTCCACTTAGCCCTACTGTGGGTCGAAGGGGCGCTTTAGCTAATAGAGCTTGTGCTTGTGCTTGTTCTAATCTGGCTGCGGCGATACGTAGGTCATGATTGGCCACAAGGACTTGCTCAACAAACTTATTAAGTGTCGTATCCGCGAAGGTTTCCCACCATTTCGGAATAGGATCAATTAGTTCGATGGTAGTTTTGTTGGAATCGTTATGGATCTTTGAATTTTTAACGAGCGGTGTTGTGGTACAGGCTGTGAGAATGAGGGGAACAATCCAACTCCGACGTCTAAGGACCAACTTCCATCCTCCAATTGCTATTCTGGTATAAATTNTAAATGCTCTNAGNGTATATCGTGATCGATACCTATACCTATACCGTATAAACCTATCGCAATTTGATANAATAACAAGTATGACGCTAAAACATCCCGAGGTAGTTTTTTAAAGAAACTGTTTTTAGGCTNGAGAAACATTGATCGATATTAAAACGGATGCTCACATCAGTCTANACATTAGTTTTATTTTNGATTCTTCATANTTAACNAACGAGCAGTTTATTCTTTAGAAAATGCAGAATGTTCTTTATCCCAGTATTCCNAACCGGGATCATCGTCCAAAANATAAAAACAGTAGCAGAGATCTAAAACTTGACCGGCGAATATTTGGAGATCTTCTTTCATAAGTAAACCAGCTCCTAGAAGATTTTTTCTTGTGAACCAAGGTGTTGGGTATCGCGTGTTTTGAGNGTGGTCCAATATTGCGACGCAGCCNCCTTGAGAACCTTGCGCAGCCACCCATTTAGCTTTTTTCCCCATAATTGACTCGTGACCTTCTCGACCTTCACTATCGTAGTGATGTGCGTCAGAAAAAGGGGGCCCCATCCGTAACTCTAAACCACTATAGCGCGCAGCTCGACTACCTCCTAATGTCAAATCGACAGAATGGGGAGTTATTNTGGTGGAGATACGCCAGCGGTAACCACCATTGATCGAATCGATTTGATAAGTTCTTGTTTCTTTGGCCAATGGTGAATCAAAGCCGTCTATCCATGTGAGCTCTTCGCTCACGACTACGGNGGGTTCGTTATTAAATTTTACGAATCGGTCGTGCCGTTGTATACCATGTGAATCATTTACATGTTCGTATTTCCCACTATTTTCGATGTACCAAGGACCACCCCAAAGATTAGTGTCGTTGGCATGAACCCATCCAAAATAGAGCCCAGTGTGCCAGGTGTGGTCTGCCGGTCGGTATTCTGTAATCAGCTGTCCAGAAGGCGTATAAATAGGTGCAAAACAGGGTTTGGGTGAATCACTCCGCGGTAATTCTTCTTTTGCACGATATAGGGTCACAGGTGTTTCATCTTTTAGCACTTCGAATCCAAGTATATTGGGTCGTAGGGTTAGTTTGCTCATGATGTTTCTTTCTGTGTTATGTTCTCATACGCCGAGGAACGCCTTCGCGTAAGACGTTAACTAAGCGTTCAGCGCTACGACCATCCCAAAGCGGNGGTACTGGGTAATCTTTAGTCTGATTTAGGGCTTTATGCGTTGCTTGAATTATGTTTTCAGGTTCNCAGCCGACTAATTTGTTACTACCTTGTAGTATCGTAACCGGTCGTTCGGTATTCTCTCTCATAGTTAGACACGGTATTTTAAGTGCGGTTGTTTCTTCAGCTATACCCGCTGAATCCGTTAAGGCCAGGCAGGAGTTTTCTTGGAGTTTTATTATATCTAAATATCCTTGAGGTCCGATCAGAATGATATTTGATAGTTTTTCAAGTTGGGAAATTAAGTTGAACTCTTTTAAACGNTCCCGGGTGCGTGGGTGTAACTGAAAAACGATAGGTATTCTTTCACTGACATTTTCGAGCACGTAAACAAAATTGGACAGGTTTTCTGGAGTGTCTACATTTGATGGCCTATGAAGCGTTGCTAAAATATATTTTTTTTCTTCCAGTAATAGTTTGTTTAAGATTTGAGAGTTTTTAGATTTTTCTCGGAAAGTAAAGAGAGTGTCAATCATCAAATTGCCTACTCGAAATATGCAATTTTCGGGTACGTTTTCAGCTNGTAGATTTTCGTCGGCATCTTGGGAGTAGGTAAATAGAACGTCAGAGAGGGCATCGGTTATTATTCTTGTTATTTCTTCTGGCATAGTTCGATCCTTGCTGCGGAGCCCAGCCTCAACGTGTGCAATCGCAATCTCTCGTTTACTGGCAGCTAAGGCACATGCTGCTGTGGAAGTAACATCTCCTACAACGATCACCAGATCAGGTTTATTGTCCACTAGGAAATCATCGAATTTACNTATGATATCCGCAGTTTGTTGTGCGGGGTGATCACGGACAACGTTTAAAAAGGCATCTGGTTTTTGGATTTCGAGGTCGTGGAAAAAGACCTCCGACATTTGATAATCGTAATGTTGGCCTGTGTGCACCAGAAGTGGTTTGAAATGCTCCGGTTCTCGNTTTAAGACTGAAAGAATCGGAGCTATCTTCATGAAATTAGGACGAGCTCCGGCAACAACTACTATGGAGTAGGACATATTTTTTCCCTGTTTGGTTTTAATTATCTCCGTTTGGTTCTTCAATATAGGACAGAGTTATCTATTTAGGCTAATTATGTGAAATATGGCAGACTGTATTTTTTGAGGGAGAGTATAGATCCGAGCGATAAATTTTNATATAATTTGTAACGTAGAGTCAGGTAAGAAATATAAATTCATATTTTACAGTATTTTACCCCATTTTTAACGGGTAAAGTCGGGTATTCCAATTTGTTTGACACGCTATGCGAGCATAGCTATGTTTGGCTCCACAATAATCAATTAAAACAAGTTTTGATCGGTTTTTTTTGGGGTATGTTTCTTTTTCAAAACCGATGATATTTAAGTAGGTGCGAGGGTAAATGGCTTCGGCTGAATTTGTGCATTTACATGGTCATAGTGAGTACAGTCTACTTGATGGTGGTTGTCGTGTAAGAGAGATGGCCGAAAACGCGGCCGAATTGGGTATGCCCGCTATGGCAGTCACTGACCATGGAAATTTGTTTGGGGCAGTGGAGCACTATAAGGCGTGTACGTCTGTTGGAATCAAACCGATAATAGGTTGTGAAGTATACGTTGCTATCGGAAGTCGCCATTCGCGCCAATCAGTTCGCGGATTGTCCCATGGGTCGAATCACTTAGTTCTGTTAGCTAAAAACGAGATTGGATATCGAAATCTTACGAAGCTAGTCTCTCTAGCGTATCAAGAGGGTTTTTACTACTTTCCCAGAATTGATAAAGAGCTCCTTCGTAAGCATTGTGAAGGTTTGATATGTCTTTCTGCCTGTGTGGCAGGTGAGATATCTCATTTAATTCGNAGGGANGGGTTAGATGAAGCCGAAAAAGCTGTTTGCGATTATATGGATATTTTTGGGGATGATTATTACCTGGAGATACAACGGCACGGCATCGATATAGAGGCTAAAGTCAATGAAGGATTGTTATATTTTCACAAAAAACTCGGTGTTCCGTTAGTGGCAACTAATGATTTTCATTTCTTGAGTGCTGACGATCATGCCGCTCATGACGCTTTAATTTGTATTCAGACNGGCAAAGATATCTCTGATGAAAATAGAATGTGTTATCCTGAAGGACTATATATGAAATCCCCAGAGGAGATGCAGAATCTATTTGCTGATTTACCAGACTCGATAACGCGGACTTTAGAAATTGCGGAAAAATGCAATTTGGAGTTAGAATTTGGCCAGAGGCATATGCCTAGTTTTCCCATACCTGAAAACTACGAAAATAGTGAAAAGTATTTAATTGATTTGGCGAATGATGGATTAGGGAAACGATATGAAGAGATAGATCCTACCGTTAAGGAAAGATTAGATTTCGAATTAGAGATTATTACAACAATGGGATTTGCCGGTTATTTTTTAATTGTTTGGGATGTTGTCAATTATGCGCGTCAAAACAACATATCTGTGGGGCCGGGTCGAGGATCTGCAGCTGGTAGTTTAGTTTCATACTGCTTGGGTGTAACCGATACCGATCCTATAAAATATGATTTACTATTCGAAAGGTTTTTAAATCCGGAACGTATTAGTATGCCGGATATCGATATTGACTTTGCTGACGTTGATCGTGATAAAGTGCTTGATTACGTAATCAAGAAGTATGGGGAAAATAGGGTATCTCAGGTTATTACTTTCGGAACTATGGGGGCAAAGGCTGTCGTTCGCGATGTAGGGCGTGTGATAGGTATGCCATATGGTGAGGTAGACCGCATTGCAAAATTAATACCTACCGAACTGAAAATGACTATAGACAAGGCGGTCGAGCGTGTTCCTGAATTAGAAGAAATGTCAGTTGCAAGTGATGAGAGAGGTCGATTAATCGATTATTCTCGTCGGCTCGAAGGGCTTGCGCGCCATGCTTCTGTGCATGCTTGCGCAGTTATTATAGCTCCTTCTGATTTGACGGATTTTGTTCCATTATATCGAGCCCCTAAAGATGGACGGATCACTACGCAATTCGATGGACCAACTTGCGAAGAAGTGGGACTTTTAAAGATGGATTTCTTAGGTCTCAAAGAGCTTTCCTTGATGGATGAGGCTGAGCGTCTTATAAGATTGCACACTCCGGATTTTAACCTAAGCGAAATACCGTGGGACGATGAGACTACTTTCGAGCTTTTCGGATCCGGTCAGACTATTGGAGTATTCCAGTTTGAATCTCCTCCTATGAGGGATTATTTGAGCAAACTCCTTCCTGATAATCTTGAAGATATCATTGCAATGAATGCACTTTATCGGCCAGGGCCGATGGAAAATATCCCGATGTTTATTGGACGGAAACGAGGTGAAATAGATGTAGTTTACGATCACCCTTTGTTAGAGCCAATTCTCAGATCGACGTATGGTATTATGGTGTATCAGGAGCAGGTGATGCGAATTGCTCGTGATGTTGCGGGGTTTAGTTTGGGTCAGGCAGACATTTTGAGAAAAGCTATGGGCAAAAAAGTACCCGAAGAGATGGCAAAAATAAAGAAAGACTTTATTAGTGGTTGTGTGAAGAATGATGTTAAGGAAAAAATCGCGACGAAACTTTTTGCTGATATTGAAGTTTTTGCTGGCTATGCTTTCAATAAGTCACATGCTGCCAGTTATTCGGAAGTAGCTTATAAGAATGCTTATTTAAAAGCGAATTATTCCGAAGAGTATATGGCGGCTAGTTTAACTAACGATAGAAACAACACTGACCGTTTGACTATTTTATTGGATGACTGTCGCCGTATGGAAATCTCTGTCATGCCACCTGATATTAACGAAAGTGATCTTTATTTTACCCCGGGAGAATTGGGTATTCGTTACGGTATGGCTGCTATCAAGAATGTCGGTGAATCGGCGGTAGAAAGCATAATAAAAGCTCGGTCAGAGAGTGGTCCGTTTACTGATTTACCGAGTTTTTGCAGACGTATCGATTTAAAACTCGTTAATCGAAGAGTCGTCGAGAGTCTTATCTCAGCGGGGGCGCTCGATACTTTTCCTGGACACCGAGCACAGAAAATAGAAGGACTAGATAAGGCTCTCAAGATTGCTCAAAATGCTCAAGATGCAGCAGCAAAAGGCCAATTGGGACTTTTTGAGGAAGCTGCAGAGTTTGGCACGAATGATTTTTTTGAATTTGAACTACCGGAAATAAAGGAATGGGATGAACGAGAGAAATTGTCGAAAGAGCGTGAGTTGTTGGGTTTTTATGTCTCGAGCCATCCATTAAAGCCGTACGAACGTGATTTAAAGATGTTTGCTGTACCTTTACGTGAAGTAGAAGATCAGACCGACGGGCATTCGATATGCGTCGGAGGGTTGGTAGTGCAACAGCGAAAAATGTTTGATAAAAGAGGGAATGCGTTCGCATTTGTTACATTGGAAGATATGCGTGGAGACAAAGCTGATATTGCTTTGTGGTCGGAGGCCTTTTCTCAGTTCGAATCGCACGTAGATGAAGGTTCGGTAGTATTAGTCGAAGGTCGTGTTAGCGAACGAAATGGTCGAATCAGCGTACACGGTAATAGGGTTACACCTCTAGAGACTGTAAGAGAGCAGAGAATAAAAGCAGTTAATGTTAAATTAGTTTATGAAAAAGTGCATAATTCTTTGATTGGCGATATCAGAGAATTGTGTGTCAGCCATGTAGGAAACTCTGAATTTGTAATACATATACAGGAGTCAGATAAGCCTGAGGCAGTTGTCCGATCTAAATCGCTAAAGGTCAAGCCGTCTGATGAATTTATTCATAGTCTTGGTCTGTTAGTCGGTGTGGAGAATGTATCGCTATCTCGGGAAATACCGAAACTGGAAATAGGTGAACAAGAACAATGGCGGTTTGGAAAGTGACATTATAGTTAGGCCCATTATGCAACGACTCCGAGAGACTTATTATGCATCGATATTATAGGTTACATGTTTTTTGCTCAATTTTTATTTGTTTGGTTTTAGGTTGCGTAAGTGATGATGACGGACTCGAGACGACTATTGCATTGGAAGGCAAAGTATTTCCACCCTCTGATTATAATGATGTAGTTGATTCTAACGGAATGTCGGTTGATCTAAATGATTATCAAGGCAAGATTGTTTTACTGAATTTCTGGGCAACCTGGTGTGGGCCATGCAGAATTGAGATTCCAGCGCTGGTCAAATTGAGATCTGAATATGAATCAAGCGAGATTGCTGTAATTGGTGTGTCTCTTGATCGGGGTCCCAGTGAACAAGTCCAAAAGATGTTAGGAGAATTTATAGATCGTTACAATATAAATTATCCCATAATATTAGATAAAAACGGTAGTCTTGTTAAAAAAGTTGTTGGAGGGAGTGTTCAGTCTTTAGGTATACCTATGACATTTATTTTCGATCGTCAAGGTCGTATTTACGCAAAACATATTGGCGTTCCCCGTGGGAGAACAGGTCTTGATCCTTACGGAATCATAAAAAAAGATATAGAGGGGATGCTCTAAGAACTTTGTCAGTTTTTTGGAAATTTTTTTGAAATATCCAATGCCGTTAAGTTTTGCTTAATTAATAATTTGAGTAATACTCGTCCAAAACACGTTTACCGTGTCGCTTTACTAGGATTTCTTTAAACTTCTCAATCGAAGTGCCGTTTCGTAGATGTTCTATCATGCTCTGTTTTGACATTACCATTAGGGTTTGACTTTTGTAGTCCGGAAAACGACAGAAACCAGCGCTCACAGGTTCGCCAGTGACGCAACAAGTTTCCTCTACCTCAAGTTCAACCTGCGAACCCGGATCGAAAGAAAAATCTGTAGCTTCGTCGTCACTACCGTCAACACCCCTTTTTTTCTCTGCCATTTATTCGCTCCTGAGTTCTTATGAAGATCATCATACATGTTGAAAATAACAAAAATACTGATAATTCAATCCGTAAATATAGTCACTGATTGAATTGGAGCAAGGGTTAGAATGGTAAATCTTCGAAACGCGTTAGGATATCAGGTCCGTTCGCTGTAACGGCTACGGTGTGTTCAAATTGGGCAGAAAGACTTCCGTCTGCTGTTACAGCAGTCCAATTATCTTCTAACAAACATGTTTCTTTGTTCCCAGCGTTTATCATTGGTTCTATAGTGAATACCATCCCAATTTGTAAACGACGTCCTGTATTTCTTGAGCCATAGTGTAAAAGTTGAGGCTCTTCGTGAAATTCTCGACCAATTCCGTGTCCACAATATTCACGGACAACGGAATACCCGCATTTTTCTGCATGGGATTGTACGCAGTGTCCTATATCTCCTATGCGTTTGTCAGGTGTACTTTCAGCCAAACCAAGTTCTAAACAAGTTTGCGTAGTTTCTACCAACTTTTGTACATCCTCTTTGACCTGACCGACCAACATAGTGACATTCATGTCACCGTGGAATCCATTTTTATTTACGGCAATGTCTACGGAAATGATATCCCCATTCAACAGTTGGCGCGGTCCGGGGATGCCGTGTACGATTTCGTTATTTATCGAAGTACAAATACTTTTGGGATAACCTCGGTAATTTAGTGCACTTGCATTCGCGCCTTGGTTAGAGATATATTTTGCTGCAACAGCATCTAATTCGTTTGTGGAACATCCTATTTTAACGACCTCTCTTACGCGTAGCATAGCCTCCGCGGCAATACGACTAGCATCTCGGATTTTTTCTATCTCAGAATCAGATTTCAAGTATAGCATGGCGAAAAGTAAATTAATTACGCTAATTTCGGCAATAGAAATCTATCACTTACTCAACCCTTAAACTTTGTTTTATGATTACCAATCAGCCACGTGTGTCAGTTTTATTACCAGTATATAATGCCGCAAGCTATTTAAACGAGACTTTGGAAAGTATTGCTGTTCAAAGTATGGATTGTTTTGAGGTGGTCGCAGTTGATGACGGATCAACGGATGGCTCTCCCGAAATTTTGAAAGCTTGGGCAAATCGGGATAAGCGGTTTAAACCAATATTTTGTAAACATCAGGGAATTGTTAAAGCTCCTAATGAGGGGTTAGATTTTTGTATGGGATCGTATGTTGCTCGGATGGACGCTGATGACATAATGCATGTGGATAGACTTAAGTTGCAAACTGCGTTGCTTGATACTTCTCCAAATATAAGTGTCGCGACTTGTATGGTCGAAATGTTTTCTTGTGAAGGTGAAGTTGGAGAGGGTATGAGGGTTTATGAGCAATGGTTAAATAGCCTAGTTTCCCATTTTGATATTTTCCGTGAACGTTTCATAGAAAGTCCTATAGCTAATCCCACTTCTATGATGCGCCGGGATGAATTAAATAACTTTGGTGGATACCATGATCGAGATTGGCCTGAAGATTATGATTTATGGTTACGTTATGCTCATGCGGGTAAACGCTTTCAAAAAATAAAACAGGTCTTGCTTTATTGGCGAGAACACAAAGAAAGGGTTACACACAAGGACTCTCGGTATTCTGTAGAAAATTTTCTCCGAGCTAAAGCAAAATATTTATGTGAAGGACCATTGGCTCATTCAGAGGGTTTAATTATTTGGGGTGCAGGGAAAACGGGCAGGCGGCTTAGCAAGCATCTCATACGCCAAGGTTATAAGCCAAGTTTTTTTGTTGATATTACACCCAAAAAAATTGGTTCTTCTTTATATGGCGTGCCTATTATTAGTCCAGATGATTTGTTGTCCGATTGGAACAAACTAGCCTCTCCAGTGTTGCTTGTAGCAGTGGCTTCTCGCGGGGCTCGGGAAAAAATTCGCAAAAAATTGCAATCATTTAAGCTGGTTGAAACTGAAGATTTTTGGTGTGTGGCTTGATCTTTGGTAGGATAAAAAACCCAATAAATTGAGAAAGTAAAATTTATTGATATTTTTGCAGCTGCAAAGCCTGTTTGGATAATTATACTATAAGGGATCTGCTTTGTTGGATGAAAAGATTATACTGTCGATAGAAAATTATTACAGAAGTAACGATTCTGGACCCTATGTTATCGGGATAGCCGGTGGGAGTGGATCGGGAAAAACGACTTTAGCGAAAGAACTATGCGATCGCTGGTCTGATCTATGTGTAGAGTTATTAACGCAAGACCGCTTTTTTAAGCACTTTACTGAAATGCCTCATTATTATTCAGACCTTGAAAAAGATTTCAAACCGTCATTTAATGAACCTCATTCTTACGAACAGCAAAAGATGTTTTCTACTTGTCAAAATGCTGCNAGTAATAGTACTGATATACTGATCATAGAAGGTATCACAGTTCTTTGGTTTGAAGAACTCAGAGATTTAATGNATTTAAAGATATACATTGAAGTTGAACCAGACGAACGTATTATTCGGCGCATACGCCGGAATATGAAGAAATTAGAAGATTTTGATAAAATTGTTAATTATTACTTAGAATCCGTTCGGTGGCAGCATCGTAAGTTTAATAGTTCTACCAAATGTTATGCAGATGTGATTATTTCGGGAGGAATGGCTGATAAAGAAAAGCGTAATCTGTTCATAGATGGTCTGTGCAATAGCATTTCAGCTGGTTATAAAAGAAAGATTGGTCAGTAGACTTAATGTCGAGAATGTTATGATGTTTCAAGTACGGTTTANTCTCTGACTTATTNATTAATTGTCTGAGATAAAATAAAACGTAATTCTTTTTTATTATAGTCCNAAGATCTCTCGGATCCGTTGGGGCAACGATGGCCAGTCCTCGATCAAGTACCTATTACCGTCTACGTCGACTACTATAGCCCTTTTTTCGGAAAGAATTCGTACATTTGTCCTATAACCACGAATTTCCAGCGATCTTGGTCCGCGNGTAGTTTCTATTTCTCCGCGCAAAACTCCGAACTCTTCGTCGAGGTGATTGAAGGCCAGAATTTGAGGTTGGAAGTACACTTTCTCTAATTCTTTTTCTATCTCCTTTTTGCTATNATAGTCGAGTNCNTCTAGCGTTTTNAGTATACCGATTTCTTTNCCTTCAGTGTCAAAAAAACCAATGTAACCTGTCCCAGTTTCTAAGGGGAAAGCCCGCCGAAGTTTTACTCCGGCATAAGACTTTTTATTAAGTTGCATTACCAAATTACCAAGGCTCGATCGGCTGAAACTTATCTGGCTATCACTAAGGTCAAAGTTTGTTAGAGGGTGTTTTTTCTCTTTATTCAATTAAATTGCCCTCACTTTGGCCATCTCTGTTTGCATATCGACTAATTTTTTATAGACGCCTTCGTTTTGGGATAATAGAGCGTCATGTGTGCCAACTTCAGCAATCCGACCGCGNTCTAAAACTATAAGACGGTCGGCATTCTTTAGTGTGGANAGGCGATGTGCAATAGCGAATGTAGTTCGTCCAGACACCAAGCGCTCTAGTGCCTCTTGAATTTCGAACTCGGTTTGAGTATCTACCGAAGCGGTGGCCTCATCGAGGATAAGAATACGCGGGTTTCCTATAAGTGCTCGCGCAATTGATATACGCTGTCTTTCGCCTCCAGATAGCCGACCACCTCTTTCACCGACTTGAGTGTCATATCCGTCAGGAAATTGCATAATAAAGCGATGAGCATTAGCCGTCCGGGCGGCTTCAATTATTTCATCTTTTGTCGCTTGCGGATAACCATAGGCAATATTTTTTGCAATAGAGCCTTGAAATAAGAGAGGNTCTTGTAANACCACACCTATTTGGCTTCGCAGACCTTGCTGCTTGAANGAAGTAATTGGTTTCCTGTCAATTAATATCTGTCCATCACTTGCATCGTAGAAACGAGAGATGAGATTTACCATGGTGGATTTCCCCNAACCTGAATGACCAACGATCCCAATCATTTCTCCNGGCTTGACCTGAAAGTTTACTCGATCAAGTACTCGTGCGGCACCATCATAGGTAAATGAAACATTTCTAAATTCTACCGAACCCTGCAATTCCCCAGGATCTATAGCGTTATCAGAATCTTCTATCTCAGCTTGAGTATCTAGTATNTCAAAAACGCGTTCNGCAGTAGTAGCGGCACTCTCCAATTGTTCNGTAAGTGTGCAAAGTGCACGAACGGGTGCATAAAACATCATCATATAAGTGATGAAAGCTTGNAGTTCACCGAGCGTAAGTGTGTTAGATAAGACCTGATGTCCACCAAACCACCATAAGATGATTGACCCTAAAGATATAGTAAATGATATGGTCGGCAGAAAAATGGCTTTCATCTTTATAGATGCCATTTGTGATTCGCGTAGATCCGTGTTTTTTTCGTTAAAACGTTTAAACTCCCGATGTTCTTGCGCAAAAGCTTTAACAACTTTCACACCTGGGATTGTGTCCGCCAACAGATTATTTAAGGTAGAAATGCGTCGCCAAATACGATGAAAAANCCAGTGTATACGTGTTCGATAGAGTATGGTAAACAGAATCATAAACGGGATGGGAAGCATGGCGAGCAACGTTAATTGCCAATTCATTGATAGCATAAGCAGGAATATTCCGACGAGTGTCAGAATATTTATTACAATATCTTGAAACCCCGACGTGATGAACGTACGCATTCGCTCTGTATCACTGGTAACACGGGTCATGATTCGGCCTGTACTAAGTACACTATAAAAATTTAGNGATAGTTGCTGAATGTGTTGAAATAGCTGCGTTTGTAGGTCATAAACAACGTGTTGGCCAAGCCAGCCGAGTATGTGGACGCGCGCAGCACCAGCTAAGGCTCCTGCTATATTTGTNGCAATAAGGCCCAGAACAATCATAAACAACAGTTCGGTAGCTNGTGAAGGTATGTTTTGTGGATTGTTAGGAGTCAATACCTGTTGCGGCACGCCGTCGACTGTTTGCATGTACGGAGCAGTTGTAGGTAGAATTACATCGTCAATGAGAATCANATTCAGCTGCGGCGGTAATAGTGTAATTATTGTCAAAGCTATCGTTAAAGAAAAACCGATGAGAGCGCGAGCCTTNTATGGTTTTATGTAGGAGAAAAGTCTCCAAAATGTTTCGGTTTTTTGAAGACAGTTGGGACAGGTTGTGCTGCCACTACGCAGTGCTAATCCACATTTTTTGCAATGGTCTACAACTTTGACAAGATTGCTATCTTCATCTACAATTTCCTCGAACTCTTGTTCGTCGATTCCTGTGGCTGCTTCTATTGCTTGAGGGATACCCGAAAATTTGAAGTAAGCACTGAGTGAAAAGCGAATGAGTTCTTCTGTTTCATCCTCTAATTCGACCAGTAATGCTCCGCACCCAACGTAATTTCGAACATAAACACGTCCGANATCTTCGAGAGTGATTTGTTTTAAAGAAAAAGTTTCCAATCCTGACGGATTGATATTAGGCTCGAAAACCAATATACGTTCATCTGTGAGGGCAAACCAGCGCTCACCATAATTTCCGTCAGACCGAATATCTGTTGAAAGAAGAATAATTAGTAATTCGCCGGACCCGAGCGTGTCGCGTAATACGGGTTCAAGATCTTTGGGAATAGACTCTACATTGTCCAACACTACCTAACTTCCGGGTAAATCATTATTAAAATTATCAAATTTAACTGAGAAAAATCATTGAAAATAACTAAATCCTATCTTGTCTTGTTAAAGCTTTTGTTTTAACAACATCGTATTTAAACCTAAGATCTTTTCGTTCAAGTGCAATTCTAAANAGTCAAAATATTCGTAGTATTCGGATTGATTTGNTAATTAAGCAAAACTTAATCCCCATCGTGCCAGCCCCAATAGGACTAAGATTGCTCCTTCTAAAGGTTNCAGTTTCCATCCNGTNCTTAAAAAAAACAGGACAACAGCGACGTGTATAGACATCATAAAAAGGTCTGAACGCGTTTCAATATTAGTGTCTAGTGGATTTAGGAGTGCGGTTATTCCAAGAACGCCGAGAACGTTAAAAATATCGCTTCCTACCAGATTACCTGCAGAAAGACCTAACTTTCCGCGGACCGCAGCTGCGGTAGAGGTTGCCAATTCGGGCAGTGACGTGCCGANAGCTACAATCGTTACGCCAATCAACCATTCCGACAAGCGGAAGTGTTGGGCTAAGGCTACAGCATTATCTACGAGTAGGTGGGCGCCAAGAATCACCAAAATTAGACCTCCAATGAGTCTTATCATATCGATGATTTTCCACTCAACTGTCGATGATTCTTCAGACTTTTTTGTTATTATAGCAGCTTTAAGTGTCATGAAAATATAAATCAATAGTGCCGAGAAAAAGAAAGCACCTTCTAACTGAGTAATTTTATTATCAAGAGTGAAACCTATAAGCGCCAAAGAAGAAATTAAAAGAATAGATGTATCGCGGTAAACAAGTNGACGAGCCGTATGAATTGAACCGAACAAGGCAACGCCTCCCAATATGATTCCAATATTAAAAATGTTGGACCCGACAATGTTACCCAGAGAAACGGCAGATTTACCATCTATGGCTGCTGTTAATGTCACTGCAAACTCAGGAGCGGAGGTTCCTATNGCAACTATAGTCAACCCGATTACGAGNTCTGANAGTCCGAAACGTTTCGCTAAGCGTGCNGCTCCCTCAACAAGATTCTCAGCGCCGAGCCAAAGTGCTATTCCCCCAACAAAGATCAATAAAATNAANNACCACATAATTAGGTGTTAAACCTTTTATTTTNTAGATAAAAGAGACAGAATCGGTCACNCATTGTGTTTCTAATCCAATNGAATTTCTGGATNGTAACGTCAAAATACTTGGCCTGCTTTATANTCGGACTTACTGGTTTCATTGCCACNTAACCAACTTGCACGTTCGGTTTTTGTGGTGACATACTGGTAGTCGTGAGTCGGGTCTGGATGATTAGAGTTTCCGTTAGAGGGATAGAGGTTAATTTCTGCCTCAATTAAATCTATTCCGAGACCGGGAGCATCTGGCACGACTATATAGCCATCCGAAATTTCAGGTTGNCCGGTCATAATACTGTATCGTTGNGGTACATCCGTAGCTAGGTGCTCTAAAATTAGAAAATTTGGNATAGTTGCCATTAAATGTACCGCAGCCATTTCTGCNACAGGACCAAGCGATCCATCGTGTGGTGCTATCGTGCAGTAATGTGCCTCTGCCATGGCCGCGATTTTTTTCATTTGTATGAGGCCACCGGCCCGTCCGNTATCCGGTTGGACCACATCTATTATTTCTCGTTCAATGAGTTCGCGGATACCCCAAATTGTGGCATGCCTTTCTCCAGCAGCTATTGGTAAATTAACTGCTTTAGATACACGCGAAATCGCTTCTATATTTTCCGGNGCTACGGGGTCCTCATAAAAAAGCAGGTCGAATTCCTCAAGATGTTTACCCATAGCGATTGCGTCTNTNGTATTTAACCAGGGCGGCCCGTGGAGATCTACCATTAGATCGATGTTACTNCCNACACTCCGCCTTATAGATTGNACATTTTGAAGTGTGTTTTGTATTCCACCGGTTTTGATAGCACTATAGCCTTGGTCAACCAGTTCTTGGGCTTGTTCGCTGTTACTCGCATGTCCGTATATGCGAATTTTATCTCGTATTTTACCTCCGAACAAATTCCATACCGGTTGTCCTAATGCTTTACCTTTCAGGTCCCATAATGCCATTTCTATACCGGTTAGTGCCCCGCCACCGACAACGCCCGTCATTCCATGTCCCATAATGGAAGCCAGCATTTTGTGCCAAATTCGTTCGATATGAAAAGGGTCTTCGTTAAGAAGTAATGGAGTGAGATCTTTTATTGCTGTCTCGACTACCCGAGGCCAACCAGAGGCTTCTCCGATACCATAAAGCCCTTCATCAGTCGATATTTTCACAAAAAGCCAGTTCCGTGCAGACCAACCNCCTTTTTCCTCTTTGTTTGTTANTCTATTGNATTGAGGCCAACCGGCGTCTACAAGATAGGTTTCTATTTTTGCTATTTTCATNNGATNTTTAATNNTGTGAATTTGTTTTGACTTTCCCAAAGAATATAGTGTAGGTCTTGCGCTATGGGAAATAGAAGCGGATTTTTACTGAGATAATTCAGAAAACATTTTTCTGTTAATTGCCGAATATCTTGAGACAAGAGCAATGAACCCATTTGATGACTTGATTCACTCGGAACTTGAGCATTTTGAAAACAGTTTAGATGCGGCTTTAGCTGCAGACGTCGAACTGGTTCATGAGATAACGCGATATATGTCAACACTTAGAGGGAAACGTTTGAGGCCTGCATTAGCTTTTNTAAGTGCCAAAGCGGTTGGACAAGAGTGTAGAGATGATATCATCAATGCAGCAGTAGCAGTAGAAATGATTCATACAGCAACTATGGTCCATGATGATGTAGTTGATTCCGCAACGATCAGAAGGGGTCGTGAATCAATAAATCAGAGATGGAGTGGCCAAGTCGCTGTCCTNGTGGGCGACTTTTTACTTGCAAAAGCGCTGAGTATGCTTGTTGAAATNGGNAATTTGCATGCATTGGCGGTTGTATCNAAGGCTACACAGCGTCTTAGTGTTGGTGAGATTTTTGAAATACAGATTGGTGAGCAAAATGATGTACGTGAATCATCTTATTTTTCCATGGTCAATGATAAGACAGCGTCTTTGATTTCGGCATCTGTAGCTCTCGGACCTATATTCGCTGATGTAGATCCGTTGGTAGTCAATTCAATGAAGAAATATGGTGAATTACTAGGNGCGGCGTTNCAAATAGCGGATGATATCTTGGATTTTACTGGTGATTCGGCCACCATGGGCAAGCCTGTTGGTCATGATTTGCGCGAGGGTAAATTAACTTTGCCACTTATTCGAGCACTGGAAAGAGCCCCCTNGGAAGACCGAAATAGGGTTAGAGAGTTATTGAGTAAGTCTGAAAAAGTTGAAAATGATTGGCAGCAAATTGTAGATTTTGTTGAAGAATTCTCCGGTGTTGCTGCTGCTGAAGCAACTGCTCGTGAGTACAGTGCTCTAGCACTTGAATGCCTACAAGTCTTGCCAGAGAGTTCTGCTCGAGGGGCTTTAGAGTTAGCTGTTAAATTGGTCGTGGAGCGCAAAAGTTAATTTTGTATCATTTGAAGGCACACTTGAAGAATGTTCTTTTTGCAATCGCAACATTGCTCCTTGTATTATGGCTTTATTCTGATAGAAGTGTCCCCTCGCCTTTTCAGGACGATCGGGTTGTTTTTGAGACAGTTGTTTCTATCAAAATTTTTGGTGGAGAGTTAGAATACGCTGAGTTGACCGAGATGGCTTTCGATTCGTTTAATTTGGTCGACTCTTTAATGAGTAGTTATAGGTCAAAATCTGAAATTTCGCGTATTTCAAACAATCCGAGTGATTGGGTCCTTTCTTCGAGAGAAACAATTCAGGTTTTACAAAGAGCGAAATATTGGGCTGAAGTAACAAACGGNGCCTATGATCCAACGATAGGATCCCTAACTCTTGCATGGGATTTTCAAAACAGGAAAACTTTGCCTGACCAAAGTATAATTGATTCTTTNATTCACTTTGTAGATTATGAGAAGTTGGAGATCAAAAACAAGAAAGCACGAATAAATAATTCCAATATTCGGATTGATTTGGGTGGTGCCGCAAAAGGTTATGCCGTAGATCATGCAATACTAAGACTACAAGCGGAAGGAGTTAAGAGTGGTCTGATAGAAGCGGGAGGAGATATTCGTTATTGGGGAATTAAACCAGACGGAACTTCATGGCGTATTGCAGTTCAACATCCGCGTAAGCCTGGATCCTTCATAGAAGTCGAAGATATCGGATTGGAAGCTATTGCGACGTCTGGTGATTATCAGCAATATTTTTTACAGGAAGGCCAACGTTATCACCATATTCTTGACCCTAAAACTGGATGGCCATCAAAACCAACAATTAGCACGACGATTTGGGCTCGGACGGCTATCGATGCCGATATAATAGCCACAGCAGTTTTTGTTCTTGGAGAGGAGAAAGGTATAAATTTGGTAGAAAGCCTTCCAGATGTTGAAGCATTGATATTTACAGAAACTATGAAAGATTACCGCGTCAAATCGACAACTGGTTTACAAGGGCGCTTTCGCTTTGTTCAATAGCACCCTATTTTATTTCTGTTAATACACATAATGCTATATATAATGCTGTGGTTTACAGTGCAGACCAAACAAGATGTCGCAAGGACAGGTTATGAAACGCAATAGTAGGATTTTGCTGATATTGGGGTTGATAGTTACTGCGGTATATCATCTAATTCCTAGTTTCCAATTTTATGAGATGTCTCATGAACAACGTGAAGCAATGGATTTGAGATCTCCCGCAGAACTGTATGATCTAAAAAAGAAGGCTTTAAATTTGGGTTTAGATTTACAAGGGGGAATTCACCTCGTGCTTGAAGTCAAAACTCAAGGTATGGAGGCTGAAGAGGCTACGGATGCTGTGGCTCGTGCACAAGAAATTATTAGGAATCGTGTTGATCAGTTTGGCGTGGCTGAGCCGACAATTCAGCGCCAGGGTGAAAACCGGATCATTATTGAATTGCCCGGGGTTCAGGATGTCCAGAGAGCTAAGGCTCTAGTTGGGCAGACGGCACTACTTGAATTTCAAATGCTTGAGCCTGAAGTGGAACGAAATCGTTTGATACAACGTATCGATTCTCTAACAGACGCCGAGGAAGATGATACTGCCTCGATTGCGACTGAAGAGGATGAGGGTGGTTTGTTTGAGGCGGAAAGTCTTGAATCTTTGTCCGATGACTCGGGCAATTTGAGTTCGATGGTTGTGTCACTCGCCACTGGAGACGTTGCCGTATCTGCGCGTGATCTTCCGGCGGTGAAAAGGATTATTGGGAGTAGTGATGCACAGGCGGTAGTACCGAGTGATGTAGAATTTTTATTTTCCAGCAAGCCGGAAGGTCCTGAAGGTAACCAGTACTACATGCTTTATTTGGTCCGGAAGCGTGCAGAGATGACGGGAGAGATGTTGCAAGATGCATATGTGTCGTCGGGGCAGGACCTCCAGTATTTGGGGCAACCGATTGTTAATTTCACGACTACAGATGAAGGTGTAGATTTGTTTGAAAGGCTTACCGGTGCTCACATCGGAGACCGTATGGCCATAGTGCTAGATAATGCAGTTTATTCAGCTCCAAATATACAAAGTAAAATTCCAGGCGGAAGAGGAATTATAACGGGTAGTGGTGATCAGGAAGAGGCTAAGGACCTGGCTATTGTCCTCCGAGCGGGGGCTTTGCCTGCAGAGGTTGAAATCATAGAGGATAGAACAGTTGGTCCCTCTCTGGGACGTGATTCTATAGAGCAAGGTAAGACTGCTGCCGTATATAGCATGGTCATTATTGTGATATTTATGCTTCTCTATTATCGAATTGCAGGAATAGTTGCAGATGTAGCCTTATTGCTTAACATGATATTCATTATGGCGGTATTAGCTGGTTTTCAGGCCACACTTACTCTACCTGGTATTGCCGGTATAATTTTAACTATCGGAATGGCTGTCGACGCGAATGTTCTTATTTTTGAGAGAATTCGAGAGGAACTTCGAGGTGGGAAGACTGTTCGGGCGGCAATAGAAAGTGGATATAATAACGCTCTTTCCGCCATTCTTGATGCAAATGTTACAACTTTCCTAGTCGGTATAGTTCTCTATCAATTTGGTACGGGTCCAATTCGCGGTTTTGCACTCACATTATGTGTTGGAATTGTTTCGAGTTTATTTACAGCTTTCTTCGTGACTCGCACGGTTTTTGATCTTTTAACTCGTAGCACGAGAAAACAGTCACTTAGTATCGGACCTGTAGGTTTTTTATCGGGACTTGAGATACGTTTCTTGGCAAAAAGAGTTTTTGGTTTTGCAATCTCCGGTGTTGGTCTTGTATTAGGCACAATTTCTGTTGTGGCTATTAATGGGTTACGCCCTGGTATTGATTTCGCCGGAGGAACTTTATTAGAACTACATTTTGACCCTCCGTTGCGTCTTGAACAAGTGCGTGAGGCTCTAAATGAAGTAAAGGTTGGCGATAAAATTCTTGATTTGAGAAACAATGAAATCAAACAATTTGGCTCACCGAATGATGTGCTAATTAGAATAAGTGAGAGCGAAGAAGGTACCTCCGTTGCTGAGGGTGTTATGTCGGTTTTGAATGGCAAATTTTCAGAAAATATTTCCGAAGAAGACTGGATTCGCAGACAGGAGAAGGTCGGTCCGCGAATTGGAGAGGAATTAAGTAGTGCGGCGATAAACGCTGTGATTGTAGCATTGTTGCTTATTCTTGCGTATATGGCCTGGCGTTTTCATAGGCTGCTTTATGGACTTGCTGCTGTAGTTGCGCTATTTCATGATGTCCTTATTACTCTTGGTCTATTGTCTTTGATAGGGGTAGAGATAACTCTAGCGGTTGTTGCTGGGTTGCTAGCTATTGTGGGTTATTCGTTAAACGATACAATTGTTGTTTTTGATAGAATCCGAGAGAATTTACCA
>NZPK01000054.1 GCA_002693325.1 Gemmatimonadota bacterium | reverse complement strand
TGATTTAAATGACATAAGACATCAAAAACTTCAATCTGATGATTGATATCCAGATGAACCTACAAGTTATCTGGATATCAATCATCAGATTGAAGTTTTTGATGTCTTATGTCATTTAAATCATGACTGCGGGTTGGCAATTTTATGTGCGACCCATGAACTCAATATGGTTACATCTTATTGCAGTAGTGTCGTTATTATGAAAAATGGGAAAATTTGTTCCAAAGGAAAAATTGAGGAAGCTATGAAGGATACCGTTTTGAGTAATGTTTTTGGAATAACGCTTAGGCTCAAAAAAGACGTCGACGGATTTTTTAGGGTCCTCCCTGCCACTCGAAAAAGTAAAAAGGTTGATAAATTTATCCATGAATAACTTAATGAAAAATGCAATAGTCTTTTGCGCACTTTCGATTGTCTCTGTTCATGCTGAATCTGTGAAAGTGATTGTGGATGACCTTGGAAGGGAGTTCTCTACTGAAGTGACGCCTCGAAAATTGGTTTCATTGGCGCCAAGTAATACGGAACTGTTGTGTATACTCGGATTGAATTCACAAATTATCGGACGAACAAAATATTGTAACTTCCCTAAGGAGATTGAATCGGTTGAAGTTGTTGCGGGTTTTAATACTCTAGATATAGAGAAAATTACTGCCCTAAATCCTGACTTAGTGATCGCTATTCGTGGAAATAATATGGATAGCCTTAGGGGATTAGAAAGGCTAAAAATTCCTTTTTTCTCACTTGATATAAAAAATATAGATGAATTATTGGCTGCTATTGAACGGTTGGGGGATCTTCTTGGTGTGGCGGATCGAGCCGATTCAATTGTTGCAAATTATTCAAATAGGCTTAAAAGTATTCGCCGAAAGGTTGGGGGATATAGTGATCGACCGAGCGTGATGTGGGGATTGGGAGATAACACATTTTACACGGCTGGACCGAACACGATGATCAGTGATGTAATTAGGTTAGCTGGGGGTGTCAATGTGGCGCGGTCGACCGAGGGTTCGTGGCCACAAGTAAGTGTTGAGACGGTTTTGATGTGGTCACCGGAAATTATTATTACTACTCAGGATGAGGGAGATAAGGCAGGCCTTGCAAAGAAAGTTGAGCGCTTGAGAAAAGATCCTGTCTGGGGGAAGATACCAGCTATTATGAATAACAAAATACTCTATATAGAAGCAGATTTATTGCTACGCCCCGGACCTCGATTAATTAAAGCACTCGAATTGATTTCAGATTTTATTGTAGCATACCATAGCGAAAAAACGGTAAAGCAACAATGATTAGAACGTTGAGTAATTGGTGGATCATAATTTTGCTGACCGTATGTTTGTTTTTTTGCTGTTTTTTATCGCTTTNGGATGGTCCCATTGTGATCCCTTTAGANANNGTAGTCTCNTTTTTCTTNGGTGAGATTAATGAANACGACATTGAGTCTGTTATCCTTTATGAAATACGTTTACCTCGAATAATTTTAGCGGCTTTGGTGGGNGCAGCACTGGCGCAAAGTGGTGCTGTAATGCAATCATTTTTTCAGAATCCAATGGCAGATCCATATATAGTAGGTGTGTCCTCCGGAGCTGGGTTAGGCGCGACAACAGCTTTTGTTTTGGGTGCTAATACCTGGTATTTAGGTGTTAGTAGTGTAACCGTTTTTGCTTTTATTGGTGCCTTACTTGTAATANCAGTGGTTTATGCTATNTCTCGNCGAGGAGGAAGGNTGCCAATAGCGACTGTTTTACTCACCGGAATTGCTATTGGGGCTCTAACATCTGCTACAACTTCTTTCTTAATGATTAGTGGCGAAAATCCTTTTGATATGCAACGCATCGTTTTTTGGTTGATGGGGAGTTTTGCATCAAGAGGTTGGGAACACGTCAGTACTATTTGGTTGCCGGTTCTTGTCGCTGCTACTTACATCCAATTGTTATCAAAAGAAATCAATATTCTTTTGCAAGGTGAAGAGACTGCTCTGTATCTCGGGGTTAATGTAGAAAGAATTAAGCGGCGCTTACTTATATCTGCATCTGTATTGACTGCCGCAGCAGTTTCAGTTAGCGGAATAATTGGCTTTGTGGGACTAGTCATACCACACTTAATGCGGTTTGTTGTTGGATCGGATCAGAGATGGTTATCTCCATCCTGTTTGCTTAGTGGTGCAATCTTGATGGTCCTATCGGATTGGTTCGCTAGGGCACTAATGGGAACATCAGAGATTCCGGTTGGTATTGTGACTGCATTCTTAGGATGTCCTTTTTTTATCTATTTACTTGGACGTCGGAAAAAATCAAGTTTTTAATATGAATGAGTTGTTTAAGGACCAAATAATTGTAGTTTCAGGATTGCCTCGGTCTGGAACGTCAGTCTTGATGGCACTTCTTAAAAAGGCGGGTATCACGTTACTAGTTGACCAACATCGGTTGCCGGATGATGATAATCCAGGAGGATATTTCGAATATGAGCCCGTTAAAAATATTCACGTATCTTCAGACTGGATAAAAACTGCCCGCGGCAAGGCCGTTAAAGTTGTTTCGCCTCTTTTGGAGTATTTACCATCGAGCGAAGATTACAAGATTATACTGATGCTCAGGAATTGTGACGAAATTTATGCATCTCAACAAGTTATGTTGGAAAATCGGGGACATGAAAGAAGAAAAAATGGGGATGTTGTTATCAAGGCATTATCTAATCAGATTCAGGAAATTCAACTTTGGATCAATGAGCAGACCAATATGGTAGTCCATAAGATTGACTTTGCTCAATTAATTTTTGATCCTTTTGAAGAATGCAAAAGACTCTGTAATTTCTTACAGCTGGGAGACAATGTCGTTGAGGGTATGGTTGGTTTAGTGGACCCGAATCGTTATAGACAAAGACATTGATAACAATTAGTTGTCTGTCGTAAAAAGAGGAGAATTAGTGGATGGTCACGCTATCCAAAATATATACTAAAATTGGTGATGGTGGTATGACGCATATCGGCGACAGTTCGCTAGTGCGTAAGGACGATTTACGAATCGAATCCATTGGAGATGTAGATGAACTGAATTCGATGATTGGTCTAGTCAGGCATTCTGTTGTTGATGAAAGTGACTTGGAAGGTGGACTTTCTATGGTTCAGAATGATTTATTTGATCTCGGAGCAGATTTATGCCGTCCTTTAGAAGAGAACGAGCAGCAAAAAAAATATTTGCGTATTAGGAAACANAATATTGAAAAATTGGAAAAATTGATAGATTCACATAATAGCCATTTAAAGCCATTAAATAGTTTTGTTTTGCCTGGAGGTACTATTCAAGCCTCCTATTTACATGTTGCAAGAAGCGTATGTAGGCGCGCTGAGAGACGGGTTTGGGCTTTGGCAAGGCGGGAAAAAATCAATGACAACATTGCTGTCTATTTGAATAGGTTAGCCGATCTCTTTTTCGTCTTGGCTCGGTATATGAATAAGAAGGGTGAAATTGATGTACTATGGCAACCCGGTCTGAGTACGAAGGAAGAAGAAAATTGCTAATATTAAAGATATATGTCGCCATAGTTGCTGTAAGCATACTACATTGTAGTCAGAATTTTAGTGAGTCTGGAGTCGACGAAGCTCTTCGCGAAAACAGTATGACGCCAATCAACCCAGATGGTTCGGGTGATACAATGCCGGAGTCCTCGAGACCAATCGAGACGATGTCAACAGAAGTAGACTTGGGAGGACTGTTAGGAGAGGTCCCCGATGAATGGCATGCGGTCTCTCCGTCTAATTCTATGAGAGTGGCCGAATATCATTTACATGGATCTGNAGATGAAGAAGATGGAATTATAGCTGTTTTTTATTTCGGTCCGGGACAAGGTGGGGATAGTCAGGCAAATATAGATCGTTGGGTCGCCCAGTTCCAGTCAGAGAATGCCCAGCCTTTATTTCGGCAATGGAGTGAAAGAGTTTCTGGGATGAGTGTCAAACGGCTAGAGGTTTCAGGAACATATAATGTTGGTACTATGTCTGGNGGTAGTGGGGAATCATTGGAAAACTACATGCTTTTCGGGGCTATTGTAGAATCTCCTCGAGGATCCTATTTCTTTAAATCGACGGGACCTGAAGTAGTTTTACAAAGGTATAGGGATTCATTCGAACGTTATATTTCTAGTCTTCGGCCTAAATAGTTTTAATTTTGGAGAACCGNNNTGTACTATGAATTAGAAGATTTATTTGGNGACGTGNTTGGAAAGGCGAGGAGGGGTCAAGAGTTGTCGATTAAGAATGTTGCNAGAGAGTTAGACATACAAATCGACAGATGGATGGATTTAGAGCGCTATNAGTGGATCCCCGATAAGTCGATAATAGCACGTATTGGAGGTTTCTTGGGGTTAGATATTGGGAAACTCTTAGTATGTGCTGAGGGCGGGTTCTTTCCTAACAAACCATCCGGACAGTCCATAGCTGGCGCACAAATTGAAATGATTCCTTTGCGCGAGAATCCAATAGACCAACCGGATTCGTTAACCATGAATGGTTATTTGATCGTTTGCAAACATACTCAGTGCGCTGCATTTATAGATCCGGGTTTTGAATGCGATAGAATTATAGCATTGGTAGAAAAACATAATTGCTCTCTAGAAAAGATATTAGTTACTCATGGTCACTATGATCATATTACGGCTCTCCGTGAAGTTGTTGGCCATACTGGAGCAGAGGTCGCTGTGGGTAGTAAAGATGCTTCTATGATGAACGATCAGGCTGATTTAATCTCGAAANAAGTAGAAGGTAACGACCGGCTTATTGTAGGTGATTTAGAACTGCGTGTTGTCGAGACGTATGGGCATACTCCCGGCGGCGTATCCTATATTGGACATGGATTCGCATTTGTCGGTGACGCTCTTTTTGCAGGATCTCTGGGGGGAGTTCGAAAAAAAGATAGTTTTAATACGCAGAAACTCTCTGTAGAGCGTAATATTCTATCCTTAGTGGATTCGACGATTTTGTTTCCAGGACATGGACCAGCAACAACGGTAGTGGAAGAGCGTAAGTATAATCCGTTTTTTTACTACACTTAGGATTATACGAATTGATCGTCGGAATCGCCTCGGATGATAGTAATTTGTCCCTGCTCCTCTAGTTGGCGAACCATTTGGACAATTCTCAACTGCACTTCTTCGACTTCGCTTAGACGCATAGGGCCTAAAAAGTCCATTTCTTCCTGTATGAATGTACGTACTCTTTCCGACACCGAACCCAGGACTTTTTCTTTCAGTTCATCATCTGCATTTTTCAATGCAATAATGATATCTTTCTGATCCACTTCGCGCATTAGTGCCTGAAGTTCACGTTCGGTTAATTTTGCTACATCGGCGAATACGAACATTAGGTTACGAACCGATTCGGCTACTTCTGGATCCTGAGCATCCATTTGGTCGAGGACATTTTTCTCTACGGTTGAACCAGTAAGGTTTAACATATCTGCAACTACCTGTGGCCCACCGACATCTTGATTGCCACCCAAAATATCCCGCAATTGAGTTTCTAAACTACNTTCAATTTGCTTGATGACACTGGGGGTTATGTTATCCATAGTGGCTATTCTATAGGCTACATCCGACTGAAGACGTTCTGGTAACTGTGACAAAATACCTGAGGCTTGGGCCCCGTCCAGTTGGGATAGAATTAAGGCAATCGTTTGGGGGTGTTCACTACTGATAAAAGGAGCAATTTGGTCGGGAGCTACATTTTTCAGCATGTAAAAGCCCGATGCAACCTTACTCGAGACNCGCTCAAGTATTTCCGCAGCTTTTTGAGGTCCAAGGGCCCTTTCTAGTGCAGCACGCGCAAAGTCTTCCCCACCTTGGCTAATCCATTCTCCAGCCATGAGGTGTTGTTCAAATTCCTCGAGGACCTTATCCATCAATTCGACGGAAATCGTTTTAAGAGAAGCTATGGCCTGTGTTATTTCTTCAATTTCATAATCTGAGAGAAATTTCATGACTTCGCCCGAAACTTCTTCGCCAAGAGCAACCATTACAATTGCAACTTTCTGCTCTAAGGGAATTTCCTCGTCTTCAGATCCATCTTCAGGTATTCTATCGTTCTCAGCCATAGTATTTCTTGTTGTCAAAAATTGTTTAGTTTCTATTATAAATATTATCGGCAAGTTTGAAAAACAGTCTACCGTTAATTTTTTCCCTAAGGATAAACTATCGAATCAATTTATGCTACTATATTTACAGGCAGAAATTATATCTTAATGTTATTTTATGAAAATAAAAGATAGTGCAATAAACTAGTATGAGAGGCTAATGAAAAATTACGAAGCTACCGTTTTTATGAAACCATTCTGCTCCTGGACTGCNGGAGTACTATCCGTTTTAGATAAATACCAGGTAAAATATGAAATTATCGACATCTCAAATGATGTAGATGCATACAGGACATTGGTGGAACGGACGGGGCAATATATGACTCCGTGCGTTGAAATTCAAGGACAGATGCTTGTTGATGTAGGAGGATCTGAGGTAGAAGAATGGCTTATTAGTGCCAAAGACAAATCGAAAGATGAATGAAGTAATGAAGTGAGGTAGGTGTTGTAGGTGCTAAATATTTGGAGCCTTAGATCTGACGATTAAGATGATTACTTTGGTAAAAAGGACGATTTCTAACTTAAGCGGCCAAGTTTGAGTGATNTGTTTGTGAATTACCAACGAGTAGACTCGAAAACCCATTCCGGATCTAATTTTTGCATCTCAACCTGGTCGTCACGGTGCGTTAATCCACAATCTTTATATTTCTTGTTCAGTTCATTAAGGGCGTCGTGATCTAATTCTACCCCTAATCCTGGTCCATCTGGAATTGCAAGTTCTCCGTTTGTAAATTTTAGTTTTCCTCCCTTTATTACCTCATCAGTTTGCCATGGATAGTGCGTATCAACTGCATAGGTAAGATTTGGAACAGCTGCAGCAAGATGGGTCATAGCAGCCAAAGAAATACCGACGTGACTATTTGAATGCATGGATAATCCACGGTCGAAGGTCTGACAGATTCGTCCTAACTCAACAGAAGTGCGGAGCCCACCCCAAAAGTGATGGTCTGCCAAGATTATTGATTCCGAACCCAATTGAATACTGCCGGGTAGGTCATCGAATGACGTTGTACACATATTTGTTGCCAGTGGTATGGAAACCTGCTTAGCTACCTCTGACATAGCTTTTTGACCACGAGTCGGGTCTTCATAATATTCTAATATACCCTCCATTTGTTTCCCATACTTTACAGATGTTTCTACGCTCCATACAGCGTTCGGATCGATTCTTAAGGGAACATTTTTTCCGAATGTTTCGTACAGTGCGAACATGCATGCTACTTCAATGTCAGGGGGTAACGTTCCAGCCTTCAGTTTGATGGAGGTAAAACCAAAATGGTCACACATAGATTTAGCTTGTAGGACAATTTCGTCTGGGGTAAGTGCCGCTTCTTGTCTTGCAGATAGCCATCCCGTAGCATCAGAATCCATTGAAAACTCGAATAGTCCGCCTGCG
This sequence comes from Gemmatimonadota bacterium, assembly GCA_002693325.1. GTDB lineage: Bacteria > Latescibacterota > UBA2968 > UBA8231 > UBA8231. The sequence goes on along the minus strand of NZPK01000054.1, from coordinate 5,025 downwards.
CCTTCCTCTTTTAAAAACAGGTATGCAGAAAACGGAACATGATCTCTACAGCGTCCTCCGAGAAGGTCCACGACGGGTCGCTCTATCGTCTTGCCTATCAAGTCTAGACACGCTACTTCTATTGCACTGAATACGTGTACTAATAGACGCTGATCCCAAGGTGCTCGGCCACGCTCATCATATTCAAAGCCTACTTTATTTTCTGAGCCGAAATAGTGATTTAATTTAAAAAGAATATTATTAATATTGAAGGGATCTAAGCCTTTGAGAATCTCAACAGAATCCTCCAGCGCCTTTGTAGTTGAATTACTTCCTGGTACTTCACTTAAACCAATTATTCCATTGTCACCTACAAGTTCAACAATAGTTCGGAGCGCGTAGGGTGCATGAAGGCCAGCAGCATTGCGGAGAGGGGGATCGTCAACAGCTATGGGTGTGATTCGTACAGTTTCTATTTTCAAATAAGATTCCTTTTCAACAATTAGATATAAGGCTTTGGCTATATGAGAAAAATGAAATATCTTTTAGTTAATATTTTTGTTTGTAATATACAAATCTAATAAAAATATGTACCCGAATCGACTCAGTAAATTAATTTTTTTTTATTTTATTATAGTTAATTGGCTAATCTAATTGATATTTATAACTGATGACTGTTTCCTCAATTTTATTTTTGAGTAGTCTCTTTTTAAGTATCAAGAAGACTTTAGTTTGATAGAAGGATAGCATTTTATTGTTGATAAGAAATGTGATAAAGCTTTTTAAATTTAATAGTNAAGAGAATTATGATCTTCAAACAAACTAATCTAATTATCGGAGGTTGGATCTGGTTTGGTTCAGTNATTTTACCCCTGTCTAATGTATTTAGCTTGAATTTAACGCGTGAAGATGCGGTAGAATATGCCCTTATCAATAGTGAGGTGGTTCGTGTACAAGAAATGATGGAAAAAGAATCGGCTCTTGCTNTAACTGAGGNACGCTCTTCATTTCTACCCCAACTTGATGTTATCGCAAATTATGATCGTAACTGGACCTTGCAGTCTTTAGTTTTCAATGGTTCGCCAATAACAATTGGATCTGAAAATGATGTNCGTGCTGTTGTTGGATTGCGCCAGGCTATTTTTACTGGGGGAAGAAATAATGCATCGGTAAATATTGCAGAATCGTTTCATTTGCTGAGTAAATCTCGGAGTCGTTTAATTAGACAGGATATCGTTGCACAGACTGAACACGCTTTCTATGATGTCCTAGTAGCCAGAGAATTGTCATCGGTGGCTATACTTGCTTTAAAAAGTGCTAGAAAAACGTTTGATTTGATTAGAATGAGGCGCGCCGTAGGACAAGGTTCCGCTTTTGAGGAACTTAGGGCTCGTGGTCATGTCTCATCTATGGAGGCAGATTCTATTACGGCAGTTAACAATATTCTTTTAACTCATCTTAAATTAAAAAGTCTTATTGGATTCGATCCGGAAACGGAGATTGATGTAAAAGGTGATTTATCAAGATTTTCTTCTTGGACTAATGTGGATTTAGATAGTCTTATGCAGGTTGCATTAGAAATGAGGCCTGATTTAATAGCCATAAAGCACCAATTGAGTGCACAAAAGCAAAAGATCTCTTTAGAAAAATCAGCACGTTTACCGGTAATTGATTTTGTTATATCNGGTCAGGCACAAATGCAGGGTGATAGATTAATAGATGAAAATGCNAANTGGAGAAGAAATTGGTCTACTGGTTTAAACCTAAGGGTTCCCATTTTCGATGGTTTTCGTATTCGATCTCGTATACGTCAAGCTGAAACGCAATTAGAGGCCCTGCATTATGAAATCTTAAATTTGAAAAGAAAAATCAAATTTGAAGTTGAGACGAGCATTCGTCTACTCGACGAAGCATTTGCTCGAGTTAAGGCAGGAAAACAAGTTATAATTGAGGCAGAGAAAGCAATCGAAATGGCGCATTCAAGATATTCTACGGGTGTGGGAACACAGTTAGAGGTATTGGATGCACAATTATTTCTAGTTCGCACCAAAACTAATCTAACCATAGCTAAAAGAGATAGGGCATTAAGAATTATTGATTTAGATCGTTCGCTTGGGTTGCTGAAGTAGGAGTCAGTGAGTTAATTTTACTTAAGAAATGAACATATAAAATTTTTAAANCTAAAAACTATTGGGTTCCCCCTAAGAACAGTTTTAGAAATAAGGAAGAAAAAATTTGTTTAAAAGGAGAAAGAAAATATGATTAGAGGTGATAGAGAGCTTTTTGTNGTAGCAGATCGCGTTCTTATACGATTAGATGACAAGGAAGAACGGACTGCTGTTGGGCTCTATTTACCCCCCACGGCGTTGGAAAAAGAAGATGTTCAGAGTGGAAGAATTGAAGAAGTAGGTCCTGGAATAATTTTACCTCCCAAGAGCGATGAAGACGGTGCTCCATGGAGTGATGAACCCGTTGAACAATCACGCTATATTCCTTTACAGGCGAAAAAAGGTGATCACGCTATTTTTATACGTAAGGAAGCTATTGAAATTAAATTTGACGACGAAAAGTTTCTGATTGTATCNCATAGCTCAATATTATCNTTAATCAGGGATATTGTTTGAGTAAAACACTCAATAATTTACTAAAACCAATAAGCGCCGGAATATCCATAGTGACTATTCCGGCACTTATTAATTTTATATGATAAAATTAGTGGGTAATTTTTAAAATTCGTATAACATAATGCAGATCACATTTTAACAGTATATCTTGAAATCTTCTACTCTAAGNTCTGACCCATCTCTAAAAAATCAACAGGAAGAGGTTCGTGCCANCCTCTTGTGTAGTAATCTTGGAGGGTAAGAGCCAATAGGATGACAATAAAGAAAAAACCACTAAAGGCAAATAAACCAATTAGTTTGGGACTATATTTGACATGCATAAAGTATAGTATCACTAAAGTCGCTTTAGCGCCAGCTATCAGCAATGCTAACGGCGTGTTAAACCAACCTAAGTCTACGTAGGTTACGGCTACGGTTAGGACTGTTCCAAGTAGAAGAGCCCCAAAAATAAGAAAATAGGTTTTCAACGGCAATATATGATGATCTGACATTAGCTGACCTCGTTAACCTATTAAGTAGAGAAGTGGAAAAAGAAAAATCCAGACAATATCTACAAAGTGCCAGTATAATCCCATGTTTTCAACCGGCGTATAATAGTGTTCATTGATTTGTCCCTTCACAACTTTATAAATCAACCAAAACATCAAGAATGCTCCAATAACCATGTGNAGGGCATGCATGCCTGTCATAACAAAATAGAACGAGAANAATATTTTNACGTTGCCGCCAAANACNTCTGCAAATTCNGGNCGATTCCATTGAAAAGAGGGGCCCGGAACCAAGTTATCATTCCATTTATCACTGTATTCAAAATATTTTACTATGAGAAAAACGCTACCGAGGGCTAACGTAGCTACAATCCAGGCGATGATTGCTTTCATTCTGCCTTGTTGGGCGCAACGCACTGCAAGTGCCATGGTTAAACTGCTACCGATAAGAACCACAGTATTAAAGAAACCTAAAGGAACGCTTAAAAGGCTGCTCGCAGCTTCGAATGCTTCGATGTATAGGTTACGGTATACACAATACCCACCAAATAATCCACCAAAGAAGAGTACTTCTTGCACAATAAACGCCCACATACCCAACATAGCTGATTCGTATTGCTGTTCAGCTGTTTCAAAATGATGTTGGCGACCGACTGCATTAGCTGTATCAGACAACGTCATTCTCCTTAACTGTTACGGGAGCGTTCTCATCATTTTTAGAATGATGATCGTCTGGTCCATAGGCATAAGCTTCTTCCATAACAATCGGAATATCGATATAATTATGGGCGATTGGTGGAGAATCAACATCTGTCCATTCTAATCCTTTGGCTTTGTAAGGATTAGCCTCAGCTTTTTCACCTTTAAACAAGGACCACAATAGTAACAAGATGGTAATTCCGAAGCCAAGCCCCAATACGGACGCTCCGGCAGATGACATAATATTCAGTGCCTGGAATTCCTCCGGATATGTGCTATACCTACGGGGCATTCCGAGATAGCCGAGAACGAACTGGGGGAGGAAAGTAAGATTGAATCCTGCATATATCAGAAGAACACCAACTTTGCCCATTGGTTCCGAATACATCCGTCCAGTCATTTTTGGCCACCAGAAATGTACTCCACATAAGAATGCCATTACCATTCCACCGACCATCACGTAGTGAAAATGTGCTACAACAAAATAGGTGTCGTGCATATGGACATCTAGTCCTAATGTAGCTAGGAACAACCCAGTCAAACCACCAATGGTAAAAAGTCCAATGAAACCAAGTGCATACAGCATCGGTGAGTCTAATTGAACCGAGCCCTTATACATGGTGAATGCCCAGTTGAAAATTTTAATTGCTGACGGCACGGCAACCAGGAAAGTCAAAAACGAAAATACCATACCAGCGTAAGTTGACTGTCCAGAAACAAACATATGATGTCCCCAAACTAAAAAGCCCAGTATGGCTATGGCCAGCGAAGAAAAGGCGATGAAGGAATATCCAAAAACACGTCTTCTTGAGAAACAGGCTATAACTTCACTTATCACGCCAAACCCAGGCAGAATCATGATGTAGACGGCGGGATGGGAATAAAACCAGAACAGATGTTGCATCAATACCGGATCGCCGCCTAAGGAAGGATTGAATATACCTATACTAAATATTCTTTCAAAGGTGACAAGTAGAAGGGTTATGGCTACTACAGGAGTTCCAAGAACTTGAAGAAGGCTCGTTGCGTAATGAGCCCATACGAAAAGTGGTAGTCTGAACCAGGTCATACCGGGAGCTCTCATTTTATGGATGGTGACAATAAAATTTACTCCAGTGAGAATAGAGGAGAATCCGTTAATAAAAACTCCGACGAGAGCCAATGCTACAAATGAGTTGGAATAGGTGCTACTATACGGCGTGTAAAATGTCCAGCCCGTATCGACACCTCCTAAT
>NZPK01000053.1 GCA_002693325.1 Gemmatimonadota bacterium | reverse complement strand
AAAACCACGTCGACAGGGTAAACGTTCCCCTGTGAACCTCGAATAAGCCCTCCTTCAGTGTAGTCTAAACGTAATTTTTCTTGATTCTTTATTACCACCTGAGATATTGATTGAAAATCTTTCTTAGCCTCAAAATTCGCCCAGCATCCATCATGGTCAATACCTACAAGCAACAGTTCATAACGGTCAAAATCAAGAGAATCAATCATAGAACGAGCTGAAATAATAGACACCTCATGTTCCGCAGAACGTCCCCCAAACAGAACACATAACCGTATTTTTTTTTGCATAGTTACTCCATTACTCACATCAGATTAACAAACATTTTTTAAATCCTCAGATCATATCGCCAATATAGGTTTCTATAACGTCTATGTCGAGTTATGTTGATGAATAAAATTTGTTATTTCAAATAAAAAAGAATACTTGTATAACTCATTATCAAAAGCCTAGAGATTTTGAACAATAAAATACTGCACTTGACCGATTGTAATTATTGCACCACAATACGAAGGAATATTTATTACCATCCCCAAAGTCCTCATAGGATTGACTGTAAAGGCCGAGGCGTATCAAAAAACGAGAAAATAATGACGAATCAAAAAATTATTGACGAACTGAAAGCATTCGATACTCCATCTGTTACTAACGTAGTCGCTACTTATCCTGAACACCCTCTGTGCTTGGGCCTATACAATCCATGGGGTGAAAATTGGTATACAGACCAAAGCCTTCGTTGTATGTATCCTAATCTTGGACCTACAGTTGGGTATGCCGTAACCTGCACATACGGTTTACCTGATCCAAATTTCAACCGGCTTAGTTTCATGGACGTTTTAGATGCACTTGATGCGATGCCAAAACCAACGATACTTGTCCTCCAACAAAAATTCCCTCCAGAACTTCAAGGGAAAGTTGGATTGGCGGGGGGTAATATGACTTCAGCAATGAAGGCTATTGGTTGTGTGGGTTGTATCTCGAATGGCCCATCGAGAGATATTGATGAAATCCGACCTATGGAATTTCAGTATCTCATTAGCGGAGTCACTCCAGGGCATGGTGCCCAAAATGTTCACTCGGTTAATGTTCCTGTTTCAGTCGCAGGTATGGATGTGGCGCCCGGAGAAATTATACATATGGACGAAAATGGAGCCTGTAAATTCCCAGCGGACTGCCTATCAAAAGTATTAGAAAACTCGAAGGCTCTTCGACAAGAAGAAGAAAGTCGAATCGGAAAGTTACTCAATGCAAAAACATTAGAAGAGGTAAAATCTACACTATCTGGCCACAGCTATGTAAAAAAAAATGACAAATAAATATCTTAAATTCAGATAAAAAACTTTTATCATAAATCCTACTTCAATTTTCTTATCAAGACAAAATTATTTTGAAATGGAATTATATCTCAGTCTAAATAATAAACAACTTCAAAAATTTAATCATCAACAATTTCTAATATCGATCCGTCAGGTTGGATGCGCTGTCTTTCTTGCTCAACGTCTTCGAACCAGGCCTGGATCTCACCCAACATACGGTTTGCGCGCTCCGGTTCTGAAGTAGCCAGATTAACTTTTTCTTGAGGATCGTCCTCAATATTAAACAACTCTATTTCACCTGGGGGAGAAGTGATTAATTCTGGAGCCGGCTCATTCATTAATTGTGTAACCTCCGAGGGATGATATTTGTATTTGATATCCAACTCTACATAGCGATCCATAAAACGTTCATCCGATTCTTTTTTGGGCCGCTGAGCCACCCTTGGACGCACCAGTTTCCAAGGTCCTTCACGCATCGCAGCGTTGATCCACCCAATGGGTTCAAACTGGTTTAGTTGCCAAAAATGTGCTGGAGACGAGATTCTTTCACCATTTAACACCATAGAGACATCTCTACCGTCTAACTTTCGCCCTTCTATCGGCTCGATTCCGCATAAGCCTGCTAAGGTCGGCAACCAGTCAACTCCATGCACCATCTCATCCAACTGTTGAGACTGTTCTAAACCGCCAGGCCAACGCATAATCATAGGTACTCTAATCCCCCCTTCGTACACTGAACCCTTCGCCCCGTTAAAATTACAATTATACCTTCTCAGGTCAGTACNAACTCCTTCCGGGACTTGATCGGGTCGGCCGGCAAGCGAAAACGCAGGTCCATTATCACTAGTAAACATTACAATAGTATCTTCCGCTAACCCCAATTCATCCAACGTCTCAACAATCTTCGCTATACCTCGATCCATAACCTCATTCATTGCATACGTAATAGCCAAACCGGGACTCAGACCANAATCTAAATATGGCTTAATATCCCTATCCGGAGCCTGTAATGGAGTATGTGGCGCGTTATACATGACACTAAGAAAGAAGGGCCTGTGTCGGTGCCGAGTTACAAAATCTATCGCCTCATCAGTAAAAACGTCCGTAAGATAGCGCCCGTCTGCATTCTCGCGTCGTCCATTTCGCTCCANCCACCAGTCAAAATAATCCATCCAACCACCGCAAAAACCAAAAAACTCATCAAAACCACGAGCATTAGGATGATATCTTCTATCAAATGCACCATTGTGCCACTTACCCACAAGCCCGGTAGCATAGCCAGAATATTTGAACATATCACCAATAGTTACTTCATCGAGAGCGATACGATCCAAACCGCGAACTTCCATGGGAGTCAATGCGCCCGTGCGGTGTGGATAACGCCCCGTCAGCAAAGTCGCACGCGAAGGAGAGCATACAGGCGAACCAGCGTAATGCTGAGTTAAACATACACCCTGATTTGTGAGTTGATCAATACATGGAGTACGTGCCGGCCCATCGTTAAATAGGCCAAAGTCACCATAACCCATATCATCTGCCACAATAAGAACTACATTGGGATGTATTTTCATTGAATTTTTTTATTGAACCTAAATGAAATAATTGTCTACTTTTGTTCAAATCTTGTCATAAACTATGGTTAAATTAAATTTCCGCAAAACATTAACTTTTCGAGATTCGAAAATCAATTCTCTAAGTAAGGAATTTTTATGAGCCCCCTAAAGATGACTTTCGCTGGTTTTCGACATAATCATATTATGAGTTTGTACAAGCTAGCAATAGCTAGTCCAGAAATAGAGGTTGTTGGCGCTTGTGAAGAAGACAAGATTACTCGCGAAAACATTGAGCAATCTCATGAAATCAATTTTACTCATGAATCTATAAACGACCTCATCACCAGCGAATGTGATATTGTCGCAATTGGGGATTACTTTGAACGCCGTGGAGAAATCGCTATTTCGGCACTTAAATATGGTCGACATATTATCTCTGACAAACCACTCTGTACAAGTTTAAATCAATTAAACCAAATTGCAGATATAGCTCGGAAACAAGGATTAAAAATTGGTTGTATGTTCACTATGAGGGACGCTGCTTACTGCATNATGGCTCGACAACTAATTAAANTCGAACAACGTATAGGAGAAATCCAAGCAATACAGTTTGGNGGTCAGCATCCTTTAAATATCGATTCACGACCTGCATGGTACTTTGAAAAAAACAAACACGGAGGTNNAATCACTGATATTGCCGTNCATATGGTCGACGCCATCCCTTGGATTACAGGACTTCAATTTAAAGAGTTGCAAAGCGCAAGAACATGGAACGCTTTTGTCCACCAGTATCCGCATTTCTGCGATGCTGCCCAATTAATGGTTTCTCTAGATAATGAATGTGGCGTTCTCGGGGATGTTTCATATTTTGCGCCGAACAAATCCGGCTACNCTATGCCNTATTACTGGCGTACNGTTTTNTGGGGTAAAGACGGCCTTTTAGAAATTTCAGCTAATTCGAATGTGGTTAAAATGCTATTACATGCAGACGANAAAATTCAGCAAATAAAATTACCACCGAGTAACTCCGGTGGTTATCTCCAATCATTTTTAAAAGATATTGCGAACAAACCAGCGGAACATAATTTGAATACCAATAATATTATTAAAACAATGCGTACAACCCTTACGATCCAAGATGCTGCAAACAGAAAGGACTACCATATAGATCTGTAACGAGTGAATAAGCAAAAACAATTTTAAGACGCCTCCGATACTTAATAAAACTCATCTATAACTTTTCTTTTAATGCAGAAATTACATCAGAAAAATCTTGTGGCAATTGAATTTGAAAACTCACCACCCTATTAGTTAAAGGGTGTTTGAAAGAAATAGCATGGGCATGGAGTGCTTGACGTTGTATCAAGCTAAGCCCCCATCGAGCTTGTCGCTGCATATCTGAACGAATACCATTTGATTGATTTCTTCCTGCATAAATAGGATCTCCAAAGACTGGGTGTCCCAGATGTTCCAAGTGTGCACGAATTTGGTGGGTCCGTCCTGTATCAAGTTTTAATTTCAATAACGTCGTAAAAGGAAAACGATCGTCGACTCTATAAAGCGTTCTCGCATACCGCCCCCCTGAAAAAATACCCATTTTTTTTCGGTTTCTTGGATTACGATCAAGAGGAGCTTCCACCACTCCTTCGTCCCGTGAAACGATCCCCCAAACTAAAGCAGTATACTCTCTTTTTATAACTCGATCCGCCAACTGTTTTGCGAGAGATCTATGCGCAATATCATTTTTAGCAATAACCATTAGCCCAGTTGTATCCTTATCCAGTCTATGTACAATTCCCGGCCGTAAAACACCATTTATACCTGAAAGATCTTTACAGTAATGCAACAATGCATTAACGAGAGTCCCATCCTTCGATCCTGGAGCCGGATGCACAACCATTCCTGCCGGTTTGTTTATTACTATTAGCTCCTGATCTTCAAAAACGATATTCAGCGGTAACTTTTGGGGTATTGACATCAAAGCTACAGGCTCAGGTACATCCAACTCAATCTTATCTCCAACCTGAACTAAGTAAGCTTGTCGTGCTATATTTCCATTAACAAGAACATTACCATTTTTCACTAAGCCTTGTATGCGACTTCGGGAAAATTCTGTTAAGCGTGCTCGTAAAAAAAGGTCCAGGCGCTGATTAGCCTCGACCCCCTCAACCAATATCTGCATATTATGTGCCTATACCTCAAATTAATTTAATCACTATCACGTAGATCTTGCTTGTCTCCAGAAGAATGAATAAAAATGAGCACAAAAACTCCCACCGTAACAAAGCTATCAGCAAAATTAAAAATAGGCCATCGATAGCTTCCCAAACCGACGTCAAAAAAATCAACCACCTCCCCTAAATAAATTCGATCAATTATATTTCCAATAGCGCCTCCTAGCACCAAACTAATACCGTAGCGGCCAGATACTTCTTCCTCTTCGAAATTTCTGTAGATATAGATTAGAAAAAATAAGGCAACCACCGAAATTACAGTATGTATTAAGGGACTGCCTAAATTAAACCCAAATGCGGCGCCGGGGTTGTGTATATAGGTTAATTGAAAGAATTGACCTATAACTTCGAACGATTCACCGCGATTCATATTAAATCGTATAATTAATTTCGAAACTTGGTCAACCACAATTGTGAGAGGTACAAGAAACAGAGGGTGCATCTTAATTTCTAACCATTCTCCTGTTGAGATTTACATTCTATACATTGGGTCGCCGTAGGTACAGCCTCAAGTCGCGCACGACCAATCATCCCTCCACATAAGCGACAAACCCCAAAACTACCTGCATCGATACGTTCCAGAGCTTCATTTAGATAGTCTAAATAATCTCCGCCGCGTTGAGCCAACAATAACGACTTCTCTCGTTCCATAGCATCTGTTCCGTGATCAGCCATGTGTAGAGAGTAGGTAGATCGATCTTCGGAAGTATCATTTCCTTCGTTTCTCGAGTTTTTTTCTATATTTTCGACATTTTCATTTGTCTGTTTTATTTTCTCTAAAATTAAATTCTTAAAGAAAACTAAATCTAGCGGCTCCATAGCCTATTCCTTCCGATTGTACCTCTATTACATGAAACACGTAATGCTATCGAAAAACAACTCAAGCCCTTATTCGCGATAAAGAGATTACACAATCTAATCCATTAACCTCCCATTCCTGTTGGACATCAAACGAATCCTCAAAAATATCTAATTGAATTTGATCAGCAAGAGTCTCTCCGGAAATATAATTAGAATATTCGCTGACAACTTTCAACAAGCCCTGATTGCCTTTGACCTGAATTCTTATACGATCAGAAACCTCAAAATCAGCATCTTTACGCATATTTTGAACCCGATTAACAAATTCGCGCGCCGTGCACTCATTGATAAGTTCGTCATCTAACTGAATATCTAAACCAACAGCAAGATTATTTTCAATGGCAACTACAACCCCCTCCTTCTCTTCCCGATGAATTTCTACGTCTTCTATATCAATTTCACCGTCAGCGACACTCAGCTTTTCACCACGAAGAAGTGCAGCAAGTTTCTCACCATTCAAATCACAAAGAAACCTCGCAACGTCTTTTATTTTCTTTCCAAAACGTGGCCCCAAACGCCTAAAGTTCGGCTTATAACTGATTGTACTTAATTCCGTTTCGTCCTTTACCAAAACAACCTCCTTGATATTCAATTCGTCGGCTAGTAAAGGAATTAAGTTTGTTATTTCATCACTGGAACGTTCATCTTGCGGAAGCAAGAATAGTCGCCGAAGAGGTTGGCGTATCTTTAAATTATTTTTCGACCGAAGAGATCTTCCGAGAACTACTGCGCGGGTTGCTATATTCATTTGAGATTCCAAAACTTCATCACGAAGAGACTCCTTAGCCAACGGCATATCGCATAAGTGTATACTAATAGGATCCGTCTCTTCAAACTTGCACACCAAATTTCTATATATATTTTCGGTCAAAAACGGCAAAACTGGTGCAAGAGCCTTACAGAAAGTCACCAAAACATGATACAAAGTCGCATAGGCAAAAGCTTTATCATCATCATCATCAGATTTCCAAAAACGACGGCGACTTCGACGTATGTACCAGTTTGTTAACTTTTCAACAAAAGCCACCATTGCCGGAACTGTCCGATATAGACGATAGTTTTCCATTTCCTGATTTAAGTCACGTAACAATGTCTGTAATTCTGAAATAATCCAGTTATCCAGACGATTTTGAGACTTCCGTTGCACTGTATTTGCGGGAATCCAACCATCAATATTCGCATATGTGACAAAAAAGCTGTACGCATTCCAAAGAGGTATTATGACAGCCCGAAGACTTTCTTGAATACCGTCTTCAGTCAAGCGCAGTTCTTCAGCCTTGAGCGCAGGAGAGTTGAGCATATACAACCTGAGGGCATCAGCTCCGTATTTATCAATCATGGCAGTAGGTTCGGGATAGTTTTTGAGGCGCTTACTCATTTTCCTTCCATCTTCTGCCAAAAGCATTCCCGAAACCACACAATTTTTAAATGCTGGCTTTTCAAACATTGCTACTGCCAGAACTGTTAGGGTATAGAACCAACCTCGTGTTTGATCTAAACCCTCAGAGATAAAATCAGCTGGAAAATTTGATTCCACTAAGTTTTTATTTTCGAAAGGATAATGGTTCTGTGCATATGGCATAGATCCAGACTCAAACCAACAATCAAGCACTTCTGGTACTCGCCTCAACTTACCCTTTCCAGATGGGCTATCAATCTCAATTTCGTCAATAACGTGTTTGTGTAGATCTTCTACATTCCCACCGCTTAAACGTTCAAGCTCTTCGCGGCTTCCTATACATAACAATTCCCCCGTATCCTCATTACGCCAAATTGGAAGTGGCGTACCCCAATACCGATTTCGACTAATAGCCCAATCTCGTGCGCCCTCAAGCCATTTTCCAAAGCGGCCGTCCTTTATATGCTCAGGAACCCACCAAATTTGTTCGTTCGCCTCAAGCATTTGAGCTTTTATCTTCTCAACATTCACAAACCAAGTAGATACTGCTCTGTATATCAAAGGCGAATCACACCGCCAACAAAATGGGTAACTATGCTCAATTGTACTCTCTGTAAACAAACTTCCATCCGCGCGTAGACTACGAATTACTTCTCTATCCACATCCTTGACGAATCGACCGGAAAAATCCGTGATTTCATTCGTAAAACAACAATCCTCATCAATTGGAGCTACTGTGGGAAGACCCTCACGCTGTCCCAGTATGTAATCGTCTTCTCCAAAACCAGGTGCCACATGCACAACCCCCGTACCATTATCTGTAGAGACAAAATCTGCTTCAACAACACGAAAAGCTCCGTCTTCAGACATCGAAGAAAAATATGGAAAAAGTGGCTCATAGCGTAAACCCAACAAGTTTTCCGTGGACTCACGTTCGATTCGAAGGATCTCTTCCTTTTCACGCTTGAAAACATCCTTCACACGCTCTTCGGCCAGAATTAATTGCTCTCCATGCTTCATATGAACACGTACATATTTGATGTCTTTTCCGATAGCCAATCCCATATTTGATGGTAAAGTCCATGGGGTGGTCGTCCAAGCCAGAATAAAAACATCTTGTGATTCACAAACTTTGAACTTGACTGTGACAGACGGATCTTGGGTATCCTGGTAACCTTGATTAACCTCAAAATTAGACAAGGGAGTGGCACACCGCGGGCAATATGCTAACGACTTGTAACCCTCATATATCAACCCTTTATCCCAAAGAGACTTAAATACCCACCAAACAGACTCCATAAATTCAGGATCCATAGTTCGATACTGATTTGACCAATCGACCCATCGACCGATTCGATTGATAAACCGCTCCCATTCCTCTGTATAACGCAATACTACATCGCGACAAGTTTCGTTGAATTGATCAACGCCAAGATTCAAAATATCCGACCGTGAACGAAGATTCAGTTGTTGCTCTACTTCATTTTCTACCGGTAGTCCATGACAATCCCAACCAAAACGACGCTCTACTCGAAATCCGCGCATTGTCCAGTATCTTGGTACAACATCCTTGATTATAGATGCCAGCAAATGACCATAATGCGGTAGCCCACTAGCAAAAGGTGGACCATCATAGAAATGAAAATTCTGTTCCTCAGACCGTTCTTCTACAGAGCGACGAAAAACATCCTCCTCCCGCCAAAAAGATAATATCTTCTCTTCTTGCGCCGGAAAATCAACCTGATTAGGAACATCATCAAAATGGGAAACTTTAAAATCTTTAGACATTTATATACTGATACTTTGAAGAAAAAGGACTACGATTTCTAGAAAAACTATCAACAACAAAGGTGTAAAATCTAAACCCGTTGACCAAAGGAAACTAGGCAAAATGCGCCTAATTGCATAAAGTGCCGGATCTGTAACCCCACGAAGAAACTGCACGATTGAATTGTAGGGATCTGGATTAATCCATGATATCAAAACCCGAACAATAACTACCCATTTATATATGTTGATCAGGCTTACTATGATTCCGATAATACCATAGGAAAAGCCACTATAATCAAACAATTATTAAGCCTCCATTTTTTCTAAATTAATATCACGTTCACTAACTCTAGGTTTTTAAATTGAAATTCGTTTACCAAATATAGCTGTTCCTAATCGCACCATATTAGCTCCTTCTTCAATTGCCCACTCAAAATCGTTACTCATTCCCATAGAGAGATAATCCATTGATGCCTTGTAACTAGTAAGAACAGCTACTTTTTCAGCCAAATGTCTCACAGTTATAAAACTTCTTCGAACTAAGGCCTCATCATCCGAATTAGGAGCAATTGTCATTAAACCACGAACCCTCAAGGATTTTGACTCCTCTGCAATTTGGCAAATTAGGTCCTGGGCATAATCGGGCGAGACTCCAGCCTGATTTAAAACTCCAGTTGTATTTATTTGAACTAAAATATCTATTTGCTTTCCTAAGACTTCAGCTTTTCGGTTTAACGTATTTGCTAAAGATTTTTTGTCAACAGACTGAACCATATCAAACAGATCAACAACCTTGCCAGCCTTGTTACTCTGCACTCTTCCAATCATATGCCATGATAACGGACAAGATACAGACGATTTCTTCCCTTCTGCCTCTTGTAATCTATTCTCTCCGACGATATTTATACCACATCTTTGAGCAACTTCTATCTCATCGGAACTCCGAGTCTTTGAAACAGCTACAACCTGGATATCTTTAAATGATCGACCAGTTTTACAAGCAAAACGATCAATACGCGCGGTTAAATTCGACCAGTTTTGCTCAATAGACATTATTCTTATTCATTCATTAATATAAAGTTATCGGTGTTAACACACAATTTTAAGACTAGTTCACAACATCTGGCTTAGTTGATTAGCGACGCATCTCCGGAGCGAAGCAATAATTGTACAGAACGGATAAAAAGCACATAAACAACCAAAAAGAGAAAAATGTCTATCGTAACAAATTCCATTACCATCTGGGCATTCTCAATCGAAATAGTATCAAAGAAGATAAATCCTGATGGCATCAAGATTTCGAACGTTAATACACCTCGGCTAAAAACATCAGGACTGATTCCACCAACTTTTGAAGCAAACTCAACTTTGGATACCGCATTCATCCAAAGACCACGAAAAATAAAAATTGCTATTGTCGTAATTCCTAAGACTGTTATCACCCCATCAAAAGGTTTTACAATGTGACGCAAATTCAAAAAACTGCCTATCAATCCGAAATAGAATAAATACGGGAAAATACCCACTTTACTGTGGAGAGTATTTAACCTCCGCTTCCAACTTTTCTCCCGCGAAACCACCATACTCGCGGAAATCACGAAAGGTAAAACATACAGATTGAAAATCTGAAATACTGCCGATATAAGAAGGCAGACTCCAAATATTCCCGATAGCAATCCCTTTAGAGTTCTTGGCATAAGGTTAAAGTGGGATACAACATATCCACTAATTCCACCCAAACACATCGAGAGCACAAATCGGCCGACATATCTTTCGGACTCATAGGCTAACCAGCCTATTGAGGAAAGATATACAACTACTAGCAGAAAAATGAGTAGACTTAATAGTCCCCCCGCTCCTCCAATTTCTACAGCAGACAATCTTTGAGGAATCGGTTTTCCTGAGAATGGACCCCATAACGCAGAAATCGCGCCTATCAATACAGACACCTGCCACGGTAGCTCCATAATAAACCAAACGCCGACTGATACAGTTAAAACTATAATGATCGTCGAAAGAATTATTGACAGCGCCATGCGCTTATCCAACCGAGAGAATGGGTAAAAATGGAGTGCGACATGAAATACTATCCAAGCTAATGTCGCATCACGAAGAAGATTTAAGACCACAAATTCCTTCGGTAAAAGCAATTGCAAGCCAGTCTCGCCAACCAAAAGGCCCGCGAGAAACCAACCGACTGTAGAGGGCATTCCCAAATTCTCGAACAACCTGCCAAACGAATAGGCGACCAACAGAAGTACTCCTAAAAACCACAACGGAGCAAATGGCGATTCCGTGCGCACTTGAGGGCCCATCGCTCCCAACAACAAAACTACTGTGGCAACAACAATATGTCTCATAAATTCAAAACAAAAAGACGGCCAAATATGACTACCTTTGTTTTATGTTATAATTTGTCCATAAAGATCTCTAACTTTTACTTCTTTTTTCTTTTTCTTCAGACCTTTTGTGACCAAGATAAAGAACAGGACTAGCCACAAAAATTGAGGAGTAAGTACCCACAAGCACTCCTATCATGAGGGTGATGGTGAAATTCCTATTTACTTCACCTCCAAATAGCATAAGGATAATAACCGCAACTAGTGTAGTCATTGACGTAATCAACGTTCGGCTAAGACAGTCATTTATACTATGATCAATGACACCCGCAAAACCTTTTCGACGAATTACTGGTAAATTCTCTCGGATTCTATCAAAAACAACAATTGTATCGTTTAACGAATAACCCACAATAGCTAGCAATCCAGCAACAACCGCTAGAGTTATCTCTACCCCTATCAAAGACAATAGACCAAGAGTAATAAGGACGTCATGAAATAGCGCAACTACAGCAGCAAGTCCATAAAGTAGCCTATGAAAACGCCAGGCCATATACGCAAGAATAAGCAACAATGCTACAATCACAGCGTTTATCGCCGCACTACTTAATTCCTCTCCAATTCGCGGACCGACCTTCTCCTGTCTGCGAATCCAGTCTTCTTCGGAAATATTTTCTGAAAATTTGCCATTCAAAACCGACATAACACCCTCAGCAACCGAGGTTCCTTCTTCGCTCTCACTTATCCTAATTAGCACATCATTCGGTGAGCCAAATTGTTTGATTTCATTGTTTCTCAAATCAAGGATTTTATCGCCAACCTTTACTTCATTTAGAGCCTCACGCACTTGTTCAAGACGCAACGGAGGGTCAAAATGTAGTTCTAATAAAGTTCCTCCGGCGAAATCAATACCAGGGCGTAACCCATTAATAGCCACAACAGAAATTATGCCTAATACAAGACCAACACCGGAGATTGCAAAACCAAAAACTCTTTTTGCCAAGAAACGTATCTCAAGTCCCGATAAAAAACCTACAGGTCCGATACTAAGTGACTGTTTTCTCGTGCTACGAGTTAAAAGATCAAAAACCGTGCGAGTCACGAAGAAAGCTGTAAATAAACTCGAAACAATTCCAACACATAATGTGAGTGCAAAACCGCGAATTGGACCCGTACCAAATTGATAGAGAACTATACCGACTAGGAAAGTAGTAACATTTGCATCGAGAATAGCCGAAAGAGCGTTATTATATCCACTTTCTATTGCCGCCCGAACAGTCTTCCCACCTCGAAGTTCCTCTCGAATTCTCTCAAAAATAAGAACATTCGCGTCGACAGCCATTCCGATAGTTAAAATTATACCGGCAATACCAGGTAGAGTAAGTGTGGCCTGAAAACCAGCTAATACCGCCATAATGAATATCATGTTAAGCAATAAGGCTACATCTGCAACTATTCCTGCAATTCGATAATAGAGAAGCATAAATATCACAATAATGACCATGCTATATACGGCAGCAGTCTTACCTTGCTCTATAGAATCACGTCCCAGAGAGGGACCAACTGTTCTATCCTCTATGATTTCAACCTCTGCAGGCAAAGCCCCCGCTCGGAGGACAATAGCCAGGTCCTTAGCCTCTTCCTGATCACCACTACCCGTTATAATTCCTCTTCCGCCTGGAATTTTACTTTGTATATTTGGAGCTGAATAAACTGCATTATCTAGCACTATGGCCATACGGTCTCCGATGTGAGCACCGGTAAGCCTTTCAAACAAATCTACACCTTCATCTGTAGTCGTGAAATTAACAATCGGTTGCCCCAAATACTGGAGGTCCTGCCCCGACGACACATATGCATCTTGCAACATCTCTCCCGTCATCTCTGCACGCTTCCGGACCAAATAAAGCATGTAGTACTGGTTACCTTCAGGACCTTCCGGCTTGCTGGAAAATAAAAATTCTACATCACTCGGTACTACCGCCTGTGCATCACTACCCCCAATAATCCTTTTCACCGCCGGAAGATCACGCGCAGATACGGCAACGTCTCCAGTGGCGAGTGACACAACCATCGAACTCAAATTGCTCGAGTCGTCATCGGACAAAGATTCAAGACTTTCCGCCTCAAACAAACTACCCTCATCCTCTTCAGTCGCAATCGAGGCAGTATCATCTTCCTCGGCGTCTGTTAGAGAATCGATACGTTGTATCAAACGATTTCGTTCCACTTCAGGCTCAAGCATTTGAAATTCAAGTAATGCCGTCTGCCCAACTAGGGCCTTAGCTCTCTGGACATCCTGAACCCCTGGCAATTCAATAATGATCCGGTTTTCACCCTGGCGCTGAATTGTCGGCTCAGCCACGCCAAACTGATCAACACGATTCCTAATAATTTCTTGTGCACGAGCCACAGCATCCGTAGCCTCTTCAGCCTCCATACCTTGAGTTTTGACTTCAAGCACGAGGTGAATTCCCCCTTGTAAATCTAAACCCAAATTTAAAGCCTTCTTTTTTAGATCATACAGTTCTGCGGGAGATCTCAAATCCATTGCTTCACGTTGTTCATGAGACATCTCATAAAATTGGAAACTAGGAATTAGATGATATACCGCAGTAACTATCAACCCCAATATCAGCAAAATCCTACTATTGCGTTTCATAACCTGTCCTTGCGACATCTTGTTTGGTCTGCACTGTAAACCACAGCATTATATATAGCATTATGTATATTAACAGAAATAAAATAGGGTGCTATTGAACAAAGCGAAAGCGCCCTTGTAAACCAGTTGTCGATTTGACGCGGTAATCTTTCATAGTTTCTGTAAATATCAATGCCTCAACATCTGGAAGGCTTTCTACCAAATTTATACCTTTCTCCTCTCCAAGAACAAAAACTGCTGTGGCTATTATATCGGCATCGATAGCTGTCCGAGCCCAAATCGTCGTGCTAATTGTTGGTTTTGATGGCCATCCAGTTTTAGGGTCAAGAATATGGTGATAACGTTGGCCTTCCTGTAAAAAATATTGCTGATAATCACCAGACGTCGCAATAGCTTCCAATCCGATATCTTCGACTTCTATGAAGGATCCCGGCTTACGCGGATGTTGAA
>NZPK01000052.1 GCA_002693325.1 Gemmatimonadota bacterium | reverse complement strand
TGAGTTACCTTTGAAGTTCAAAATGTCGTATATTGAATATAAGTATAATTCGTCGGCTATGTGGCCACGACATTCCGCAGGCCAAGAAACTATAGAATTTAGTATAAATTCTCTTAATCTTTCTTGCGGACTCAAATTCATCTTGTCTTCTCCATAGAACGAAATTAGTGTATCCATTATTTCATCACGAGAAATGTCAAATTCGCCATTTTCTAGTGCCCATTCTAGTATTATTGCTCCAATTACTTCCCATCTACCTCCGAAATGCTGACACTCTTTTTCTTCATTCTCAATCAATTGAGTGATTTCATCATGCCTGCCTTCATTTTCTAAATCCCAGGGCTTTTGATATTTGATCCGGACATAAGTAGCGTGAAATGCTTTTATGACGTAATCTGCTACGTCTACAAGTTCAGCGTATTTGTACCAAAGGGATGTACATGGTAACTTCTCCTCGTCTTGAGGCTTCAAACACTGTGAGATTAGTGCGTTTTCTACTCCAGATAGTAATTCAATTCCTCTTGGGGGAGTTTCCATTCCGAGAGTTAACGCCAGAAGTGCAGAGTCTGAGATAGGTGTTTGTATGGTGTCTTTAGGCCCCCTTATCTCATTATATGACTTCATTATACAATCAACAAAATCAGAGTCACTTGTATGTGGCTGCCATGTTTGTGGGTCGTAGGGCACCATATTTGTCACCTTTTCAATTATTCAGACACCTTTTGCATTTTATTCATCTATTAATTCAAGTTCAACCTGGGTCTTGAACCCATATTCGCCAAGCATAACTGGCTTATTAGGCTCCAATATTACGCCTTTTTTCCCTCCTAAAATCTCCTTGTCAAGTAAACGTGGAAGGAGCAGATTCATCATATTGTTAGAGCATTTGATGGTTATGATATAGTTCAATCTCTCTCCCAATACCGTACTTCTTCTTTCCCCCTGAATCAAAGTTTTTTTCTCTGAGTGCAACTCATCAAACGTACGTGGGAGAGAGCTGAGATAATCTAATGAGGTATAATCGGTAGTTTCGAAGGTTACTTTGATTGGATTGACGGGGGTTCCCAGTGCTCCATTGTCTGAAACTTGTGCATCTATTGATATGATTTTGATTGATTCAATTTTCTTGTGTTTAATCTCAGAATCTGTTAATCCGGGCAAGTCTTCCGATTTCATTTTCTCGAATTTTCTAGCAAGAGAGGGGTATTCATCCCAAATTTGTGGTGGCAGAGGTGGTCTTCTGGCAGCGTTAATTAAGTGGTCAATATGGTCAATTAATTCAGAACTATCGTTAAGACCGTGCGAAAGGAACTTTGACATTACTGCCCAAGATTGGTGTGTGTCCAATCCCCTTAGTTTGAAGAATTCCTTCCAACCCTTGTGAAGTTGTGACAGTTTCAATGGGTCGTTGACTCTGTATGCTGCAAATTTCTCCGGGGGATGGTTTTCAAAGGCAATTAGGAGTCTCGGAAGTTTCTCTGTAAATTCCGTTACAATAAGTTCCTTTGCTCTATTATCGACTTCGTCAAACTCGAATATACTGCCTGGATGATGTCGAGCAAAAGTTTCTCGAAGATTGTACATCCATCTTCTCTGGTCTGAATCTCTTGTTGTGCGTGAATCTATTCTATCTTCATCAATAACCATGCTTTCTTCTGTCTTCTTCAGTCTAAGGGCTTCATCCTCAACATCATCATCTAACATAAGATCGAAAATTACTTTGAACACTATATCCATAACATCGGATGTAGAATCCATAACGTACGAGTGTTTTTCATCTTGGAATATAGATAATATTCCAGAGATAAATGGGTCTTCGTTTTCTTTCATTTGTTTGAAATTATCTAAGCCCGTTATCGTGATATCTTCATCACATCCATGATTTGGAGTCGGTTTCAGACAGACGGGGCAAGTCCTCTGCCTGGACGGTAATTTAAGCCCAAAACGTAGTGCGTCGAAGGCCTCGATAACATAATTTTTCCATATTTTGTTATTTTCAATTTTTGTATATTCTTCTTCGGATATTCCTGCATGGCAGCTTTTCAAATTAAAATAGCCATTTTTGAATTTGATATCTTTCCACATTTCTGTAACTGAGTTCCTTATTTTCTCTTCGTCTGTGGAGTTAGTTTCTTGTATGATTTTATCAACTTGAATCGATTGTAATTTGGTGATTTTTTTATCTTGTGAAGATTCGAAAATTTTCTCTGCCCATCTCAATATTGTACGAAGAGAATTTTGTTCTTCGGACATTCTTGATTGATGAATTAATCTAGCAAGACCTGTGTTGTCCAAATCAGCTAATTTACAGAATGGCCAATCAGGGCTTTCCTGTTGACCTGATGNGCCCTTTTCCGGCAGAAATTCCCATAAAAATTCGCTACTCTCGCTTCTATGTATGTACTTGAAACGAGAAATTAGGGCTTGCTTTACAAACCCAGGTCTATCTACATGAGTTGGTAAAATCAATTCCGAATCTGAAACACCTTCAGGTTGGGCACTCAGAAAATAATTCAAGCCCGGGCTAGATTTCAAGCTTGGAAATCCCTTTGCCCCTGTTGTAACCACAATATCTCCGTGGATATCTTGGAATTCGGTCTGCCGCATGCTAAATAATTGCTCAATCGCCGCTGAGCTTATTTTATCCAAATCGTCGAAAATAAGAATTAATCTGATATCAAATTTTTTGGAAATAATCTCCATGTGACGCATGAATTCCGTATAGTCCC
Source organism: Gemmatimonadota bacterium (assembly GCA_002693325.1). Classification (GTDB taxonomy): domain Bacteria; phylum Latescibacterota; class UBA2968; order UBA8231; family UBA8231. Next base: position 14,813 of record NZPK01000052.1, on the reverse strand, counting down.
AATCTCTGATGTTATCTGTATTGACATCTTCGTCATCTAATCTCTGTGCCATTTTGAAAAATTTACCTGTTTTCTTTAATTTATCATTAGAATAGGCCATTTTGAGTTCTTCAAGAATATCTGCATATTCCTGTATTGTAAGAGATATGAGACTACTGAATACATCATCCTCTTCGACTAATCCTCGGTCTAACTTAGTTTGAAGGCGGTAAGGTACTGAGGCAAAAATAGGAACTAAAATATTCGGTCTAATTCGATCTGTATGTTTTGGTTTTCTNTACCTATTTTGGCCATTTTGAATNAATGTCAGGCATATGTCAGTTAACATTTGAGTTTTACCAGAACCTCTATCTCCAACTACCCAAGTACACCGGAATCCTTTGCTATCTCTGTCAAATCTTTGAATCATCTGCTGTTTTTTGGCTTCAACAGATGTTTCTAATTTTGGCCTAAAAATATCTTTTTTCTCTTCAAAAACCGACCTATACAGTTTCTGATTAANNNGAAGGGTGGGCCTCGGGACATACTCAGTAGCGAGAGACAGGCGGTGACGGTCCATGATAGGTAAGTTATGCGATGGTATTTAACTCTCAACACTTACAGCCGCTCGTGACCAATCTCTATGAGTCAGTTCGCAAGCAAAATTTGCTATCTCAGGAAATTGGTGAATTACAAAATATCATTTCGTATATCAACTCAGTCAGAATTGAAGACACCATTGGTGCTGCGAAAACTGCATCCCCGTTTAGGTGTGGTGTGGTTGCAATTCCATACGAAAAAATGTCAAACCTTGACTCTTTTATTGAGGAGATTACGAAACATACTGCAAAGTATGTCCACTGGAATACAAACTCAAAATTAAATCAAAAGTTTTTGAAGCAATACTTCGACCTATCTAACGAATGTAAAATGATGTTGATTGATTATATCAGAGGTGCTGATTTTCGATCGGTACTTACTAAGGAATTAATTACTCCAAAAACCACACTTTTGCAAGTGATTTTGATTAACGAAAAAATGGAGTTAATTTACTCAGAGCCTGCTATCTTGTATGATAGAGGGGTAGATTTTACCCCAAAATACCATAGGAAAATCATCAAGGATGATACTCCTGGAATTGAACATAAGCCACCACATAATCTGTTTCTCTTTTCTAATCCACAGGGCCTAAAGGACTTGACAAAACAAGGGATTGGTGTTTTAACTGAACTTGAAAGGAAAATTTCTGATGAAATTAATTCAAACTACAGCAATATCGAAATGAATAACCCTACTTTAGTACGGGAATTCTTGGCCGGTAAAAAACAAGTAAAANAACTAAAGCTCATTGAANCCGATTCGGCACTAGCAAGTATNTGGAAAATGGCTTTGAATTTAGAAACTGATAAGAAATTTATCTGGTTAGTAGGGATTTGGCCGGATAGAAATTCCTTTGGTTGGTGTAGCGATTGCTTAATGGAAGCCATCGTGGCNATTCAANATGACTGGGATACAATTTTTCCTGGGCCGATACCAAATCCTAATTCAAACGATTGGGATTGGGGATGCCTAGTTCATCCAGTGGGTGATATCCTATCTCCAAATGAGGTTGTTCGACTCCTAAATAAGGCGTTAATTGAACAAGGAATTACACCAATTCCTGTGGAGGCTTTGGAGATTTCGAGTTCTCTACTGACTGACGAAATTACTGATTTTATGGCAAAGGGAGAGCTTCTTCTTTCAATAGACTAGGATTGATATTCGATATCAATTGGTAAATCGGAATCGACCTGAGCATGTAATGTACGCTGCAACCGAACAGTGTATTGATTTCTGAGGCTTTGAATTCTATTTCTCGTGAGGTAGCAAGCATATGTGTACAGCATGCGAGGAATGTTCTTGCATTGCCTACGTGAATTTCATTTTGCCTTACAAACTGAATAATTGTATGTAGATCTTTAGAAACTATTCGAAACTTTGTTTCGCCCAAATTTGCTCTGGACATAACTGCTAGTGGATGATCCTGATGGTTGTATCTCAGTTCCTTGTTCATGCNGATAATCTTGCTCAACGACTTTGAGGCTCGAAAAATGGCCTTGNGCCCAAACTTAGGGTTTGTTTGTGGTAAAACATTTGAAAGTAATTCGTCTATTCTGCAATCAATATTGAGTAATCGTGAAGCTTGTAGTATGCAGGCACCTGCTGAACCGCCAATTCCCCACGGATGAGCTGCTTGCCATATTGGTTGGATTGATTTATTCTTACGGGCATCGGGCCAACCTGTATCTAACAAATCTAATGAAAGTGTNCTTAGATTCCCATTAGGGGTATTTTTCATTATGAGTTCTTGCGCCTGCCTTCTCTGTCTTGATCCTAAGTCATGCTGCTTCAATTGATTATCCATTCTCTTCAATCTCTTTCCAGAGGATTTCCAACTGGATGACAATTGACTACCATTAGAGTCCTTATCAGAATTTGAAAACGTAGAACCGAGTTGATTCCTCCCAAATTCAGAGGGGGTCCCGTGATGAGTTGTCTCAGGATTAAGGTAAGACGTGTTAGAATCTATATCGGAATTATTCCAAGATGAAATTTGTGTTCCACAAACAGAACATTCTAGCATCCCTCTATGGAGTGATATCTCGGCTTCTTGGGAGCAGCTTTCGCATCGGAAATTTAATCCGGGTCGTAAATTAGATTCTTCGTTTTCCATTAATAATCGACTAATTTGTCGATTTGTTTGGTAATTATTCTGTCAATAATCACAAATTATGCATGCATCATATCATCAGAAGAGGTGGATTTTGCTTTTGATGAAAGGAAGTGATGGAATTCGTTCCACACCATGGAGTTGGCAACAAAATCGAATGATGCGGCTCCTAGATCTGTTACTTTCCAGTTACCTTCTGTTATAGAAACAAGACCCTGTTCAACTAGTCTAGATAGATGTATATCGTTGATGTTACTCTCTTCAAACATGGTATCTAATTCGCCTTCTCTTTTACTCATTAGGAAGTGTATATCTGGAGTTAGGGTTTGCAGCGCTGTCCTTATGCTACTCAATTCTGGAAACATCATAATATCTCTAGCCGGGATTGGTTCTTTTCCTTCTGGTGGCCTTAGGACGTAGAATACAGCACCACCAATTATTTGCGACAGATATGTGCCTGCCACTGCCATGTGCATGGTGCCTCCCGTAACTCCGAATAATACAGGAAATTCTAGGTTATGATCGGAAGAAGAGTGGGTTTTGATTTCATGATCTATTGCAGAAAAGGCTGCAGTAAATAGCGAATTTACTGAACTCGGCATAAATAAATCATCAATTGCATGAACTTGTCCTCGGAATGAATATTCATCGGACCACTTTTTTACCAATTTTTCATATTTCGATTGGAATTTATCTGACGTTATTATATGCACTGAGCAGGGGTAAAAGTGTTGGAATGAAGTGATTGCGTGTTCGTCGGTTTTCCCCATAAAGAGCAACATGATTGGGCGCTGTTCTTGGTTCCCAAGATTGTCTGTTGATGGCTTTGTCATATTCTTATCCCTTAGTCTTCAACTGAATAGTTTTTGCAATAAACTGTTCCTTTGGGAGGTCTTTGATTTAAGATCCAATAAATGCTGTTGAATAATCATCGAATCTTTCTTCATCGAAATGATTTCTCGATTTAATCCTTCAAGAGGTTTGATTTTTTGTTTTAGTGTTTTAATTTCCTCTTCTAGAGTCCATATAGCGCCTTTCATTTTCTGAATAGCTGCTCTTGAGGCAGTTCTAGAATCATCCGTGTCTCCCATTAGTAATCTCTCGATCCTGAGGTCTCCAGGTAGTATAGCGCATAGTTCATCGGAGCCTTTGGAAATTTTAATTTCCTGCATTCTATCCAAAAAACAATGGTATTTTTGCCTTAATTGTTGGCTCATTTCAGGAACGGCTGAAGTCGAGAAATATTCATTTGGAGAGTTTTCGTCAAGGAATATACCTTGTTCGTCTCTGAGAGGATCTATTACCACAGCAATAAACTTAGAATCCGGCGTCATTAATTTCAGACTCTTGTATGTCGCCACATCAATCGAAGATAAGAATAAACCAAGATTAGGATGGGTGTGTATCCATCCCACTATACGCAATTCTGGAATTATTGGATCTGAGCACGCTTGATTGGCATATAGGCATGCGGCAGCTGCCATTGCAACCCAAGAGCCTGAAAATTCACAATATCCCGCAGTTGCTTCGAGTTGTTTAGGAAAAAAACCTGTAACGACTTGTATTGCGCCGTCTGAGTCTAAGTGACCAATGAGTAAGCCCCCCATTTCAAGGCGTCCTCTAGGTGAGGTGAAATCTATAGCCTGCTCTACAAGATTTCTAGATACCCCCGGCAACTTATCTGCCAATTTCTTTGCTTTGCGTCCCATTATTTTCACCTGAATACGTTTGGAAAATTTGTTCCGGTTTTCTCAGAGACAGATTTTGTTTTTATTACCTGCACTTATCGCTTGAGGGCCTACATACAACACATCACCAATCATCTCGAATGATGGGAGGTGTGCTACCTCTACACCTAATGCATCGTAAACGGTCCAAGCAGATCCGTCTCTGGCCGTAAGTCCAGAAACTTCCGCGGCCTGCCTAACGGTTTGGTTTGCCGTTGGAATGACCTCTACTCTCGAGTTAGGATCGAATGTTGAGACAAAAACCAGCGTTTTTGTTGGTGTATCATCTAAATCGTCTATTTCGGCATCAATATTGATTATCAATTCATCATCTTGGTTCATGTTCATTCCCTCTTTTCATTATCTATGTCGTATTGTGAAGCGTTATTTCTGTGATTTTTACCTGTCTTTCGACTTTGTTTTTCATCGTTTATCATTTCCATTTTTTGTTGGTAATTGTACATGATTGTCCAAATTTTAGTAAGAGCTGAATAAAACCAATCGTCAGTTTCACATTCGTTCTTATAACTTGTATAATCAATTGATTGCATTTGTTCCGCTATTACTGAGATTGCTTGTTTTTTTGGTATAGTGATTCGAAACCGATAGTCGGCCCAGTGTATAATCTCAATTTCGATATCTGGCCAAAGTTTCTCTAGAGGGTCAATTACCCGAGATTTAACTTGGTAAAAATCTGACATTGAATTATGTTGTACAATAGCAAGGAAACCGTGTTTCGTAAATATCCACATCAGACCACCTCTATCATTGGACTATCAGAAGATTGCAAAACCTGCTCAGCTGTTTCGCCCTCCTCAATTCCCTCGATGAAGGGTTGAAGCATTGTGATTTGGTCAACTTTTAGTTCAAGGCCTGCTGCTTTGAATGTAGTGATTATTTGTTGCAAGCGGAACAAACACCACTCGTGGTCTACAACACGGATACATCTAGCAGATGTAGTTGACTCGATTTGCAAGGTTATTCCCCAATCAGGCATATCATGTATGCCTCCAGGAGGGTAGAATTGTAGCATACCAATTGCCCATTCTTGCAATTCTTCTCTTTCCGAATCCTGAACCGCTTCCGCGGGTAACTTAGGTAAAAGATCAGAAATCATACACTCACCTCCATTGGTTTTTCTGTCAACGGGGCTGCCGAGCATGGCACCTGTACCTCAAACTCTGAAAGGTCGAAGTTGACTTCTTGGGCGCCAGGGAGTGGCGCGCCGCACCAACATGAGTTTGGGGCCCTGACTGCCAGTAACTCTCTGACTATCTCTCCATCAGGAGTCACCGTCTGTCTCCACTTGTTAGCACCTCCATCTCTTTTCCCCATAGGCGCAGGAGAAAGTATGACTTCATGGCCACAACTTTCCACAGGGCACTTGTGTAGGTGTTTCTCGGCGTTCTCGGGTATTGCTTCTAGTGTGTGCATTTTTTGTTGCGACATCAACTAATTTGTCGAACTGTGGAGCACTTTGAATGTTAAATTTCACACTGTTTGTAGTGCGGAAATCTGGTGCTCCTCATGAGTTGTATCGCATGTAGAGAAGGGGAATGAAGAATCTTCTGGAACAACAGATATGTTGTTACTTCTTCCACCCCAGAATAGTTGTTTTGGCCAGGATTGTAATAAATCCGATTCGTTACTTAAAGAAGCGAGTAATGCAAGACCTTGGATTGCTCCAAATATTGAAGTGGAAGTGACGATCGAAGATACCGGAATTTCGTTATCTTCTTGGCATGAAACTATTTTCTTGTTCCTTGCTATTCCTTCGCCATATCTGCAAATCATACAACCTTTTGGCGGGATTATAATGTCTAGTTGGCCGCTCCATCCGGCAGCTCCTGCATTTATCAGAGGTATGTTCACTTTCGAAGATATGGCCGAAAGTATTACTCTTGTTCTGAGGTTATCGACACAGGAAACGATTGCTTTACTTCGAGAGAATACATCATTTATTGTTTGAGGAGATAATATCGACAATTCGACCCCAAGATCTATCTCTTCTATTTTTGATTCTTCCTCACCATTATGTACTTTCAAATCGATGGAATCTAACTCGGCCATACCTATATTTTGAATACCAAATAGAATATCTGAATAAGGTAAAATTTCCTTTATTTTTTTGGCCGCGGCCGGTGCTTTGGGGTTGCCTAAATCCTTCTGATTAAACAGTATCTGGCGGTTGAGATTATGGGGTTCAACATTCATATCGGGGTCGAAAATTGCTAACTCTATTCCTGCCCCTGAACAGCCAGCATTTTGAAGGCCTTTGGAGGCTGCATAGAGGGCCCAAGAGCCTAACCCACCAGACCCGACTATAGCGGCGCTTCCGCTTACCATACCCGTCTGTCTGGGTACTCTAAATTCTACCACAGAGGTCTGAATCTCTTGTTGAGGTTGTACCATATCTAACAACTCGGTTGATTCGAGGATTTCATTGACGTCTTGATTGGAAAGATCTAGACTGCTTACCAGTTTGATATGTCCTGAATCATCCTCTAGAGGCATTATTTTGAAAGGAATAAAAGACCCATCCGGGCCAGCCATTTGGAATTCTCTTAATTCGGAATGATTGCCTTCATATCCGCTTGTATCTATTCTATATTCTATCTTAATTTGCTTATTTACGATATTAACTCTACGAATGCAATTACTCCGTCTAATTACTTCTTGAAGAGCAAGTGATGCCCCAATCATTGCAAATGCTGGTAGTTGAATTAAACTCGGACTTCCCCCCTTGGTATCGTAGATATCTGTCAATTTGACACCATCATGAAGGAATAAAAGCCTCAGACAATTATTCTCTTCTGATTCTGAGAAATATTCCGCTTTATCCAGGATAATTTTGTAATCTGCTTCATTTTCAGGGTAAGGAAATTTCGATATTCCTAGCTGCTCTGAAATCTGTTGGAGTGCGTTTTTCAGATTTTGATTTTCTCCTATTATTGCAATTTTAAGGGCTTCGACCTTGTTTTGGTATACCAACCCCTCCTGTCTTAGGAATCTACTCATTCCTGCACCACCGTAGAATTAATTTCAATGTTCTTGGATATCCAGTCGTGAGTTACCATACACAACTCCGGAAGCGAAATACCTGAATTTTCAGGGTTTTTAATAGCCTTCAGAGACCCATAGCATGCCATCCATCCTGTTGGGTGAACGAACCAAGATTGAGGAAGTGTTGAAGTTAAATCATTTAGGTCAAGTTTGGCCTTTTTCCCCTTTGGCGTCAAAATAATCGACTGCCCTATATCTTGGTGGTGGTTTATTACCAATAGAGCACCTCTTCGGGAAAGTGTTCTCCGATCTACACCTCCTCCGTGTAAATTGAGGGCTATTCCGTTCTTTATTGGGATTTTATTCGATATTTTCAACCGAGAGTAGTGTTTCTCTTTCCCTATCCACATTCCATTCAATATTTCTTTGGCCCGCGAGACTATTTCTCTATCTTCTAATCCGGCATATTTCCAGGATTTGGTGAGACCTGCAAGTGCTATCCTATCATTGCATGGTTTGCCTGAATCTGTTAGATTTAGTTGGTCTGCAAATGAGGTGAATAAACGGTGAGGAATAGCTTTCAATTTTGTCGCAATCGTTACTAATTCACCAAAGGCGGAACCATGACCTATTCCTTTGATTGAATTTCCTCCATTCATCATATCTACCCCTAGTGAGCTTTCTGACTCTACTGGAAAATCGGATGGTAGGAATTCTAAATGAGTAGAGTTTTTTCCGTGTATCCTTTCCCTAATCAGAATCATCAAGGCTGCACTGAAGGCGGCATCGGCATCGACATTGTTATGCGTGTGAAGTATTGATCTGGATTCTAGTTCTATCCAGTTCTGAACAAGTTTTAGGTTATCTTTTGGTTCATCGAGAACCTTAATTCGGTTACTATGTTCTTGCTCGAATCTGCATTGTAATTTTTCTGATGTTATCATTTTCTCGATAAATTTGTTGAATCGTGAAGGAAATTAGACGTGATTATTCACACCAAGAAGTCTTGTCATTTTCGGCCATCAATCCTTTCCAATTTTGGGCTAGTTCGGACCAAGAGTACTCTGCGAATAGCTCTACTTCGGTTTGAATCAATTCGATAAGGGAGGCACCCAGAGTAAGCCGATTTTCATCATGTAATGCTTGTAATATTGCCATTCCCAGGATTATTTGGTGCATGGGATATGTAACATGTCTTACCTCTTTCCAGCATTGAGAACCATCATCTAGTTCTCCAATTAATTCACCGGTGTGAAATTGCAGTTTTTCCGACTTGTAATACATTGGAGAAAGAAGTATTTGTTGTGCTTTGTTTGCAACTGCGATAAAAATTTCAGATGCCTTCGCTGCAAACTCTTCTGTATTTATCTTGGCCGAGTTCGGATAAAATATTTCAAACAAATCTAACATACCAGTTATCATATTTTTACAATTATTTTCGGGATTATCTGCTAACTCAATATTTACTTGATCAATCATTGTAAGGGAGTTATTGTTACATGGGCCGCCCATTTTTAGGAACTTATCATTTAGTCCGAATTGTCTTTGCCAGTCACTGATGAACCAAGGTTTGGGAAAATCAACACTTTCTTTGAATAATGTTAGGTGAACATAGAGTTCCCATACAATCCAATCAGCCTCATTGGAGGCCCAACGATCTTTTGCCTTTCTTTTAGGGCGGGTTGGAGGACTGGCAAAAACACTCCAGAAAAGTCTTGCGATTATTGCATCGACATCATTAGTTCTGATTCTTTCCTTACCTCTCTGGATTCCTCTTTCTTTATCGTAAATAGACGATGACAAATCCATTGTGTTGGTTGAATGAGGTTTACTAAAAGGGGGACAAATCTGCTCAAGAGGAATTTTGGTTCTTGATTTTTTGGAAATACCTAAGAATTCCCTAGCCTTTCTCATAGATTTGTAATCTGGACTTTTGTGATTGTAGGTAATTCCTTGATTTATTGATACTCTAGTAGACGGTTTTCTATCAACCTTCGGCGGGACTATGTGGTCGCACAATGAAAAATCTATATTTTTGGAGGGTTTTTGTTTGTTTTCCTGTTTTCCCCTATGTATAAATTCATTCACTGAAATATCCTTCAATACCACACCACAAGTAAAACAAGAAATTTCATCTCTCGGATCGTCGACATAAAATTGGTGGCCGCTACATTCTGGGCATGGAATTGAGCTATTTACTGGTCTAGACATGATTCATCAACAACCGGGTTTGCCCTCATCTATTTGTCAGAAACTCATGAAAGAATTTTCCTTTATCATTGAGTTTCCATCCCGATATTCTGGCGCTTGTACTTGTCTTTCCGGCAATAGAAGCCTCCTCAAATAATCCTGTATCGATCAGTTTTTTGTCCAGTCTTGACTTGTTTTTCTGCAGGGTTTCTGTTATTGTTTCATAGTCTTCTTTTGTTACTAACTGTAATGGATCACTGATTGATTTGATTAAAGTCTCTATTTCGTTATCAAATAGTGTTCCATTTACAAAATCTTGGATTGCCCTCCATTCCGTATAACTTGGGAATATGAATTTCTCTAGCCGGGGAATAATCCCTTCAGGAACTGAAATTTCCTTCTTTAGTCGGTATGTTATTTGAATATCGAGCAAATGACATAAAATTGTCATTAATATCCTATCGAAAGCTGATGCCACTGAGATATCAGAACTCCATGAAATATTCTTTTCCGATAACGAACTCAACCATTCATGTAGATCCATAAGGTGAGAATTTGGATTCCATTCCGGAGTGATTAACGACTCGCCAGAAGAAACGAACGTTATTTCTCTGTTGGAAAATACATCGGTTACTGAAGGTGGGTGTTGCGAAATCTCGAATTGAGAGGCACCGGAATTTTGTATTTTTGAAAATAATACTGATATGGCGTCGGGACTTGCTAAATTATTCATCATAGCATTGTAGTCATCGTCTTCAAGTGTATTCACTTTTTTGTAAAAATTCGCACAGGTTATTACTCCCTTGGCAAACTTCGAATCTGATTTGATATATGTCTTAGGAGAGTCTTGATACGAGGTACCAAACACGTTGCAATGATGATTGCGTGTTTCAATCGCCGCGATTAATCCTTCAGGTGTTAGTGAGTATGCTTTACCGTCTTCCGTATCTATTGAAATTATTAAATCCGTTATGGAAGAAACGGTTGCACTAATTCCCTGGGGATCCGGTAAATAGTCAGGACCAGAAATCATTCTTGCATATGTCCACTTATCGTTATATTTTCCGCCCTCTAGTAATTTGACCAATAGATTTCGAGCGAAAAGGTGTTGGGTTCTTGCTGGCTTTTGGTTGAAACTTTTGTTTCCAAATAGTCGCCGATATCCACTTATACCTCTGGTTACAGAGTTTAGGTTTCTTAATGATCTAGAGCCATCTTCGTCCTTAGGAGTATTGCAATATATTTCTCCTCCAACAGAAATGGCGAGTTGTATCATGAATGCTTGTATCCATCCTGAACCTGTTCCAACAAAAAACAACATTTTGTCTGATGGATGAAATATATGACTCAAAGGCTGAAAATAATTACGAAGGAAATTTGATGGCTCCCATTTATTTGTCCAAATATTCAATTCTGGAATCTTCTTAACTTCGGTTTTTCCGAGTAAATTATCCATTTGTAACTCGATAAGAAGTTCTTCGATGCCTTTCGGAATTGCCTCAGAAGGAGAACTACTAGAGACTTGTAACAGCGTGAGCTTTGAAGGCTTTGTGATTTGGAATAATTCTTCGTACCCACTTCTTGCACTATCTAAATCAGAAGGGAAACCTTCTGAAATTTCAGAAGGGATTACAAACATGAGATGAGAGGTCATAGAGTTCCCGTTATTTTTTGTATGGTCGTATTTTACTGATAACATTTTCATCCCCTCATCCTACTGCCTGTATTGGGAGTATTGAGGATATTTTCTAGATGATTAAGGAACCCCCTCATACGAACTAAAACATCTTGATCCCAGCTTGAAAATATACTATTAATGGCACCTAAGCATATTACGCACATTGGTTTATTTGGCGCCAAATTATTTTTTTGAGCGTGCCCAATATTGACATGTTCAATGTCTTCGGATGGTGGCGATAACACAAACGCTTGTGGATGATTACGTGGGAAATCGGATAAGTCGAGTAATATCCTATACTTTATTTTCGTAGGATTTGTATGAGATTTAACTCCGATAAGATCTACTACAATAACTCTGTAATTTTTGGATTGAGTCATATGTCCTTTTACCCCTCTCATGGAAGGATACCAAACTCGCAGTTTTGTTAAATCGCCAAGCGAAATTCCGTTGGTTCCTAAACTCATTTTTTCCTTCTCCTTTTCTTACTTAATTTCGGATTGTAGGTTAATGAGGTCAATAATCTGCCTTTGTAACGGTTATTTTTTCTATTTACATGAGTAATTTTAACCGACCAAAGTAACCCTTTGAAGAGTTGGGATATTTCAACCTCATCCGTAAATTCAGGGAGCGAAATCTTCAGATTTATACTCCATAATTCAGTGTGGGGATCAAATAGCAATGAGTTTGAATTATCGGGAGAGGGTCTTGCTCTTACTATATCTCCAACATTGTAGGCTTTTGTTCCAAGATTGAATTTATGACATTCGGCATGAATTAATTTAGGGTCCCGGAAAGACTTCCTCTCAGTGTGTCTAACAATCCAACATTTCTCTCCTTTTTCGACGTTTGGCACATGCGCTATTGTTCCATCTGCTAGCTTCCCAGTCCCAATATTTCCATCCTTACTTTTCCATGTGATGTTGTCGATAATGCAATGTTCGATTATAGAATCGCTTCCGATAAAAACAGTACTTCCTGGTTTTATCAATGCTTCAGAAGTTTGAATTATACCTCTAGAATTCTTTAAGAAAACATTAGATCCGTCTCTAGGGCAAAGTCCACTTCTTCGAATTACCTCTTCAGAGGGTATCGATTTATTGGTGGGTATCGAGGATCTGATGGTATTATCCTTCTCATAAATCACGATTATTAATTGTCCAGCCTTCTCTTTTTGTTCGACTAAATTCGTCTGTTTACCTAGCATCAAAACACAACCTTTCAGCAGCCTTCCATTGGTGGCCCTGGGAGTAATAATTCTCTAGAACAAGAGAACTCCGATTCAACACCTAGGTCAAAATATTCATCTAATGTAGTTTGATTTTGCATACCAAATGATAGAACACCCTCGGAGATAATTGAGGCTAGCATTGATTCTGAGTGCTCGACCACTCTTACCCAAATTTTTTCTGGAAGTTTTGAATTAAATGGGTCGACTGAAATTAAAGAGAGAGTTTCGGCCTGTTCCGGTTGGGCATATACCGCGGTTCTATCAAGTGTTGTAATACAATCTGATTCTGCGATTTTTACGAATGGTTTCCATTCGGTAAAGTTGGTCTTACTTTCTGTAGTAATCTGTACTTGGAATCCTACCTCGAGCGCTTTGTCTGCTAATTTCGCTTTTTCTATGAGGGAGATTAGTCCGGCGGATAATTTCCTTACTCTATCGGGTTTAATTTTTCTACTCCTGTTAAATCCCATCTCAAGCAAGTGGCTTATTACCCCTCGTTCTTTTGCTGGATTTAATTCTGAAAATGTTCTACCAAAATGGTATCTTGCTACTTCCAGACTTTTTTCCTCGGGCGCATATTTAATCACGGCATTAACTTTCCAAAACTTGGTTGTGTCCTCTTGATCTTGTTTCACTCTTTCACCGAGGGATATGTCAAACCGTGGCAGAAAAAAGATGTGATATATGGCAAGATAAACTAACCACAATAAAGGGGCTCCATGAGATTCAATAATCAACCTGACCATTCTCAATGAATGCCTTAGGTTGGCTGAAGTCAAGAGACTCGACTACGTCGAAATCTCCTGCTCCAAGCTGCTCTAAGCGTCCAAGCATTGAGGTTACCGACTCAATGACATTACGGAGATATCCTCTCCTCTTGCGCCATCTAGTCTTCATGTATTGTTCCTCCTTACGAAGATCTTCCTCGAACAACTCGTAAGCCTCCATTACTCCTTGCATTACCATGGAGAATTCTGGTCCGCTGACATACTCCAAGACTCTCTCTTGAATAGTCTGCATGTGAAGTTCTCTGGTACGTTCACCGCTGACTCGCAATATTGCGTGGCGGAGAAGGGTCGATACCACGGCAGTTTCGTGATATCGACAAACAAAGACACCATCTACCTCACCAAAGGTTTCCAAACCATCAGGCATTGTTGTAGTAACAATGACCATGGTGTCGGCCCCGTACTCAATGGAATTCTTTCGGATTGTAGAAATCCATCCGTCTTGCCATTGCTTGTGTTTCTTGCACTCCCACAGGATCTTACCTGCTGTCGCACCAGAGTTATTGCGAACAGTGTGTTCAATGTCCGCACCAAATCGGCCTCTTTTCACCTCTGCAATAAGATCCAGAGGGTGGAGATTACGAAGAGTCTGTTCAGTTGCTTGTTCGAGAGCTTCGCCCTCGAGTTCACCGTGAGAAGCAGTTCTCTGTTCCTCTAATTCCTGAATCTTCTTGTCTCTTCGCTCAAGTTCCAGTCTCAACTTTTCAAGTTTGATTTCGTCGTCACCTCTAGCCTCCTTAAGGCGCTCGTTGACTAACTCGTCTAACTCAAGATCCATCTTCCTCTTGGCTTGCCTAGCGGCTTCTCGCTCTGCCTTTTTGAGAGCAATTTCTTGATCTTCCTTGAGTTCCTCGAGCTTGCTTTCAGCCTCCTTTGCAGAAGCTAGGGCTTGCTTGAGTTCGCCTTTTGCTGACTTCTGTTCATCAGCCCTGGCTTTCGCTATCTTCTCCTCATAATCTTCCTTGATCTCCTCAAGTTGAGTATGGGCCTTTGACGCTTCAGCCTTGGCAGCGTTCAACTGATCCTTGACCGACTTTTCTCCTGCAGCTCTTGCTTCCTCTAGTTCAACATCACGAGTTTCCTTCAACTCATCAAGTTCTAACTGAGACTTACGAAGGGCTTTGAGTTCCTCTCGCTGGCTAGCAATCTTCACTTTTTGTTCCTCTTGCTTTTCCTCTTCCTCTTGGCGAATTGACTTTATCTGTGAGTCATATTCTTCTCGAGTGGTTTTCTGGATTTCAGCACGAAGTTCATGCTCTATATGCGTACGTAGACTATCGGCTACGTCGAATTCAGCGCCACAACTTGGGCAGGTAAGGTTGGTGTCTTCAGATGACATGCAATCTAGTCAACATATTGACTGTATATAAAGAAAGGAATATACTGCCGTCATTAACTGCCATTCATACCAAATGCATCATGGAAAAATGAAGTGAGACGGTTTTCGTATTCTTCCGAATCGCTCCACATCGCATCGACGTGTGCCCTGTCTTCGACATACCAAGTT
>NZPK01000051.1 GCA_002693325.1 Gemmatimonadota bacterium | reverse complement strand
CATGTACATTCATTGATGGTCCCTTGCCGTACATCGGTATATAAACCGACGCGTCGCAATAGGACAAGGTAGATGAATAAACTCCGTTACTTTCATTTCCTAACACCAAACACAATTTCTTTGGATACTGATACTCTAGATAACAAACGGACTCTGAAGTGGTTTCTAAAGCGACGATACTGTATTTCTCATCGCGTAACAATCCAAGAGCATCTTCCAATCGAGGAACATGACGCCAGAATACGCGTCGTTCGTGACCTCGGCCAGTCCGTTCAATTTCGATATGCGGGGGAATTGGAGTAGTTCCGGAAAAAATTAGTTCTTTTGCCCCGCATGCATCGGCTATGCGAAAAACCGATCCAACATTAAGTGGTTCCTCAAAACTCTGTAACAAAAAAGCGATCTCACATTGGGGAGGATACAAAACTGAGGCACTTTCGAAAAGACGCCTAGTCTCAACTTTTTTTAATTGACGCACAGCTATAACGACTCTTGATTTATAAAAACTTCTCTGAAAAAATCACACAAAAATCCCGTCATGTATTAATTTAGCTCGTTTTTGAAAATCTAAAATGAGATTGCTTTGAATTTTTTTATGTGTTCCGTAATTGCAACTTCAACCGGCATCCTTTCCATACTTGAAGCTCCGTAAAACCCATCCACACCTTTTGTATTCTGCAATATATACTCTGCATCTTCAGGCATTGATATAGGGCCGCCATGACATAAGACTATAACATCGGGGTTTACCCCACGAGCCCCATCACAAATGGCTTGAACCTCAACAACAGACTCTTCAAGAGTATATGACGTCGTTGCGCCAATAGATCCCTTCGTCGTCAGTCCCATATGCGCAACAACCACGTCTGCCCCGGCATCTGCCATTTGTTCGGCTTCTTGGACATTAAATGCATACGGAGTCGTAAACAAATCCAGAGCATGCGCTTGCCGAATCATTTCTACTTCTGGACCATATCCCATACCTGTTTCTTCAAGATTCTGTCGGAACATGCCATCTATTAAACCCACGGTTGGAAAATTTTGAACGCCAGAAAAACCGACAGACTTTACTTCTTTCAAAAACTTGTCCATCTGTCGAAATGGGTCGGTCCCGCAAACTCCAGCAAGAACAGGAACATTANCTACAANCGTTAAAACTTCATTAGCCATATCCATCACAATTTCATTTGCATCACCATAAGGCATCATGCCCGAAAGTGACCCTCGTCCGGCCATCCGAAAACGACCTGAATTATAAATTATGATAAGATCCACTCCACCAACCTCTTCAAATTTGGCACTGATACCCGTGCCNGCACCNGCACCGATAATAGGGCATCCTTTATCTATCTGTAGCCGAAGTTGGTCCAAAACTTCTTTCCTTGAATAACCCACAATCACCTCCCNCCGTTTTTCGCNGGTTCAATATGCACACCTTCCATCTTCCGCAACTCAGCCTCTGGACCAAAAGGAGAATAGATCGCAATTAACTTCATCGGTTGATCGCCACTATTAATGGTCGAATGATAAATTGCNGTAGGTATATGAACCAACTCTCCGGTATTAATCTCCTTTTCTAAAATACCAGACGCTAATTCAACGGTTTGCATTCCTTTTCCTTCGATCACGTATAATATTTCCTCACTATAGGGATGGTTATGACGTGCATGCCCTTTACCAGGCTCTAGTGTCACCAGGCCACAACTGAANCGTTCAGCCATCGTCACCAGAGGTTCCGATAGCCAATTCAATTTNCCCCANTCAAANACTTGAGTCTCGACGTCTNCCGGTTNAACAAAAGTCATTTTCTCCACAATTAATTCTCCTATTTATTATTTCATCAGCTGCAACAACATTTCAACAGCACGCGTAGCAAATTCCGGGTCATTAATATTACAATCTAATTCCTCGATAGAAATATCAGACCTCAGCTTATTCTTCAGTTCCACCGCAAAGGCATCATCAGCCTCGCGATCACAAAATAGTTCTCCATCGCCGTCCAAAATCGAAATACCACGAGTAGGCANTAAACACGCTACAGGACCACGTGATAAGTTTAATTTCTCAGAAAAAATATTCCCTAGCTTCTTATTTTCCTCTACATTAGTCCGCATCAGAGTAATCGCTGGATTCCACTCATATAAGAGGCGGTTTGCTTTGCGATACTGANGGGGTACTGTATCTAATCCACCAAAATTAACCATGTCAATACAACCTGGGACNACAACTTGGGGTATACCCNTTGCTCCAGCAGCAGTTAAACGATTAGGTCCAGCATTAAATATACCTCCACACAACTCATCAGCCCATTCCGTTGTTGTAATATCCAANACAGCATCTACCAANCCATCGCTAATGAGGGACTCCATAGTCCGACCACCTGAACCCGTTGCATGAAACACCAATACTTCGAACCCACGAGCTTCTAATAACTNAACACAANTATTCACACAATCCGTTGTATTACCAAACATTGAAGCAGCAATAACNCGACGTTCGTCTTCAAGNAAAGGTGGCTCATTAGATACCATACCACATATCGCTCCGGCTGCTCTNGATATTATNATCCGTGAAATCCTATTAATACCAGACACATCGACAATCGAAGGAATCATAACGACATCTTTATCCCCAACATACGCCGAGGTATCACCGGAAGCGACCGTTGAAACACACACCTTAGGTAAACCAACGGGCAGTGCTCGCATGGCAGACGTAACGACACTGCTTCCACCCGATCCTCCCATTCCAATAATACCGTCAAATGCCTCAGAATCGTAAAGTCTCCTAGCAATTNCTGCCGCACCANCGGCCATAGCGGCCATAGCTCTNCCNCGGTCATTGAAATCTCNTAGCTCTTGGATAGTACGGCCGGCNGCACTGACAACTTCNTCTGCCGATATNTCAGGTACGACACCTTTTGGGTTACCNACGACACTGGTATCCACCGAAATTACTTGATGTCCGAAGCGACTAATTTCACCTCGCAAAAAGTCGTATTCAGGACCTTTTGTATCAAACGCTCCAATCATCAGAATTGTCTTCATTAATAGGCCTCCATCAAATTAAATTCGATCCCTTTTATATTAAATTTAAAGTCGACAAAAAATTTCAAACTCATTTTAACTATTTCGGGTTGGAGGATCGATTTTTCAAATGAAATCGACAATGCTAATTTACTCGGATAATCCATAAAAACGCTTCACTTTTGCCCAATTAACAGATAAAATCAAAGTAGGAATCGGTTTTATAACCTGGGGCACACTATCTGCGTCCCATGGACGGTACACCTCGCCTATAGGGTTCTGATCTCCAGATCGCCAGAGGCCTTCTGGATCACCCAATTCCAACCCGTTAGTAGCACCATCACCGTCAGCATCTAAAGATGCAAGCTCCTTNTTCCAGATAACTTCGCCAGAAAAACCCGAAGAAGAGAGAAACTTCGCTTCTATTTGTTTTCCAAATGTGTTTCTGGCCCCCCCACGTTTGAGATGACATGTGACGCATCCAAACTCTGCTCCATTAGGTATTTGATCTATCCTCGCAGGCCTCGCATCTACAATGTCATTCAGGAAAAAGAATAGTATTAAGATCACTACGTACATGGACCAGTTTCCCCCAGTTTAATTTTTTAAAACATAATCAATCAAAAATATGTCAACGTTACATGACTAAGAAATCAACCAGACCAAATTCAACATCGAAGTGTGATTTAAAGAAAATGTCATGCCCAAAGATGATGGGTATTCTTTACGACTACAGATCCATCCGGTAAGACTACCAATAGCTGCCCCGGAAACAACATCAGAAAGATAATGATGTCGACCACGAAGACGGGAAGAAAAAACCATTCCGCTCACTGCAACTGCACCAAATCGATATATACCGTTATAATTCCTCGCTACTACCGTAGCTACGGCAGCAAAATTAGCTGCGTGTCCAGAAGGAAAAGAAAAACCTCCTCCATCCTCAGGACGCTGTCGATTAAAAATAAACTTAATAGGTGCAACTAAACAATTGACCAATACAACAGATCGCAACAAATCGGAACTAACAGTATCCAACACCGAAACATGATTCATTTTCGTAACGATACGAAAGGTAGACGCCAAGGGAAACATTACTAGCGGATCAGAAAACTTATCGAGCGTTTGAACAACAGGATCAAGGGAACCCATACTTAGGTTGTATTCAATAGCCTCATCCCAATGGCTTGTCAATCCGCCAGCGACCAAACTACCAACGAACCAAGCACTATACTGCGGTTCTGTAAGTTTCTGTAAATCTTTTGAGAGCCGATCCCAGTCACTCTCAGCTCTCGCTGGACCAACAACAAAAAGAAAAATCAAGCACCATGCTATCATTTGCCAGATGATTCCATAAGTCGAACTCCATTCTTGTAAATCACNTCATAGTCACCATCAGGCACTTCCATAGCACGTACTGCGATCTCTCCAAACGTCACTAACGGTTCCGATTTCATTAAAACCTCGTCAAAAGATTCCTCCGGCGTCTTCCCGGTTGTATCGATAACTACAGTGCGGCCTCCATGCGTAAAAAGAGACTTGCTTATTTCTTCGTCAAAACGACGCTTTACTTCCAAAATATCTTTCTCTTGGACGATCGGATATTCATGAGGAAATTCATGCATTCTGCGAGCGATTTCTTCGTCACTTGCCGTAACATGAAACATTACTAAGTCAGGAATATTACNTTCCAGTACCTGAGCTTCATAAAGTCGCTGGAAATTATACACATAACGCTTATAATATGGACTCTCAGGGTCGTCCCCATACATGTCGGTATATACAGCCTCTTCAATATGCCANCCAGCTATCAACGGACAGGCGTATTTCTTTATGATATCNATGTGATAATGAATCTGCATTCGTTGCATTCGCTCTTTCATATCNTCAGGNAAACTAACCATTNNCTTTCGNGAGGTTGGACTAAGCGTCGCATCAGGAATAGTGAAATGATCATCCCCATGCGTATGTATTTTACGATTCCGATAGTATTTATCCAATAAATCGATAAGCGTGGATTTCCCAGCATATTCAATACCTACAAAAATGCTACGCATAGCCGCCTCCTCTGAAATTGTGTGAACTGGCTTAGTATACCGAATCCCTTATATTCAAGAGGAAACAAAACTAAACCGTATAACCAACCTCATCAATCCATTTAGAGATAATAAATTATCTTTTAAAATACTATGAAGAACTCCAATAAAATAGGTGTCCTTTTAGCTCAACTTGGTACCCCTACTGCACCTACCGCCAAGGCTCTCAGACCGTATNTACGCCAATTTTTATCTGATCCCAGGGTTGTCGATGTGCACCCAATTAAATGGTATCCCATTTTATATGGAATCGTGCTTACCTTCCGGCCAAAAAGATCGGCGGCCCTNTACAAAAACATCTGGACGGAAGCAGGNTCNCCNCTAATGGTNCATTCAAGAGCTCAAGAAAAAGCATTAAGCGAAAAATTGGGCAGTAATTATGAAGTCATATTGGGCATGCAATACGGAGACCCCAGTATTTCTAATGTTTTCAAAATTTTTGAATCAAAAGGTATAGATCGTATTCTTGTTTTTCCAATGTATCCTCAGTTCTCGTGTGCAACCACCGGGTCCGTTTATGATGCAGTCAATCGGGCAGCCATGGGACGCAGATGTCCATGGTTTTTTAGTCGAAAAAGAACGATGCCTACATTAAGATTCGTTCCGCCATATTTTAAACATCCGGCGTATATAAATGCTTTAGCCCAACGGTTCCGAGAGTCTGAAGCAGAGCTTACATGGNGCCCAGATCATTATCTGATCACATTTCATGGTATTCCTAACCGCTACGTAAAAGAGGGAGATCCATATCGCAAACAATGTGAAGAGACGGCAGACCTGCTAGCAAAGAAGCTCAACCTAGATAACAATAATTGGACGCTTAGCTTCCAATCCCGNTTTGGNAAAGAGCCATGGCTCGAACCGTATACCGAAGAAATCTTAGAGGAATTTGGAAAACGAGATATCAAAAAGCTACTAACATNTTGTCCAGGTTTTACATCAGATTGTCTAGAGACTATTGATGAAATTGGAAGAGAGGGTTTAGAACAATTTGAAAGAGGGGGTGGAGATGACTTCCACCTATCCCCATGCCTCAATGAACACCCAGACTGGATACAAGCAATGGAGACAATTGTTAGAGAAGAAACTGGAGGATGGGTCTGAACATTTAATATTGCAAATAGATATTACTGTTTGGTAATTTTCAATCCAGTCTTTCAAAAACCCATTCCCGTAACCGGGACAAACAATCTGGCCCGATAGTGTGCCCCATGTCGTATTCGAAATAATCAAGTTCTATGGGTAAATCAGATAACAAAACCTTAGAATCTCGCGCCTGCTCAATAGGTATTACTTCATCATAAGTGCCATGGGAGACAAAAACTGGTAAACCCGTTAGTGTTTCAAGATCATCCGGTTTCATCTGTTCGCCAAATAATCCGCTTAATGCTACTACCGCAGAATAGTGATTCGGGTTCTGAAATCCCGCAGCCATAGCCATTGTAGCGCCTTGGCTAAAGCCTGCAACGATAATTTTTGTTGGTTCAAATTCTATTTTTAACTTTTGAACAAGTTCACTCAAACTGCCAAGTGACATCATAGCCTGTTCATAATCAAAATGTATCTTGTCCGGCGTTCTCTCAATATCAAACCATGCGTAGCCTCCCATATCAAGTTGATAAGGCGCCCTAACGCTTGCACAGNTCATCTCTTTTTCATCAAAATACGGCCCAAGATTTAACATATCAGTTTCATTCGAGCCATAACCGTGAAGTAAAATCAGTAAGGGAGTATTTTTTACGATCTGCGGTCCTAATTTGTGTAACTGATAATATAAGAAATTTGTTTCCATTTTTTATTCTCTATTTCTTAGGCTGAGAGTTCAACCTTGTATACCCCGGCCTTGTAAACGACAAATACAACATACTCTAATTCACTGATCACCTCTTGAACTTGAAAATTATTATATACTTTTTCGTTTCTCCAAACCATTTCTCCATTAATTGTTATAGTCGGAAAACGCTTACCCAATCGGGNAACAGCCAGTCGTAATTCACTATTTCGATTCTGCTTTACTTCAAGTTGTAGATATCCAGCCCCATTTAACGCCCAACTTAGCCCAACGGTATTTTCTCTNATCGTAAATTCTGCCTGAACTCTTTCTAAAGATTGGACACTGGGGCGNATTTCAAGCACACATTTTTCTGCAGTAATTGAACGTATTCCATAATAGAAGCAGGCTATTATCGCATCGGGACCAGGTAGTGTCTCTAGGGTGTTAGACTTTTCTGACCACGTGCGACCCGACAAAGGTAATAATCTTCCCCAATTTTCTTCAATAACCGAGCAGGCGTCTTCAAACTCTCCCAACTGCCAAAGCGCGCCTGCCTGAAGACATGCCAGCCACAGATTCTCACCATTTAAGTGAAAATCTTTGACACGCTGGACAACAGGACCAGCCTGAATATGTTCNACTAATTGAAAATATAAAGCAATCGANTCTGCCCAAAGTGCATCGTGAGAGGCTGATTGTTTTGCTTCAATAATGCCATTTTCTATAGACCAATTAATCATATACCGCGATCTTACAACTTTAGCAGCGTTGTTTAGCTTCTCGACCATTTCCCCATCGCCCAATTCAACAAAATATCTTTTCAACTTTTCGCAAGCTGCCTCGATTAGCATTTCTGTGTAGACAGGAACTTCTTCGGAAATGGAAGAAAAATAAAACAAACCGTCTGTTATAGCCGAAAGACTCTTAGCTGTTGGGTTTATGGAGGAATGATTGCCAAATTCAACAGCACAAAGGGCTAAGGCAGCACACTCCTCTCTTGAAGAAACATTATTAGTTTCAGCTAACATAGCGCGCAATGTCTGTGTATTGCCCGTTCGGTAGATGTCGTTAAGCCCTAAAATATAGGCATGCAGACCAAAAGCTTTCTTTCCATTACCATGATCAATGTAAGAAGCCCGTCGAGCATCTTTGAGTGCATGGAGACCCACATCAAAGTATGAGTCCCATTTGGATCCACTTACTATTTTCGTTTTTACCTCTACATCATAGGCCTGCTCTATTATTGCCAAGCTATCCACTCGCATCTCACTAGAACAACAACTCACTCTTATAGAGACAAAACGACAAGTTACGCTCAAAGGTATAGTCCAGTCAGTATACCCGTTTTTACAGACTCTGCGGACCGTTTTTTCAAATTTCTTTTTATTTAAAGAGAAACCCAGATCTATAATAGTACCCTCTTTACAACGAAACCGAATCCGTGGATCCCCATAAACCACGCGACCCATATCAATGACTGCATAAGCAGCACGGTCCATCGAACGAGTCTGGACTAATGCCTCTGTTTTTCCAACTTGTAATAGAGATTCAGGATGTACAAATTTTACCCGTGTAAATGATTCGGGGATCGTGTTTATGTCAATAGATCCGGCAGCATCCACCTCCCCTAACTCCGTAATCAATGTGGGAAGAATCTCTCTTTCTTCAACGTCAATCGATTCAATATTTTGAGAGTCCGGTGCATCAACTATACAAGCTTTTTCCCATGCAGATACCTCCATATTGACGCCATCAGTTTCTGCAGCCTTATAGGTCAACGCCTGACAAGCCTCATCAAAATAATAGCACCTGTCTATAAGATATTGCCATGACGTTCCACTGTGGAAAAACCGGCGTTTACGATCTTCCCCAATAACTTCACACTCTGCCCTAAACCAGTCGTTTGCAGATCTACTACGTACTTTAACAATAAGGTCATAATCACCATCAGCTAAGAAAGGAGTAATGTTTAACTGATGGTGATTATGACCTTATTGTTAAAGTACGTAGTAGATCTGCAAACGACTG
>NZPK01000050.1 GCA_002693325.1 Gemmatimonadota bacterium | reverse complement strand
TAGACCTAGGCCAAGTCCAAAAATAAATGATCCTAATCCACGGGATTTTTGATATTGTGGATAAAATTTTCTGTATGACATGCAACCTCTCTCGTTCGAATAAGTATCACTACGATTATAANATAAAGATGCACCAAATAAACAAGAAATTCAATTTCTTCGGTATTGTAAAATGTTACCCCATTACCTATTTTTTTACCACGGCAAACCGTNTAACTCAACA
The DNA here is from genome assembly GCA_002693325.1 of Gemmatimonadota bacterium. Lineage (GTDB taxonomy): Bacteria > Latescibacterota > UBA2968 > UBA8231 > UBA8231. Next base: position 16,043 of record NZPK01000050.1, on the reverse strand, counting down.
ATTCTCGATATAAGTAGAGCAACAAATGGCTAAGGTATTACAAACCCCATCACACAGTTTGAAAGAATTTCGTATTCTTCCGGGTTACACCGCCAACGACGGAAATGCACCAAATGTACAGCTAACCACTCGTTTATGCCAAAAACGTGAACAATTTATAGAATTAAATACGCCCTTCTTAAGTGCGGCCATGCAAGCTGTAACGGGCGTAGACATGGCAATATCTCTCGCACAGTTAGGAGGCATTGGTATCCTTCCTGTCAGTCAGACAATAGATGAGCAGTGTGCTAAAGTTGTTCAGGTAAAACGATTCAAAGCCGGCTTTCAGACGGATATAATGACCCTCTCTCCAAATCAACGTATATCTGAAGTTCTCTCTATAATTCAAAAAACCGGATATACCACGTTTCCTGTCACACAAAGTGGTATATTCCACGATAAATTAATTGGGATTTTGACAGATAAAGATTTTGATGAACGTCGCGACCTTTCCGTTCAAGTGAGTGAACGAATGAAAACCGACGTACAGTTTGGAACAGAAATTAATGAGCTACGAGCAGCTAATGATTTGATGATTAAACTCGGACGTGGGTTTCTCCCGATTCTTTCTGAAGAGGGTATTCTTCAAACGGTCGTTTTCAAAAAGGACCTTGATAAACACTTACGACACCCTAATGAATCGATAGACGAACAAAAACGTCTACTCGTAGGCGCTGCAATATCCACCCACGCAGAAGACAAAGAACGGGCACAAGAGCTCATTTCAAATGGAGTAGATGTGCTGTTTATCGATGCTTCCGATGGACACACAGAATACCAAGCCGAAATGATCAAATTCATTAAAAAACATTCAGAAACTCCCGTGGTTGGCGGTAACATCATAACACACGAAGGCTTTCGTTTTTTGGTAGATTCTGGCGCAGATGCTGTCAAGGTTGGAATGGGAATAGGTTCAGGATGCACGACTCAGGAAGTAAAAGCTACAGGACGAGGACAAGGCACATCCTTAATGGAAGTCGGCAAAAGTCGGCAAAATTTTACGAAAGAAAGCGGTCGATATATTCCCTTGATTGCCGATGGTGGAATATCGGGCCCCGCCGAAATGTCGGTAGCCTTAGCTTTAGGAGCTGATACATTGATGATGGGCAATTTCTTTGCTCGCTACACCGAAAGTCACGGTAGTCTAATGCGCAATGCAGCAGGTGAAATAGTAAAAGAATATTGGATGGAGGGTAGCATGCGTGCCCACAACATGAGACGTTATGCACAGACAAAAGAAAATTTCTTCGAAGAAGGTATTTCTGGATATGTCCCTCATGTTGGTTCGATTTTCGATAAATTACCAATGATTATTCAAATGTTACGGGCTACTCTAGCAACCGCGGGGTGTAAGACTATAGAGGAATTGCATTCTGATGCTGTACTTGAAATGCAATCTCCATCCGCACTTTTGGACAGCAAAATACACGATATAATACCAATGAATATCGACCAACAAGTCCTCTAATAGAAATTTAAGACAATGAAGATTCTCATTTCAGGCGCCAGTGCTCCATTTGCATTCGCAATTGCAGACGCATTAAGAAAAAAGCACGAACTGCGTTTAACAGATAGCATCCCTATTGAAACGGACTACGAATTTATTGTGTCCGAACTTCATCATGACGAAGCAACCGACCAATTAGTAAAAGACATGGACGCCTTAATTTGCTTGCCATATTCCCAATGCGTCAAAGGCTCAGAAACAGACTGGGTAGATATAAGCACGCGTCGGCAATATAACTTACTCTCTGCCGCAGTGAATACAGATGTTCGTCAAGTCATAATTTTGAGTACTCTTGATCTTATGACTCCTTATGATCCAGATATGACAGTAACCGAAGATTGGAAACCGTTACCCAGCGTAGAACCTGAGACTCTTGGAGCGCATTTAACNGAATTTGTAGGTAAAGAATTTGCACATAGCAATGCTTTAANNGTGTCCATTCTTCGTTTGGGTCACTTAATAAAAGAGCAGGAAATCGGAGATAAAGAATACGACCCTATGTGGTTAGCCGAATCTGATGCCGCTCAAGCTATCTCTCTTTTAATCGATCAAGGGTTTTCTACGAAAACCNCAGAGATTCCATACCGAATCTTGCACCTTCAATCCGTCTCTGAATTATCACGATTTTCATGTCAGCGCATTTGCGATCTACTAAGCTTTGTTCCCGCAGAAACATTCGAGAAATATCAATGAAAGTCCTACTCTTAGGTGGCAACGGCTTTTTAGGTCCCCATGTAGTCAAAGAGCTGGAAGGAAGTTATAGCCTGCGAATCACTGATATCATGGAAATAGAAAGTCCCCATGAAACTATGCGTGTGGACGTCAGTGATATTANCCAAGTAAGAAAAGCAGCCGAAGGTACGGATGTAATCGTAAATTGCTCTGTACTCCGCCCAGATCGAAAATTAGCATTTGATGTCAATACTTTAGGTACTTATAACGCTATTAAAACGGCTGTTGAACTGGGACATAATCGTTTCATAAATACAGGACCTCATTTTACGCAAGTAGGTCCTCATTATGAAAAATTTGATTTTGAAATCTCCGAAGAAGTNCCGATTCACTCCGGCCTCAATCTATACGCACATAGTAAATCTATCGGGCAGGAGATTTGCCAGGTATTCAGTGATAACCACGACATAAACATCATGACTATGTTGTTTCTTAGCTTCAGGGACCCCCAACCTAATTCTCAACAATCTGGAGGAGGCACAAATCCGTTTTCCGTAACTTTCCCAGATGCTGCCAGAGCAATACGTAANGGTTTGGAAACAAATTTAAATACTTTACCCTCACAATGTGAAATCTTTTTCATAACAACAGACACACCCCACGGACGCTACCGTAATTATAANGCCAAGCGACTTTTAGGCTGGGANCCCCACGATACATTAGAAGAATATTGGCGCAAGAAAAAACAATAATGCTATGGCATATGCTCAAGTTTTCCTAGGTGCAGGCATACCTCTCAAGAAAGAAGAAATTCCACTACCAAAAACACTCAGCGCTGGCNAATTGCTGGTTCGCATTACCCTAGCAACTATTTGTGGGTCGGATTTGCATACTCTCTCTGGTCAACGCCAGGAAAAAACTCCGTGTATATTAGGTCATGAGGCAGTTGGCATAATTGAGGCAACGGGGAAAAATCGTAAAGATTGGCAACCGGGACAACGGGTTACTTGGTCAATAGCTGATAATTGTGGAAATTGTTATAACTGTTTAGATCTAAACATACCCCAAAAATGTCGTAAACTTTTCAAATATGGTCACGCTCCTATCGACGACGGTTCCGGCTTAAATGGTTGTTACTCAAGTCACATTATAATTCGAGAAGGAACACACGTCATCGAGGTTCCTGAGGGTTTGAGCGACGCAGTAGTAGCTCCAGCCAACTGCGCACTCGCCACTATGATTAATGCAACTTCTGAACTGCCAACTCCTTGTAATTCTGCACTGATACAAGGTTCGGGCCTACTCGGTATTTACGCTTGTGCATTGCTTCGTCAACAAGGCATNCCTCGTGTTTATTGCATGGATCAATTAGCCTCAAGGCGCGAGTTCAGCCAACAATTTGGCGGCATACCTGTGGAAAGNATTGAAGAAATTGATTCTCGAGANCCTAACGGAATCGATTTAGCCATAGAAGTAACAGGAAACTCAGAAATATTAAATCAGGGAGTGTCTTTACTTAGACCTGATGGAGAATACATATTCGTAGGTATGGTACATCCGGATAGCATTCTACCGATTACTGGAGAACAGATTATCCGTAAATGTCTTCATATACGCGGAGTCCATAATTACAAACCTCAACATTTAGAAAAAGCTATTAAATTCCTCCAGCAGAGCCAACATTGCTATCCCTATGAAGATCTTGTAGGATCGCCCATGCCCTTATGCGAATTACCNAAAGCAATCAAATTAGCCAAGTCAAAAAAATTTCTTAGAGCCGCGGTCAAACCATAACTTTTGATGTCATGGAAAAAAAATGTGATGTTGCCATCGTAGGCGGAGGAATATTAGGTATAGCGCATGCCTTCGAAGCTGCCAAACGTGGTTATTCTGTCGTAATTTTCGAACGTTCCCGTCAAGCTCAAGGCGCTTCTATTCGGAACTTCGGCCTTATATGGCCTATCGGGCAAGCCCCTGGCAAAGTGCATGAAAGGGCCTTACGCACTCGAGAACAATGGATAGACTTAGCAACAAAAGCAAAGATATGGCACAGAAAAACGGGCTCTTTGCATCTAGCTTACGCTCAGGACGAATGGGATATTTTATGCGAATTCAGTGATCTTGCCCCTGCATCAGGTTACCAAGTTGAGTTAGTTAACTCCAAAAAAACAATATCCATTTGTAACGGAATTCGAGCCAGGGGATTATATGGAGGTCTATGGAGCAAACAGGAACTATGCATCGATCCACGTCAGGCTATGACTAAATTACCAAAATTTCTTTCTGATAATTACAATGTGCGCCTTAATTACTCAACGCAAGTGCACGAAATCCATCATCCACACGTCTATACTTCTGAAGGCACTTGGAACGTCGAACGTTCTNTTGTATGTAGCGGTGATGACTTCGAAAGCTTATATCCTGATCTTTTTCGCTCAAGTAACATAACAAGATGCAAATTACAAATGATGCGTACTTCTCCTCAGCCACATAATTGGAAACTCGGCCCTGCCATCGCTGCAGGTCTAACACTTCGTCATTATGACTCTTTCAAGAGCTGTAAATCNCTAGAATCATATTCAAATCGAATTNCAAAAGAATCGCCCGAATTCGACCGTTGGGGAATACATGTCTTAGCTTCACAAAATGGGGCAGGAGAAATCTTAATAGGTGATTCTCACGAATACGCATGGCAGCCATCGATTTTTGATCGACCGATAGTTGATAAGCTTATATTAGACTACCTTGAATCTTTTTTAACTTTTCCTTCATTAGAAATAACTCAGCGGTGGCATGGAATATATGCTAAACTTTTTGGCAAATCAGAATTCGTGGCGAACCCAAGCAAGGAAGTTACTGTTGTGAATGGCGTAGGAGGGGTCGGGATGACCACAGCGTTTGGATTAGCTGAAGAAATTTTTGATCAATGATTTTTTATAAAAAGTACAGAACGAGGAATATAGCATGAATATTCGCGAAAATATCTATTATTTACTGGAGCCTGGCGACGATAAAGGACGAGCAGTTGATGCAGCTATAGTCTTGCTGATATTTCTAAATATTATAGCTCTTGTATTAGAAACTATTGATACGATTCATGAACAATATTATGAAACATTTAAGATCTTTGAACTCTTTTCAATAACAATTTTCACGGTAGAATATGCCTTAAGGCTATGGTCTTGTACTACAAATTCGCGCTATTCAGATAGCCCTATCCGTGGCCGGATTCGCTTCGCACTGTCACCTTTAGCAATCATTGACGCTCTGGCTATACTTCCGTTCTTTTTAGGCGTATTAGGCGTCGATATGCGAGTCGTAAGAACAGTCCGATTATTGCGCATATTTCGCATCGTCAAATTAGCTCGCTATTCAAGAGCCCTCCGACTACTAGGACAGGTACTCATAGACCGAAAAGAAGAATTAATTAGCATTTTCTTTGTTTTAATAACTCTTTTAATCGTCTCTTCCTCATTAATGTATTTTGTCGAACATGAAGTCCAGCCCGAAGTATTTCCAAATATTCCATCCACAATGTGGTGGGGAATCATAACACTTACTACCGTTGGATACGGAGACACGTTTCCCATTACCGCTGCGGGTCAATCAATTGCTGCGGTGATTGCTATATTGGGTATCGGAATGTTTGCTCTGCCCGCAGGAATACTTGGTGCTGCATTTACAGAGGCGCTAGCAAAAATTCGTAAAAATGACAAACAGCATCAATCCAATTCTCCCTGTCCTCATTGCGGAAAAAATATTGAATAGGATATATTAAAATCTGCCTGATTTTGGTAAAAAGGGCCGAAGAAAATAATTAACCCTACGAATTAAAGTTCCGACAAATTTACTTTTCGTCCTTCTGCTAAACTCATTTGTACTGCTTCAGTAAATTCCATATATCGAAGTCCATCTGTAAAATTTGTGTGCGTAACGGGTTTCCCTTCCCTAATTGCATCCACAAATTCTTCCTCCACACGCCATCCGTTGCGGGGCTGTTCACGCAACTCTAATAAACGCGGGGCTTCATCGCTCTCTCCAGCCACCCAAACTTTCCCAGGATTAAAAGCTGTACCACCTTCCATCTTAAAGCAACCTTTTGTTCCATAGAATTCGAACGTAAAACTATCTCCGAATCGGGCAACACTACTCAAATGATAAACCGCCGTAGCACCGTTTTCCATCTCTGAAATAACACCGATACTCTCCGGAACATCTGCCACTCGCTTCATGCCCGTCTCCGAATCGATCCTCTCATGTGTAAAAATAGTAGCATGAGCCATAACTGACTTTTCGTGGCCGACATATCTTCTTACAGTCTCATTAAAAATACCAAGTGCCATAATATTTTGACCAGATAAGTCTCGTCGTTGACGCCAATGCAAGGGTGCATTAGGATCAAATCCACCAGCAAGTCCACGCACTTCTATCTCCAAAATCTCACCAAAAAAATCTTTCTTGAGCATACTCAATAGAGTCGGCTCTGCCGTTAAATAAAATGGTGCTGGTACAACCATAGCAACGCAATCACTTTGTTCCGCGGCCTCATGCATTTCTTGCGCTTCTTTCAAGTTCATACACATCCGGGCTTCGGTAAGTACGTGCTTCCCAGAAGACAACGCCTTAATTGTTATCGGACTATGCAAATATGGCCAGGTCCCTATACACACTGCATCGATCTGATCACTGTTTACTAATTCATTCCAATCTTTATAAACGACGGGAATACCAAACTCCTCAGCAACTTTTTTACCTGAGGCTTCCGTCCGATTACAAACGGCAACAACCTCTACATCTTCAATACTTTTAAAACCAGGAATATGCTGTAGCTTAGTATTTTCTCCCGCTCCAACGATACCGATACGCAGTGTCATATTTACTCCTAAGTAAATGATTAACTTTAATAACTGACAATCTAACTTTTCCACTCATAAAGATTATTTCGCGCAAACTTATATTGATCGCTATTGCGCAAAATGTCCGTGGCGCCTCCTGATGCAACTTCAATAAGCTTGGGACAAAATGGTTCATATGCAGCACGTGGCGCCACCGCTCCCTTAGCAACTAATATTTTGTATTGCGTGGGCTGTATCCCAACACTCGTAATCTGATGAATGCTATTGGGCGAAGATCTAATACTATTTAAAATTAGCATTCCTTTTCCATCTACATCAATTACGGCTGTAAGCCCCTGATCAAAACGACGACCCCCACCATGGCGCCGTTCCGTCTCTTCATATATTCCNTCGTGTAGTGTCTTTACTTTACCTGATATCAGACAAGGCTCTCCATGCATTTCATCTGTGTGCCCTCCTACCATAATATTCACTCGCTCANTAATCCCGACCTTGAAACACACCTCTACNCCTTTAGGGTCCCAAAGAGTATAAACCCATCCTTCGACAGACTGCAAAAGCAATTCATGTAAGATAAAAGTAGAGTCGCCCGCAGATCCACCGCCAATATTGTCACCAAAGTCAAGTAAACAGACAGGAAATGTATCGCTATTCTTTGCCAACTCTACGGACTGTGCAGGGTTAGGAACCTGTGGCATAAGTTCGTCACGCAGATCCCACAAACGCTTACTGATTGACTGAGCGTGATAGTCAGCCAAATCAATATCACCATCAGTAACTACCACTACTGAAGGACCCATATGGGGAACATCAGCATACTGATATCCTGCCGCCACACTGCAAGCAAGAATACCTGGCTTTTTTTCCAAATCTTTAGCCATCTGCATAAGTGGTAACATAGGGGCGGTGCTGGTATTATGAAAATATATATTGTATAGTAATTCCGGCTTTGCTAATGCCATAACAGGCTTTACTTTTCCGTGAATTGTATCAACTAATACGGAAGCCGCTTGNAAACCTCTTTCGCGTTGATCTATATGTGGGTTAGTCTTATAGACGATCAAAGCGTCAGCTGCTTCGATCAGTTCAGGTGGGATATTTGAATGGTAGTCATGCGTAACAACAATCGGGACATCCGGACCGATTTGGCCTCGAACTCTTCTGACCGTTTCAGCATCTGCATGATGAAATTCCTCGGCTACCATAGCACCGTGTAAAGCCAATAGCACCCCATCAATAGATGGACCATCCTTTAAACCGGCAAGTATCAGATTAACGAAATTTTCATACGCTTCCATTGTAACTTTGCCGGCGGGAGTAGCCCCCGCAGCGAGAATTGGGAAGATTTCATAGCCATACTCCTCCGCTCCGGCAATATAGCCAGCTAATTCATGAAAAGTATCTCGATAGAAATCAATCAAATCTTTCCCTTCCAACAAATCAAAATCATTTATTTGAGTAGGTTGGGAAGAAAATGTATTGGATTCATGCGAAAAACCAGCGATTGCAACTCGCATATTGTGTCTCCCTTGATAATGATCAATTTTCAAAATAAATCGAAAAAAAATAACTTATTCGTNATTAACTGCAATGCCGTTAGAACAAGTAAACCATACACTACCCGATTAAACCAAAGATCCGAAAATTGCTTATTTAAAAAAACTCCTAAACGCACTCCTATATAAGCCAATGGAGAAAGTAAGACTGTCATTTTAAAAATATCGCTATGAAAAAGGCCCAAGGCCCAATAGGGAGGTAATTTAATTAGATTTAGTAGCGCGAAAAAAACAACCGTAGTGCCTACAAATTGAGCACGAGGCAGGTTTTGTGGTAATAAATAAATAATTACAGGAGGAGCACCAGCATGGGCAATTGTAGAAGTAAAACCTGATAAAACGCCCATCAACACACCTTCGGCAGTTCGTGGTTGATATTTATTTATGACAGTGTGTAAGCTATTTCTTCCAATTTGATAGGCTACAAATAAAAGTGCAAGACCTCCCAATCCTACTCTTAGAATCTGCTCATGATTGCCAAAGAACTTGAAGAAGAAAGTGCCCACAGATATACCAACAAGAGCGCCAGGCAAGAGACGCTTTATACTTCGGGAATCAAAAGACTTAATATAATGATTCAGAGCAAAACCGTCACAGGCTATTAACAATGGTAACATCAGGGCAGCAGCATCACTAACCGGNAACACTAACGCAAGAAGAGGAGTAGCAATTAATCCTATGCCGCCACCAAACCCTGCTTTCGCAACGCCCATAATTACTACAGCAACCACAGCACACAACCAAACCTGGATCGGATACTCAGGCAACACTACTCGCCTTCTACATGCGTTACCTCAATGTCCAAGTCTTCGCGACGTGCGACACGTTCAACGAGTCCATCCTTAACCCACACAACTCTATCGGAAACGCTAAGCATTTTNTGATCGTGAGTCGCCGAAATTACGGTAACACCGGAAGACTGATTCATCTCACGCAATAGCTCGATAATTTCGGTGCCAGTGCGCAAATCTAGATTTGCCGTTGGCTCATCTGCCAAAACAACGGCCGGATCGTTTGCCAAAGCTCGAGCCACAGCAACTCTTTGCTGCTGTCCACCCGACAATTCGAACGGTTTATGTGAATAACGTTCCCCNAAACCTACCTTTTTTANTAGATCCATTCCTTTATCTCGAGCCTCGTCACCAGTTAGACCCGCAAACACCATAGGTAAGGTGACATTTTCAAGAGCCGTCATTACAGGTATCAAGTTAAATGACTGGAAAATATAGCCGATTTTTCTACAACGAAGCCATGCCAATTCATATGCATCTAACTGCGCAACATCAACCTCATCAATGTAGACCTTCCCCTCTGACGGCTTGTCCAACCCGCCCACCATATTAAAAAAAGTACTTTTCCCTGAACCAGATGGACCCATAATCGAAAGGTATTCGCCAGTATATATCTCCATATCAACGCCCCTCAGCGCATGGACTTCAATCTCACCCATGGTATAAATCTTTTTGACCTGCTGAGTGCGCACAACCGTTCTCTGTTCATCTTCAGTTTTCACAGATTCAGAGACACTTTCCTGTACTTCTGTCATTTGCTCATTACCTTGAAAAATTTAATTACGTATCCGAACGCATAGCCTCAACCGGCTCCATTTTAGCAGCACGATAAGCCGGAAGCATCGCTCCAACAAGAGAAAGAAGCGTCCCAGCCACTAAAGCATATAATCCAGAACGTGCGATTTCCTTAAGCGGGAAGTAATCAAAGACAAATCCTCCGTAATCTAATAAAGCAAGCATCAATGTTAAGAGAAAACCCAGTACTATCCCAGCAGTAGTACCCACCACGCCCTGAAATGTAGATTCCAGTAAAAATAGCTTAACTATAAACGCGTCTAAAGCTCCCAAACATTTCATCGTTCCAATTTCCCTAAACCGTTCCGTTACAGACATTAGCATGGCATTGGCTATTCCTACTACGCATACAAGCAGAGACAAACCAATAAGCCAAACCTGCTTTGACTCTTCTTCTTTGATTCGAGCTCTTACCTCTGCCGACTCAGTTCCACCGTCGGTTATTCCCGTTTCAACACCTTTTTTCTGTAACAAAAGATTGATTTCACTTTTATTCGCATCCCGCAAACTTGATACAATCGCATTGCTACTCCATACCGACATCAAAAAAGCAATTGCGAGCACAACTCCACTTGTCGTGATTAACGACCGACCGAAACGAATTTTCAAGCTTCTAACAGCTATCTCTACCGCCCGACTTAACGGTAAAATTATCTTTTTGCCACCCGCTACCTCTATTCCCGACATGGATATAAATTCTCCACAATAAAATTTCCTAAGTTATGACCCGATCAAACAAATCTCGTGTACTACAACTTCTCAAGAAAATGGTAATCGCGCAAAATCCTTTTTCAAAATTTTCACCAAATCAATAGACTTAAAATTTAAATAGCCAAAATCATCTGAGCCCGTTTGGTAACATTATCCATATTCTTGACTGAATTTTCACTTGTTTTGAGTAATATCAACAAGATTTCCATCCCAAGATTCATCGAAAGAAAGAGGAATCATAGAAATTTGAAGGTCGGGGTTTCCCCATCGATCAGACAAATGTTCAAGAGCTATCCCCAAAGTGCCCGGGACGAATATAACGGTTTCAATCTGCAAATTCTCAATAACTTTTTCCAGGTTTATAAAATTTCCCAGCACAGGCCTACCTGCTAATAAAGTTGTATTCTTGGCATTTTCTGAGACAACAGCTATAAGATCCCGATTTAAGTAACCTTTCGCATTCCAATAAGTCAGGAAACGACAAGCATAATCATCACTCCCGACCAAAATCGCGCGATCCCGTCTCCCAGAAGATTCACGTTTATTCCCAAGCCAACTTACGACAAAGCGCCATCCACATAGTAGCATAACATTACATCCCCAAGCAGCACTGGCAGCCAGACGCGAAAAATTATAGGCTTTAAAAAAGAATACCAAGGTCATAATGATAGCAAAACCTAAGGACACAGCAATAAAAGCCCAAAACGCAGATAATCGACGAACACCATACACCCCTAATAACCAAAAAGTGCTCACCCAAACTAGTGCTGAAACAAGGTAAACCATCGCCCATTGCATTTCTGAATAAGGGGGTAATTCCAGCCAACGCGTCGGCTCAACATCTACAGACAGCCGATGGGCTAATCCCTCTATCTGTCCAATCAATGGAACCAATTCGGGATGATAACGCACAGTAAGTCCCATTTTTATACCAAACAGAATGAGTGTTAGATCTACCAATGGTATTACCGACAGTCGCAGCATATTGGCTGTGAAACGTAATATCCCGTATATAGTGATTGCAAAATGTAAAATCCACATAGGGAAAAAACGATATCGACGCACCATGTGTTTCCCAACAAATATCGACATCGCTTTGCTTTTCCTATACAGAATCCTAAGCGGCACCGCCCGGCCACTTTCACCGCGAAAGTGTATTATTTGTGCGCTTGGTATGTAGAAAATTTTCCATCCCGCTTTGCGAATTCTATAACACCAATCAATATCTTCCCCGTACATAAAATAATCTTCATCAAGTAATCCCACTTGATCCATCGCTTCTTTCCTTACGAGCATACAAGACCCCGAAAGAACATCGACTTCCGCTTCCTTTTCAGGATCTAAAAAGGTCATATTATAGCGGGCAATTTTCTTATGCTTAGGAAATAAACGACTCAATCCTGACATTTTACAAAATGCGGCAAAGGGCGTCGGGAATCCACGACGACTATCTAGCTGGAGCGTACCATCTGGGTTTAGAATTTTGCAACCTACTGCACCAGCTTGAGGATGGGCATCTAAAAAACCGACCAGCTCTTTAAACGCATCCCGATGCACAATAGTGTCCGTATTTATTAGCAAAATATAACTTCCGCTGACCTTAGAAAGAGCCTTATTATTTCCACCCGAAAAGCCGATGTTTTTATCATTGACTAGCAGAGTAACTTCGGGAAATTTTTCTTTGATCATTTCGGCACTGCCATCGACAGAAGCATTATCGACTACGAAAGTTTCCGATTGAATCCCATCCAATGCCGTCAATGTTGATCGCAGTGCCTGTTCTGTGAGGTCACGAGTATTATAACTGAGTAATACTACACTAAGTTTCAATTAGACTTACCCTTTATTTCGGCCAGTAAGTTTATATAGCGCAAAATAGATCAACTGTTTTGCAAACAACAAATACTCGCGTGCATTAAGCTTACTACTGCTAAATTGCCTATTGCGAAATACAAAAGGGATTGAAAGATGATTTTTCACTTTTCCTTTGACAAGAATTTCAAGCAAGATTTTGTATCCTGCTGAAGTTAAACTAAGATCCGCCAAACAATCTCGACGTAGAAAAAAGTAACCCGAAAGGGGGTCCTCTACACCCGTTAAAATACGAGCCAATCCTACCCCAGTTAAGGAAGTAAGCCGTCTATGGAATGCCCATTTTTCTACCTTGCTCGTCTCGCCAAACCGACTTCCTATCGTAACATCATATTTTTTCAAACCACGTATGAGCTCTGGAAGAATACTTGGATCATGGCTAAGATCGGCATCAATAACTCCGAGAAAATCTCTATTTGAACGCCCAAAACCTTCCATAACTGCGGAAACCAAACCCAATTTGCCGCTTCGATGGATAACAGAAACCGGATAATTTTGACGCAAATCTTCTGCCACCGATCCAGTACCGTCCGGAGAATTGTCATCTACAACAATAATTTCGATATCTATGTCCGGATTATCTGTAATTACTGCAAAGATTTCCTGAACCAATATCGGTATATTTTCTCTCTCGTTATACGTTGGTGTAACAAGAGTAACATTTATCTTTTTATCTTCCAACCTAACCTCGTCCGCAAACTAATTGAGGATAACGATTTTTAAAGTCTGAGCACCTGATTAAATGATTTAAGCTATCCTTAAATGACATCGGATACCAGTCTAATTTCTTCTCGACCGCAGAAGTGATCAAACCCGAAATTAAAGGACGAGAAGCCGATTGACCGAGTTCCTCAGTTTTTATTCCGTTCACCAACGAAGCATCCAAAGAAAAAAAATCAGCCATTTCTCTGACTTGCTGGTGACGTGTGAGAAAGCTTCCCCCACCTACATGCCATAACCCATAAGCGTTTCTTCGACACAATTCACTCAAACAGCAAGCCAAATCAGGACCGTAAGTTGGATTACCCCACTGATCCTCTACAATATTAACTCCATTCCCCTGCAACAAAGCATCGAGTGGCCACGTAATCATATTTGCACGAGCATTAGGCGTATATCCATACAACCACATCGTCCGAACAACTATCCCATGTTTGAGATCATTTAAAACAATGCGCTCACTCTCTAACTTTAGTTCGCCATAATGAGAAATCGGATGGGGAGATTGACTTTCTTCGTAAGGACCAGACTCCCCATCGAAAACATAGTCTGTCGACAAATGCAACAAACCTACATTATGAGCTCGGCAAGCAGATGCTAAACTACTCACAATTTCAACATTGGCACGCCGGGCAATCAGGTGCTTCTCTTCGCAGAAATCCACGTTTGTAATTGCTGCAGTATTTATAATCCAATCTGGCTTTTCTAATGCAATCTCAGCATTTACAGCATTACTGTCATACAAATCAACAACGCGACAATCGACCCCCTCGATAGATCTCATAGATCGAGACCAGGGAACAATATCCCAAGGGCATGATAAACGCAATATACAATTACCCAAAAAACCTGTAGCGCCGGTCAATATGACTTTCATAATTTTGACTGACCCATGTGTAGATTTAATAGACCCCATAATGCAGCTTGCCTGACATCATTAGAGCGATATCGAGCCTCATTTATGATCTGCTTAGCACGAGATTGTTCTCCATAATTCCAATGCCAATATGCCAAATAAACTAAACCTTCATCACCCAAATTCATATTTTTTTTTTCATTTCCTGCTTGAATAATTTTATTTGCTAACTGCATTAATGAGCCATTATTAGATTTTTTCGACCAGTTACTCAAGGCAATAGCAACTAAAGCCTGGTCTTTAAGTAAATTAGTCGCCCCCTCAGCGTTACAAACATGACTAACACTACCACTGTCGTCTACACACTTACCTACAATGTAATCAATGCCTTTAGCTGCAAGCCTTCGCGCCAATACGCTATCCATTATTTCGGATAAGTCAATTAATCTAATAAGTGAACTGGCCATGCGGTCAACATAAATATTCGGATCTGTCCACCATTCACCATTAGCACTCTGTAATTGACGTCCATGGAGTGCTCCACTTTCAGGATCAGCTATGGACTGATTTACGTAGGAAATCCATTTTTCAATCAAGCCCCAATGCTCCATCTCTATCAAAAGGCCTATTATTTCAGCCTGATCAAACAAGTCTCTCTCTGGCGCAGGATGTTGCCAATCCGGAGAATACGAGAAAAGCCTGAAGCTTCCATCCTCCCATAACGGGGAAGCAAGTAAGACTTCTATTGTATCCTCCACGAATGCAATTGCTTCCGAATCACCTGTTTGCCTAAGAAAAGTAAGAGCTGCGGCATGAAAAAACTTCTGAGGTCCGAATAAACCTTTATCTTTCGAATCAACAGACGCCATTAGATAAAGTTGTAATTCACTAATCGAATATTTTGTTAAACGAGATTTGGGTTGTTCCGTTACCTTATCTACTAATGTTTTTTTCCTTTTTTTAAATGCAACGTCCATCCGGAGTAAATACTGCTCTACTTTATCGGTTGGAATATCAATAGCTCGCGCAAAAACTCGACCATCTGGTAAAGCATTAATCAAAGCTGGACAACCTGCTACTAATAAATGATCTGCTCTGTCAGGATGAGTAAAAGGATCAACACGTACAGAAACAAAATTCTTTTCTATCAAAGAGCGTAGCAATAGCGATGGATTTTCAAGTAATCCATCGCATCCCGGAGCAGCTACATAGTATAGTAAAGGTATATCCTTTTTTTGGCTTACTTCCAGCGCCCTATCCCAAGTTGACCATGTGAAGTCTAAATCTTGAGAGAGCCAAAAGGAGGAACTCTCAGGGAGCCGCTCGGACAATTTAGTAGAAGTATCACGAATAGTGACCTGCTGATTACAACTCCATACCCAAAAACAAAACAGCAAGAAAATTATGGTATAATTTGGTCGCCGACGCGCCTTTTCTGCGCGCATAAAATCCAATCTCTCTAGTATACAAGTACCTAACAAGCTCAGAGCAGGCAATGTAATTTTCTACTCGTAGTCGGTCAAGTTAAAGATTAGATCTCGCGAGAACAAAAAAAATTTTTATTTTAGATCGACCATACAAATCTCAAACACGTAAAGGGATAGAAATGAAACCAACAGATAACCGAATACTAGGTAGTAGTGGCTTAGCCGTTACTCGGTTGGGTTT
>NZPK01000049.1 GCA_002693325.1 Gemmatimonadota bacterium | reverse complement strand
TCAATTGCTTTTTGGTCTGATTCCATGATGATAGGAATATGTGCTCGATTAAGAAATGTATGAGTGAAAACATTTGCATAGGTGGCGTCAAAATCAATTTTTTCAAAAAGTCGTCGCGTAATTATATCTGATAAACCAACACCATTTGCATTCCCATGACTTTCATCGGTGAGGTCGAGTGCGACAATACGTGATGCTCCGGGAACATTGGGTTCCTTAACACCAGGTAGCAACATCCGACCGATAATATTAGTATCCATTCCAGTACCCGAAATATTTTTTCCGATTTGGTCTACGATCAATACATCAATTCCTTCGCAAGGAATCTGCGGCATTGAACTGCGAGCTATGTCTAATAACTGTGGTTCTCGTGAAATAAATTTATCCGCAGATATGGCTTCGATCTTAAGCGTTTGTTCATAGGCATTTTCAACTATAGCTATTCCCATTAGAATAGGTGCCTTTTGCAGAATAGTTTTACCCCACGCTGGTATCAGACGAGCCAGCCCCTCAGCCCCTTTACTATGTGCTATTGTAGCACCTTGATGGCTACCTAAACCAATCGTCATCATTTTCATGAGTCCACTTTCAAATTGTCCTCTGAAGGATGTGTGTGGTTTGATACGATTCACTAAAATGACGCCATCAGCTTCTACGGCAAGCCGGTTGAGTAAAACTGGGGTGTTGTCAACTAGTTTACCAACTTCGAGGACATCCATTGTAGCCTCAATCGGGCATCCCATACTATTTTCATCGATGCCGTAACTGGCGAGTACGTCTTTTTGACCATCGGCGGTTGCTCCGCCATGACTTCCCATTGCAGGGAGAATAAAGGGTTTTCCACCAATTTCTTTTACAGAATCGACGACGGTTCTAGTGATAGTTTGGATGTTGGAAATTCCCCGACTACCAGATGATATCGCTATTCTCTGACCAGGCTTTACTATATTTGTTATTCCTGATTCAATTAATGACTTTTTTACAGACCCAGAGACATCAGATAGGTATTCGTCGGGGAAATGCTGCTTTACTTTGGCCATTTGGGGCAGTTGCATTTAAAATATCCTTATTAATTCACTGCCTATTTTCCTGAGATTCGATTAGCGCTCGTCGCAGACGATGAGCACGTTCCCGTATGGGGCGCGATGGTTTCGGGACCGGTTCGTTACTCCGCTCGATTTTCCAAATAAATATTTTTGGTCCGGAACCTTTAAAATGATTTTCCAGCTGGGAGTCAAAATCATTTTGATTGTCTATTGTACAGACCTGGCTAATCCCTGCTCCATAACAGATTTTTTCATAATCAATGGAATTGGCTCCTGGCACGGGTTGGTTTCCGGTAACCTCATAGGTGCCATTTTCAGTAATGATCATCGTTAGATTTGGAGCGGGGCGTTGAGCGATTGTGACAAGTGTNCCTAAACTCATTAGCGTTGAACCGTCTCCATTAATGACAATAACTTGGCGATCTGGTTGAGCGATTGCTAAGCCGAGCGCGAAGTCTGCAGCATGTCCCATAGCACTCTCAACATGAGCAAAGTCTAATGGACCNTCTGACAAATTAGCCCATGGCATTGATACGCTCATGGTAGTAACCACTATTTCATCTGACCGTTTATCAGAAAGCTTTTTCAGACATTCGTATTTATCGAGCATTATGCTGTCTCCGGTATCATGAGTACTGCCGANGGTAGAGATGTCCTTTCCGCTAAAGCAAAAGCGTTGGAAATTTGACTAATATCNGCATCACTATGCATAGCACTGTATGGTATGTTCCATGCCTTGAGGGTTGGTTCAAAAAAAGTAGCGGCTGTGTCAACTCTAGGCGATCCTGGTTCCATTGATTTATAGCCACGATATCCCACCAACATTACAATAGGTAATCCCATATTATACGCAGTACCACGGAAAGCATCACCAGCTTCAAAAAATCCNGTGTTCTGAATTAACACNAGAGGCACGGCTCCCCCTAGGTATAGTCCAGAGGACAAACCATAGGCTTCGCCTTCTCGACTTGTGAGAATAACCTCGATATTAGGATGTTCCCACAGTTGTTCGAAAAGGACTCTTGAACCGTTATCCGGGACACCTACCACATGAGTTACGTTGTTTTTTTCTAAATTAGCGATTATTTTTTCTGCACTTAACACCGATGAACCCCTTTTTAGGCGAAAATCGCGCGATTAGAGATCCCGTATGGAGCACCTTCAGATTGAATGCCTCCAATGAATTGTGCAGTGCGTCCTGCTGGTGCAGATCCTTCATAAAAAGCACTAAAAGATTCATTGAATTTCCCTAATGAGTCTCGGTTTGCTCCGGAGTTTGGGCCTGCAACAACATAAGCGTTGTTGAAAANACCGTTTTCCTTAAGCCCTTGTCCGCCAGCTTCCTTTATGCGACTGCTTATAGTTTCTAAAATATTGGATGCATCATCACCAGAAACAGCGCTAACCATGACTTCATTAACTCCTTGATGGGATATGTTGGTCCANGTGCTGAAGCCATGTTCTATTTTTCCTGATCTCGTAATATCCACGTCACCAGAAACAACTCTCGGCTGTGGTTCAATTATGCTATCCATATTAGGGATCCAAGAAACGGGATAGATTAGGCCAGCTGGACGGTCATCACCGTAGTAATCTTCGAATACTTTTCTAGTGATTTCGATGCGTTCCCAGGTTTTCTCTGGGTCGTCGTCTACGCCAACCAGGATTTCCATGAACACAGTTTGTTTACGGAAATCTATACCTTCTTCAGCGAATGGCTTAGCGTATTGTTCTTCTAAGATGAAGTTCATTTCTTCGACCAAATCATCACCCAACGACGTGATCATTTTGTCACCCTTTTTGTGAAGTACTGAAGCACCGGAAGGTTGGTGGTCAATCCATTTACCATAGTCAATTTTTCCGCCTCCGACTGTAACAGTATCTCCTTTGGCAGCTTTGATTTGTACTTCAAANAGTGCTGCAGGGTCGGGGAAACCTTCAGGATGCGTAAAACGTGCCATTCGATTTGAGCGTAGTGGCACGCCGGTTACGGCATTAAGTATTGACCCATATACACTATTGAAATTATTTTTTCTTGTATCACATTCATCTCGGTTAGTTGAAGGTGTTGTCCATAGAACATCGGTTTTGTAAACATCAGACCAATTCACCCCACAAGTTAATAGGCCCTTATTGAGATTTTCTATAGTGCCAAACCATTCAGATCCAACATCGTTAGGATACTGTGTTCCAACGTTACCCGAAGGTTCAATAAGGCGGACGACATCACCATCATCATCACGGATAATGATCTCAGTAGGGTTAGAGAAAACAGATATGGAATTATGTCTTATGATGTTGACGTGGGCCATTTTACGCACCTTCTTGTGAATGAGAAGTAAATATTTCTAATTTAAAGAGTCGATCTAAATCATGCTTTTAGTTTCACATATATTACGAAGTATTTGGTATATATACAACAGGGAGGAGAGATGTCTCGCTGGGCCATACTTTTTGCTAAAAAACCTGATGCCGGNTTGGTGAANACGCGTTTACAACCAGAATTTTCTTTAATCGAGTCTGCCGAATTATATGCCAACTTTTTAAAGGATTGTATGGAAAATCTGGCTCAGGCTTCTGTAGATCATCGTTTGATTGCCTATACTCCATCAGATGCTAAAACTACATTACATAAAATGAATAAAACGTCCCAATCATTCGAATATGTTTCGCAGGGGCCTGGAGATTTAGGTGCTCGTCTCGAGCGAGCTTTTAATTTTATTTATTCAAAAGGTGGAGAATTCGTAATCGCGTTGGGTTCTGATACACCAACTTTGCCTACAAGTTACATAAATTTGGCGTTTGACCTATTGAATTCGCACGAAGTGGTATTGGNACCCGCAATGGACGGAGGTTACTACCTAATCGGATCTCGGATAGATATAGGGAATNTATTTAAGGGGATTTCTTGGGGTACAGAAAATGTTTTTGAGCAAACGATAGCCTGTTTGAAGGGAATATCATTTGGTATGCTACCACCTTGGTATGATATTGACCGCCCGCAGGATGTGAGATTTTTGATTACACATCTTCGAGGTATGCATTTGGCAGGTTGTCCTATTGCNTACAACACGCTTTCTTANTTAGAAAGAAGAAGNTCAGATAGTTGAAGTAAGAGATTTGTTACATTCCCATAAAACGATATCCTGCATCGACGTAGATAACTTCTCCCGTGATACCGGAGCTGAGATCACTGCAGAGAAAGAGGGCAGTGTCACCGACTTCTTTAACTGTGACGTTACGTTTAAGTGCGGAACGTTCGGCATGTGTCTCAAGCATAATATTAAACTGACCAATCGCACGAGCTGCCAATGTCTTAACTGGACCAGCCGACACAGCGTTTACGCGTATGTTGTTACTTCCCAGCTCACGGGCAAGGTATCGTACCCCAGATTCCAAGGCAGCTTTAGCGACTCCCATTATGTTGTAGCGTGGTATAGCACGCACACTTCCAAGATATGTCATGGCTACTATACTTCCGCCGTTCGACATAAGTGGAACGGCTCCACGAGCCATNGAATTAAGCGAATAGGCACTGACAGATAAAGCTAACTCATAATTTTTCTGCTCCACACTGAGAAATTTTCCATCCTCCAAATCTTCACGTCTGGCAAAGGCAACCGAGTGTATACATGCATCTAATCGCCCAAATTCACTTCCAACTTTTTCAAAGGCAGCAGAGACAGAATCGTCATTAGTGGCTTCACATGGAATTAAAAGAGGTGTTTGCGAAAGTTCATCAGATATCTTCTCAATATTATATTTTTCTTTTTCGCTTAAGTAACTCAAAGCCAGGCGAGCACCTTGTGCGTCAAGTGATTTGGCAATTGCCCAGGCAATACTACGGTGGTTGGCAACACCGGAAACAAAAGCAAATGAATCCTGCATCAACATAAGTCAACTCCTCTGGTCGTTCGGGGAATCAGAATTTTTCTTCTGATTATTGAAAATTGTATCCCACGCATCAATTTCTTTATCACTGAGTTTAAGATTGGGATCAAGGTCTGGTTGGGCCCTGTTTTTTTCAGTTTTTTGTGATTTTGTACTGGCACGAGAGTCGAAAACATCTAACCACTCCTCAATTTCACCTTTTTCGGGACACCAATATGGATCCTCCTCCCGTGACTTCTCCTTTATGGTTGTCGGGGGTTTTAACGGTCGCTCTAATTCCTCTGCGAATTCTTCCGATCCGACAAATGAAATCTTGTGACGTTTTGCGAAATGTTGAATTTCTCTATCGGATGTAACGACACGAAGCCAACGTGCTCCGTGTGAAGAAGCTATAACATCCATAATCATATCATCAGCTTTTTCCGGCCGTTTGGAATAGAAGGTCTCCAACAGACCCGAATTTTGCTGTTGTGACCGATAGCTATTGGTTCCCCCATCATAAAAAACACACACACTTATATTGTTATCTTTTGAGTAAATCGTCAAGCTCGCCTCGAGATTTCTTCTCGCATTTTTAAGTCCGTCTTCAATGATTTCATTGAAGACGGGTACGGTTTTTATGAGATTGTAGCCGTCAATAAGGATTTTTTGTTGCTTCATTTTTTATGCGATTTCATTTTGTTGTTTCTGTAAGTTTAATCCCTGTTGAATTTAGTCCGTAAGAAACCACGCCACTATTTGAGTATTCAGAGCGTTTTTTTAGAGAATTTAATACTTCTCGTAGTTGGATACTACAACCACTTCGAGCGATGATCAAAGCGAACCCACCTCCACCGGCGCCAGTGAGAAGGCCGCCGTCACTTAGGGCTCTTATTTCAGGGCTTTCGAATAGGTATTGTAGCACTTTGTTCGTAGCTCCGGGATCTAATAGGCAACGAAACCCCCAATATTTTGTGGCTAATATGCCTAACTCAGTATAATCTCCAAGTTGTAGAGCGTTTACCATTTTGTCGTGTATTTCTAATGAGGCACTAATTCCAAGATAACGTATCGTATCGCGGGTGAGATATGCGTCGAGGACTTCGTTTAGACCTCTAGTGGCAGAGCGAGCAATACCTGTATCGAACAAAACTACGCGATCGACAAAGCAGGATTCATCGATATTCCTTATAAATTTACGCTCCGGTGTTGGGAGACTTTCGGTAGCGGGGGCGTAAAAATCTTTTATCGCTGAAGTCCCACCAGATGCCCCTCGGGCATCTTGCCATCCGCTATTTAACCCGAAACTTTGTTCCAGCAAAATACTTTGGTCATATAAACCGGGATACTCATTTTCAGAGGAACTATATGTATGGTTCGATAAACGATACAAGATTTTTAGTACGGAGGCGGCTAGAATACTGCTTGTGCCTAAACCAGATCCTTGTATTATTTTGCTGTGTGTTGAGACCTCTAGACCCCCTCCACCAGTAAATGCCTTGATGTCTCTAATTATATTCTCTGAATTGTCGCCGACAATTCCAACGTGAACGAGTGCCTGCTTTACTAGACGCAGTGCTTCGTCACCGCCTTGACGATATTGAAAGAAATGTTTGCAGGCGACTGAATTTTTTTGATCTTCAGTTATTTCAAGGTCCCCATTGAAGCCCATAGATCTGGAGCTGAGAATTAGTTTTGGATCTTCTATTCTTCGGGCTCTTACGGTCAAAGGAGGTGTTGGTTCTTTTTCGCCCTCCATCTGTAAGTCTATTCCGATATTCAAAGTCTTTCCGCCTTTTTCTTTACTACGAAGGTGATTATCTGAAGCATTGGCACTAGATATCCCTAAGCGAAGTGGTGAGGTGACAGTGAATTGCTTGTGGTAATCTTGTATGCTCATTCGAGCAGCTAAATTTTGTTCTTGACCTAAACTGGCGAGGTGGTATTGTAAATCAAGTCGTTGTAGGTCATTGATAAGGTCTTCATAGGCAATTGAGAGTTCACTGAATCGTTTTGCAATTTTAAGTTTAACTATAAAGTCACTATCAATTTTACAAGGAGGAGGATCGAATTTATGCCAGGCGTCAGGGATTTGTTCCATTTTTTTATATAAATCAACCATAATTCTTGCCGCACGCATTCCGCGCATTGCTATAGATGCCTGAGAAATATCATCGAAATATTTACTAAGAATTTCGATGGTATTATAAAACGCTTTTGTGTGGTAATTTGATACGAGACGAAGTACTTCCCTATGGTCTATGTCAATTTGCTTTTCTAAGATTTCAAGTAGGATACTGGGGACACCATCCTCCACAGCTTCTGAAAAATATTCATTCCAGGCATTAACAGGAAGTATGGAGAATAAATGGTTGATAGTTTCTTGGATTTCATGAGGTCGTTTTAATCCTTTGTGTAAGACTAAAATTCGAATCAATTCTTGTTTTTTATCTTCTCTAAGAGAGTGTTTGATTTTTTCTTGAGATAATTGACTAAGTATTTCTTTCACACGCATTAAATCTTTGGCATTTTTCAATTCATTAATTTTTTTTTCCATGGCTAATCCTTTTGCTGATTACAAATTGCATCGTACAATGTTCTCCATAACTGGTTACCGATTTTTGGAGTGTTATCTATTATACATAGCGAACGACACAACCCACCAGGCCGTGGATTACATTCCAACACAAGACATTCAGGGTAGCCTACTGAATTAACATTTATAATCAAATCAATTCCTGCGAGAAGTAGATGCTGGTAGATGATGGCAGCTTGTTCGGCTATAGCATATGCTTGGGACCAGAAGAATTCATCTAACACCACAGGACACCAACGGTTCGCTTTGATGTAACCAGTTTTACCTTCCAATTCGTGTTTCGAAATTATTTTTCCACCGTGAAAGGTTGAAGCTGGACTATTTCTGTCCCGCCCTATCTGAGCATACGCGGATTCTACTTTTAGGCTGGATGGATTTTTACCACTGACATTCAGTCGTAAAACTAGCGTTTGAGGTTTGTTATTGGCGTTTAGTCTGAATAAAACAGTGTCTTTCCTCGATTGCAAAATCCATTCGAAGCCCTTGGGTTTATTATCCCAAGATCGATGCAGGTCGAATGTTGAATTGAGAAAAGTTGCTCCTCGTCCGCCTGTCGAAAAGTTTGGTTTTAAGATAGACTCCTTGTGTTGTTTGACAAAGTCTATTGCAGTCTGATTTATCGAGTTGATCGGTAGTGTGTCTGGTGTGGGGATTGAATGAGATTCCCATAATTTGTAACTCGCTATTTTATTGTCGGCTATCCAAGAAACTTTGAATGGGTTAATTTGCACGCAATTAAGACGTTCG
The DNA here is from genome assembly GCA_002693325.1 of Gemmatimonadota bacterium. Taxonomy (GTDB): domain Bacteria; phylum Latescibacterota; class UBA2968; order UBA8231; family UBA8231. The sequence goes on along the minus strand of NZPK01000049.1, from coordinate 15,635 downwards.
CTNAGTATACGATGTGTGTCAATTTCATCTCTGCCTAGTGAAATAAATTGAGCGCTATGAATTTNTTGCGGCTGAAGCAAATCGGTTTCAATGAGTCGAATTTTTTCAAANTCGACGAGTATTGCNCTGGTTGCACGGCCTTCATTGTCGATCCATGAATCCTTTAAACCTATGAGATTGAATCTTGCGCGTCCTACAGTCGAGGAGTCAAAAGTAAAAGCGTCAGCCGCTAATGCATAAAATTCGTTTANAAAAAGGTGCATATCTGTACATACTACGCCATGAAAAAAAACACCCGGCATCCATGTGAATAGTTGTTCGGTTGAGACGGGTTCAGGATAGATCAACAANTCTGGTGCCAAAGCTTNACTACTTTTGTGGTCATGTGCTATCTGTANAATTCGCGACTGGTAGCGAATATTTTTTTTTAGTGCTTCGAAAGCTTTTGAAGCCNCTGGGTGTGTCGGTGGAATTTTCGCTAACTCGAACAATCTGTCCATAGTTACGTCTTCCTCCGAAAATGCGTATTTAAATGCAATACTGTGTTCTTCGGCCTTCAGTAGGTAGTTAGCATTTGCACCGAGATCATCTCTTGCTCGTTTAACAGCCTGCTCCCAATATTTTTTCACAATTTTTTAGAAATTTCTGACTGACCTAAAGCATTCAGATAATCGGCTCCAGCACGAGTCAGGTCGGCTAATACAATACGAGCCTGTTTTCCCACGGCATCTGGGTTAAACGTAGATTCGGAGTAGGAAGAACGTTCGCGTTCTGTTACTTCTTCNCGAATGGCCACTCTATCCCACAGGCCTAATCCAATATTTGGTTCGACCAGTACAATTCTCCAATCACAAATGTTTGCTCGAACAGTATTGTCTTNATGTCGCAAGATAAAGTGAGAACCTGTTCGTTGTCCAGTTTCATCAAAAGCTGGTTGTATATCAACTAACTCGCCTGGTTGGTCAAAAACAGGGGCTACAAGAAAATCCAACATCATGTATCGAGGAATACCGTATGATAGTCCGGTCAAATCTGAACCTACACAACGTCCAGTCTGTTTTTCGTAATCTTTTGCTGCTCTGTCCTCATAAGCACTTAGAGCATCCATAACCTTTCGGCCTGATTGTGCTAAGCGGTCGAAAATTATTTTTTTGTGCNGTTCTTGGACTATTTTTTCGTCAAATAANTCGAGATTACCTCCTCGACCCACATTGGTAATCAATTGTTTGCTATTCAAGGTAATCCAGTGAGATATATTCCATCGTTTCACGGGATCTAAAGCTTTAGGTTTGTCTGTAGACAGGATTATGCGATGCGAACCATATATACGCGTTCGAGGTCGNCGTTCGCGTTCCACCGCACTACCCCAATCTATAATTTGGCGACCAATGAATTCACGTACGAATGTCTCTGTCGCCCAAAATTCTGGAGAGGAAATAACGACTTCCTGTATTGATACGTTACCTTTGAGTGAAAGTTGATAAATAAAGTCGATCGCTTCCTTGAGTGCGACGCGGTCAATTGAGCCATCGACGAGGCGCAAAATAAAAACCCTCATACCGCGTCCTCCAGATCCTCCGGCGTCTTTAGCAATGATGACACGATGTTTAATGGAAAAATTTATTAGTCCAGGGTAGCGCCCATCAGGTATTCCTTCAGANATATATTCTTTAATCGTTTTTTCGCTCATCCCATTCCCATACTCAGCCAACCAATCAATTTCCGCAGGTAGTTCCACGAGAGATTCGGGTGGGAAGATGTCAGGGTATTTCGCTTTATCATANGTAGTCCATGTATGAAACAGGGATTGAATGGTATATGGTAGGCCACAATCTTCGAGACGTCCGCTATCATATAGGGGGTCTCCGTGAAAAGGGAAGACCAAGGCTGCGATTATCGGGCGCTTGAAAATCGCAGCGATCCTCAAGCCCTTTTTGGGAACACTTGAAGCTGTTTTAAGTGCATTGCTTTTCGAAAAACCTTTGTGAACCTGTAACGCTTCTGTATACGTTTCTGCGTCAATATATAAATGTCCACTTTCGATATATGCTACAGGCGGTTGNCCTTCTTTTATTTTTAAATTCCTGCTGATAATTAGGTTTGCACCCTTTTGTCCTTTCTCTTCTAGCTCTCTCGAAAGCGTCGGGCCCTCAATCAGAGCCCTGGAATAATGAGTGCGTCCGACAGGAGTTGCAAATACGTGGTTGACTCGCGCATTNGCTGAAATTAAATCAGGATCGAATTCGGCAAATATAGGTGGAAGTGGGAACCCGTCATTTCGTAGAAAAGATATTTCCCGTAATTGTCCATAACTACGCCATTCCCATTCGTATTCATTTTCTGCTTCAGCGCCAATGGCTTGAGATGGATTTGGTGAAATCGTATTGCCAAGAAGGATGTCTTGTTCGGCTATGCTAAGTTGAGCCACATCTGTAAAAAGACATATGACGTTACGTATGTACGTATAAAGCCAGCGATGGTTATCTATAGCAAGTTTGTATAGGTCGTTGCCCCGGTAGTGGTCATAGCCGATGCCGCGGTCATATAACCAAGGTCTATATTCATAGAAGTGATCATTAATGGTCTCGGCGAAGAATTCTGCCAAGTTTCTCCACAATACTTCAATCTCTCGATCTTTATCAGGTTGATGTGTGAGACCGATAGTAGTTTCTATAGCATAGAGGCCGTATAAAAGTTGGCCAGCTTTAGCAATAAGTTGCAGATGATTATCTCTTTCGGTAATATCGATCTTTCGTTGGTTAGATTGCTCAACTACTCTTTGAGCAATACGACCAAGGTCTCCGATATCTTCGTATCCTCCTGAAATTGACTTCCAAATATCGATATCTATTTGTCTACCATTTAACAACAACGAAATACGCTCTATGAATTGTTGAGTTTCTTCTATATGGTCTTCATCAGCAAATTTGTTTCCAATTGCAATAAGGGCATTTCGAGAGTGAGCGCAAAAATATCCAAAAGCTTGTTCACTTATAGGAGCTGTTACTATACTACCGCCCAAAGCCGTTATTGCGGCTTCGAACGATATCTCGAATGTTGTTGAGCTGTAATCAATCTCATCAAATGCACGTTGCCTTTCATTCAATGCTCGAGCTTGAGCTATTCTTTCAGCTAGTTGTCTCCGAGCTTCTATCGCTATTTTAGGACTTTCTTCGGCAGCCTTATTCGAGCTTTCAATCCCCTTTTCCTCACGAAATTCTTCAATCTGTGGTAAAAGTTGTGAATATAAAAATTCATTTAATGGCCGTGTAGAATCCGGTGCTGGCTTGTTAGAAAGTTGCGAAATTGTACGCTCATAGTTCTGTCTGTATCTGATAATATCATTTTTTGGTTTTCCATTCAAAAGGAAGAATCCACCTAGCGCAAGGAAAAAATCAAAGTCGAGTTCGTACAAAGTTAGATCAGAACTAATTATAGAAAGCAATTTTGCTATTTGACGATCTCGAGGCCGATCCCGTCCAAAGCGCTGTAGTTTTGCTGCTTCATCTAAACATATGTCTACTTCTTGCTCGTGTATAATTTCATTCTTGATGTCATTAAAAATTTTTTCGGCATCCTTTAATTTCTGATCACAAATTGCTTTTCCTAATAAATCGGCTCTGCGTCGATGGCGGCGCATTGTTTGACGCCAGGCTTCGATTGTCTGTTGACCAAGTCCGATTGAAATATATACACCCTCGCGGTCTCGTTGCTCAGCAGCTGCGAAGAAAAGCATTACGTCGAAGCGGTTCATAGCTCGTCTACGCGCACCAGAAGCACCGTCAACTATCGAAAGAGCGCTATTCGGATGACCTTCCAACATTAAGTCGCACAGCTGACTCGGATTCTGTAGAAGATTCAAGAGACTTTCGTGTGGAATACCCACGTCAAGGATATCGGATCCCTGTAAGGCGTGTTCATAGTCGTAATCTGGGCCAACGATACTCAGGTGTAGAGCATGAATAGAGCCTCCGATTTTTTTCTTGAGTACTTCTTTTGTTTCAGGTTTAATTAAAATACGGTGATCCCATTCAGAAATATCTACACCATGAACATGCATGTTAGCTTCGATTTCACTGTCGCTAAATCCAGCTTCCAAAAGCTTATTCTGAGCATTATTTGCTTGTATTTCCAGCTCGGTATCACTGGTGTAGGTAAGGAGGTCTTGGGTAGAAAGGCCAGTGGGTGAAACTACGCGGATCTCGGCTGGTGGTTCTTGGGTTGGGAAAATTGAGATAAGCTTTTCAGGATTAAGGTTATTGTGGTCTTTCCCGAATAACTCTTCTATAATCTCAATTTTTCCGTTGGCAGATAGAGCTTCAAATCCATCAGAAATAAGAGTAGCTAATACCTGACCCTCTTTGTCTAAAGAGTAGTGTAAATGTTTACCTATATTGGATAAAATTTCAAATTTTCGCATTCCGGCAGAAAATCGACCATCCTGAGTATCAGGTTTATATTCTGCTGATAGAACCACAATGAATTTTTTTATGTCTGGTGGATGTTTGGTATTTCTGTGCGCTGACTCTATGACGGATTGGCGTAATAACCACGTTTTAAAGAACGGCATGAATCTGTTCACATGCTCAGCACCTGCAACCATCTTGTGTATTCCCCATTCGGCGATCATACTGGTCATCACGCGGTAGGGATTGTTGGGTTCTGGTTTTCCCAGCCCATCTAAAACGTGCGCAATGCGCGTCGGGTGAAAAATCGTTGAAGGAACTTCCATGTTTTCTTGTAAGTTTTCACGACACCACTGTTCCCATTCAAAATCCGTAGAGAAACCATTTCGTTTCTCCAATGCTTCATTTGCCCATTTAACAGCAACGGAATGCTGATCCTCGGAGAGTCCAATTTGTCGAAGTTTTTCTCCTCGTTGAAGGGTAAGAACAAATTCTAAAAATAAACCATCTTTGGGGACACAATATCCACCATAACCTTCACCAGCAGGGTGTATCAGGCGGTCCTTTCTTCGACTCATTTGATCGCCCATTTCCTCGATGTCTCCATGACCTGCAGCAGTTGTCATTAGCGATAAGGCGTTGGAGAAGGCGAAATGAGAGCTCATAGAAGCATTTTCGCCAGTTTTTAATAGTTCTGGCTGCGTGAGGTTTTCATAGCTTTGTACGGATTTGTTTATTAACCCATATATTCGCCTTCCAGTCTGAGCGGCTGCGCGGTCTGCTCCTCCCACCCACTGAGACCAGCTTTCAACTGATTCTCGTTCGCGATGTCCTAAATCAACTCTACTCGGAGTATAAATTAGATGGTACCGCTTGTTTCCACCTGTCGCCTGAAAGTAAAAGAGTGGATTAAGAGCTTGTGAATTTAATCCAAGTTCACTAATGATTTCCTTTCTTGCGGTGGTTTTAGACAGTCTACCATAGCGTCTTAAGAATTCATCAGTTTGTTGAGAAAGACACAGTTCTGGATTCTGAGCATCGAGTAGATTTAATGCTGCTTTCCTTGCCTCGAATCGTGTAAATGTATCGAGATCTTTGGTGTAATCTGGATCAGACTCCACGACAGCTAATAAAGCTTCATCTTCATTTAAAACAGTGTTTGATTGCAGGTATTTTTGAATAGATACCTTGAGTTCTTCGCCATTACGCTCGACTACTTGTTCCAGCGCTTTATGTTTAAATGTATCGCCATCTTTGTCTAAGAGTTCCCCAACAATAGGTAATTCTAAGTTCGGCTCTGGTTCGGTATTGAAGTGAATGGCAAGAGTTCCTAAGACAGATAGCTCTTTTTGGACACGTTTGTTACCGTTTATGACTCGTAATAATGCAGCATCTTCTGCTATATGTTCTCGTGATGCCATCTCTTCAACTTCTACCCAAATCCCTAATTGGTTTACTACTTGACGTCCGAGCTTTAGAATGCGCTGTTTATATTTATTTTGACGATTTTTTACTTTGTCATGCAGGTTTGATGCTGAAATGACGTTAAAAAGAGCCATTGATTCCTCTAGCCAGGTTCTGATATACCCCTCGGTCATGCCGGCAGATTGAGTTGTTAATACGTGGAGAGTAGGTAACTCTCGATGGGGGGTGTCGGTTTCTATGGATTCCGATGTCCATGCATTGATATCAGGCATCAGTGAAAAATTACTGGCCGTATCATTCACGGCCTGCTGCCATGTTTTTTTCTCAGAAGNAACTTTTTTTCGTAGAAATTGAGTAGGACCGTCGCCNTCTAATAGGACTTGGCGCATGGTGGTAAATGGATTGGAGTCCTCTTTTTCAATTTGAAGATGAATTGTTTCGTGTTGATCTCGGTAAATAGCTTCTATTAAGGAAGCAACAGAAAGTATCTCATTTGTATTAAATTTAGACGCNGCTTTCTCGCAACGCTCGATTTCAGTTTCTGCATCAGGAATCATTACCTCTCTGGCTATTGAAATAAAGTCATTGATTAGTACTCGCCGGATATTTAAAGCCCAGTGGTCAGCCATTTCTTCACGAAAGGATTCTTCCATGCCCGCTATATCTACAACGGTGCGCGTCGTCTCTTGTCCGTTTTCTATAGAGATTTGTTCTTTGATGAACAATGGGATGGCTTCGATCCAATGATCTGCTTGCTCTAACCATCGATAATCTGGACTGCTGTAAATACGATCTCCAGCCAGTCTGACTAGTTTTTTCAGATTCTCAGCTTTTCCTAAATACGGTTCATCAAATTCGTTTATTTTAACTAGAAGGTGAGATCCGGTGGGGGAGGGACGTTGGCTAATTATTACGTAGGCAGCATTCCGTTTTTCGGTCTGTATTGCGATATCTCTAATTTGCTGTACCGCTTCCAAGCGAGCTATTGTTTGATTCGCTATCGAATGTTGGTCATTCGACACCGGTTGTCTCTTCTCTAAACAGTCCGAATGATCTTCTATCTCTTCTCGATATGGCCTTAAAGCCGATAAGGCATCGGCCTGTTGGACTTCTAATACAGCATCTTCAAAACGTTCACAAGCTCCTTCAAGTTGTGTTAGAGCTATTTCCTTTTTACTGCAGAGGAGAATTCGCAACGCTTCGCTAAAGGGCTCTAACAAGGGATGATTACCAGACACCTTGGAGATTACGGACGCTAACGAAGCCATTTTTTTAGAAGGTTTCAATAATACGGCATTTGCGAATAACGTACCTTGATTATGAAATGCTCGACTCATGCGACCAAAAACCAAGTCTTGACGTTTGGCTCTTACCTGTTTTGAAATGCGTGTGATGTTGTTTTCCTCAACAGACCGATCGTATGATCTTAAGACCTCGAAAAGTCGTAACCTCTTTTCATCTAAGTCTATATCGCTGGCTAAAATTTCGCGGGCGGACTTTCGGTCGTACGGTATGTCTAGAAGATCCTGGCCCATTATCCAAGTTATTTGAAGATCGTTCCAAACGGTTCTGTCTGTATTTCCCTCAGGTGGTTTTGAAGCTTTGCTTAGGAAAATACTAAAAATATCTCCGCTATCGATGAAGGTAGATTCTAAAATGCTTTTTAATCTTGCTTGTTCATTTTGTGACAGTTTGCTATNGGCGCTTAGAGAGATGTGTAAAGNTTCTCTTACGGTTTCACCNGAATGAATTAGGATTGCGTACAGTTGACCGAGAGCGAACAAGATCTCTATAGCATTTTTTGTCTCTAAATGATTACAAANCATTTCAGAGTTTTGGTTGTCGAATCCCATACCCATTACAGGAGCAATGTCGCAATTGAAATAAAGGATTTTGTCTGTGACGCCGACTACTCTATCGTTTCCAGTAACGAATACCAGAGAAAGATTATTGAGGTATTTCGTTGTAATAATGTTCTTCAATCGTGGGAGATCAGCGAAGCGATTAAATAGAAAATGGATTCCACTTTCACATATTTTGGCCGTAATTAATGCATCTGAATTATCCCGATTTTCCANGTGAACTTTGGGNGTTATCTGACCGCTATCGGTAAAAGATAGGTGGCCATTTGCGATTTTTTGTCCAGAGGATTTTCGGGAGACAGATACTCCATTTTTTGATTGATAATTTTCTACTATTCGAACAGGNAAACCATCCAAAACAGGGGATACTCCGTGAAAAGTGTGTATGATTCTTTCGATATCTAATTATTTGGTGCCGTTACGCCTAAACATCTACGAGTTGGAAACGAACTGAATAGGGCTATTAGTGGACTATCTTTTTGTCCGGTCATACAAAGGTTATAATATNAAGATAATCTTAAATTGACTAATTTTTTGGGTCGATGCAAAAAAGATTGGTTTTTTTCTTATAAATCGTGCGAAAAAAACGCGAGATAGGAATGACGGTGGGTGTAAAATTGCTCGTCAAAAGTGGGTTTTAAGGTGAAAGAGATAATCTTATAGCAAAGGCTCACATAAAAGTAACGGCTGACCAGAAGTTGTCAGCCGTTACTTTTATGTATTACACAGATACGAAATGACAAAAAGTTTATCCGGCGGCCATAGTTAATTCTTTTGCAATGGAATCATCTTTATTTTCATTTTCTTTAAATGCTTTCATTTCTCCATACTCATGGAGCTTATTTCTGAGTGTCCGAGTACTAATTCCCAGAAGGTTGGCTGCATCCGTCCTGTTACCTTTACAGGACTCTAACGTTTTCATTATTAGCTGTTGTTCCATGTCATGGACCGTCATTCCGACTTTTATTCCTCCACCGTCGATTGTAGAGTCGTCCGGATTATCTTGTAACCGCTTTGGATAGTCGCTTGTTACTAATTTCGGTCCTTTAGACACAACAACGGCGCGTTCGGTGTAATTCTCCAACTCACGTATATTACCCGGCCAGTCATAGTGTAGCAGGTGTTCCATTGTATTGTCATCAACTCCATCAATAGTTTTACTGTTTTCTTTATTGAACTTGGCTATAAAGTTTTGTACGAGAGCTGGGATATCTTCCTTACGTTCGCGTAAAGGAGGAAGAGCCATCTCAATAACATTAAGTCTGTAATACAGGTCCTCACGAAAATTTCCGGCTTCGACTTCCTTCTGAAGGTTCCGGTTTGTGGTTGCGACAATACGGACGTCAACCTTTATGGTCTGTGTGGATCCGACCCGTTCGAATTCTCTTTCTTGCAAGACTCTTAATAGTTTTGCCTGAAGGGCTGGGTCTATTTCGCTAATTTCATCCAGAAGAAGTGTGCCGCCATCGGCCATTTCAAATCGACCGCGTGTTTGCTTTACAGCACCTGTAAAAGCACCTTTCTCGTGACCAAAAAGCTCGCTTTCCATCAAATCTTTCGGTAGTGCAGCACAGTTTACTCTTATGAAAGGTGAAGCAGTTCGCGAGCTGTTGTAATGAAGGGCTCGTGCTACTAACTCTTTCCCTGTACCACTTTCACCAGTTATCAATACCGTAGCTCGGCTATCTGCTACAGTGCCGATCAGGTCGAAGACTTGCTCCATGTTATGTGCTTTCCCAACCATATTTCCATAACTGTATTTTTCTTTGAGTTCTGATCTTAAACGTTTGTTTTCCAGCTGTGCATCTTGAAATTTCAACGCTCTTTCGACCACGAACTCTATTTCTGCAGGGTCGGCAGACCCTTTCTGAACGTAGTCGTATGCCCCTTTTTTCATGGCTTCCACCGCGTCTTCAATTGTACCGAAAGCAGTCATCATAATAACGTGTGTGTCGGGTGCTTTAAGACGAGAGGCCTCCAAGAGTTCGAGTCCATTCATGATTGGCATTTTGATATCTGATAAAATTAGGTCGAAGTCACCTTCATCTAATTTGGCTAATGCGGATTTTCCATCAGAAGCCGTTTCTACTTTATACTTTCTTAGAAGTAAAATTTCTTCGGTTGCTTCTCGGACGTACGCATCGTCATCGACAACTAGTATACGTTTATCAGTCATCTTAAATTCCTCACTGTGTATGTTTCTTGGGGACGGTTACAAAAAATTGCGTGCCGGTATTGGGCTCGCTTTCGACGTTGATTTCTCCTACGTGAGCATCTATAATCTTTTTCGATGTGACGAGCCCTAAGCCTGTTCCATCTTCCTTAGTAGTGAAAAAAGGGGTAAATAACTTCTCTAGAACTTCCTCATTCATTCCTTGTCCTGTATCGCCTATGCAAAAGGTTGCGTTCTTATCGGTTTCGTAGACTTTGACCGTTAGTTTGCCACCTTGCGCCATTGCCTGTGTTGCGTTTTGAAGGAGATTTAAAATTACTTGTTGAAGCTGTTCTGGGTCTAGATCACAAATCAACGGTTTGGCGGGAAGGTCCCGATGAATTTCTATGTCATCACGCTGTCTCTCGATATCGATTGCGTAGAAGGCCAATGTTTCTTCGACCACATCGACTAGATTGACTGGGTGCGTATTCAAGCGCAATGGACGGGTATATGTTAGCAAGCTCGATACAATTCTGTTTAATCGTCCAACACCCTCAGTTATGCGACCTACAAGTCTCCGATTTGGGTCGTCTGCCTTGAGGTCACGCTCCAGCATCCCGGCATAACCTGCTATGCCTCCTAATGGATTACGAATTTCATGTGCAACCGTAGCTGCCATCTCACCCAAAGCGGCTAAAGTTTTCACGCGCTGGATTTCAGCTTCTAAACGTTTGACTTCTGTCAGGTCATTAAATACCTCTACCGCTCCTAATATTGTACCCTGTTCGTCGCGGAGAAGGGAAGTGCTGAAACCTAAGGGTATTACGTTACCGTCAGCTTTTTTTAGCTCTTTTTCGCGATTGATTAACCTTTCACCGGATTCCAACGTATACATCGCCGTTAATCCACGATCTTGGGAAACTCCAATGGTGTCTGTATATGGATAGCCTAAGACATCTGAAGGTTTAAAACCTGTCACGTCTTCCGCTTCCTGGTTGAAATGTGTTATATCACCATTGAGATCAACGACCAAAACGCCGCCACTCATACTATCTAGTATGTTGTTGAGGTAATTTGTTACGCGGTCTCTCTCTTCAACCCGTTTTTGCAGATCAATATTAGTATCTTCTAGTTTTATAGTTAGTGACTCAAACTGCTCTTCAAGCTGTTCGTATGCCTCTCTGTATTTTCGGGTTGTCTCTTGGAACAGAATATAAGAGTCCGTAAATTTATCGAGCGGATTACTACTGGTTCCTAGTTGCAAAGGGGGACTTGGATCTTTTGCTGTCATTTTAGTTGGTCTCGCAACGGACGGTTATATTTGTAGGTTTTGGGAATATTTAAAGGAATACCTTTGGAATGAACCAATTCGAAAGTCGTTTTCTTCAAGAATATCAATTCTTCCATTTTTGAAGTTAATTCTTTGTAAGTCCCTTCCGAATTACGAATATCCGAATCAGAAACAGCAATGGTTCTTATTCCTTCTTTCAAACGGTCGGCTTGCTCATTTATCTGTTTCAGTAAAGCGGGTATTTCTTTTTTATTCGAAGTTTTGCTGCTTAAAATTGCTTGTAGCCTAACAGACACATTTATACACTCTTGACATTGTCGAATCAACTGCGACCATGATGCGGTAGTTCTTGATGAATCGATCATGCTTTGCGCGCTCATTCTGGTCCTTTGGGTTCAAAAATAATGTTTACAGCATTTCAAACGCAAAACGGATGCCAAACCTTAAAAAAAGGGAAATTTTGTCCGATTTAGCTAAAAATACCGGAATAATAACCCCTTACATGAGGTCTATGGGGATTTTAAATTACTGCTTCCGAATTAAGTGCGTGGGGAACCAGAAGATGGTAAAACGGAAGAATATTCCCACAACCAACAGATGGAAGGAAAAAATTTCTCTTTCAGACAATATAAACTGCCTTTGAGATCAAATGCAAGTAGATATCTATATATTCTGGGTAATCCGTGATCTATTATCCGAGCGATTTACCCGTCTTGATTTTGTAGATTTGTCTCGATTTGTCCACATGACGTAACCACGTCCATTTGGCAGTTTTGTTGGAGGATTTACCTCGGAAGCGTCAGGGAGTTTATGTAGATGGGAGACATAATCTTTCACTTTAACATGGGATGCTCTGACCTTCGATAGGGCTGGTCCACCTAAAGAAAGGCTTACGAGGCCCAAAAAGCCGGTTGCTCCCGCTATATAGAATAAGTAAGACAAGAGGGGAGTGTTCATCATCTGGGCACTGATGATTAAGATTCCCCCCATAATGAGGCACATAGAGAAAGATATCCTGCGGTAAGCTTTCCAAAATTCTCTACTTTTTTCTTGTGCTTCTGAAATCCCACTAATTGGTAGATTTTGGAGTTTTTCGTGATATTTTTTTTCTAATAGATCCGGAAGTCCTGCCCAAAGAGATTCGTAATTATCAGCAAGCCCTANCAATCCCGAAACGGTGACCGCTCCTCCTAAAATGAGACAGATTATGGCAGGCAGCACATCTATCAAAGCATTTTTATTTTCTGGGTGGACTTGGATGCTTAGGGTTATTTGAGCACCAATACATAGAATCGCACCCATAGATAGTAGAAATATATAACGCCTCAAATTACCTCCGGTTGTCACTATGATTTGCAGTTTTATTGTTTGTTCGCTGTTTACAGCCGTCATTTGGCAAGAATTGTGCCAAAATTTTTTTCTCCTGCCTTGATCTCTAAAGCCAAACGATTTTTAGTTGGTGGTAACGGGCAGATATATAGCTCGTTGTATATACAGTAGGGGTTGTAAGCATTATTAAAATCAATAAGATAATTCCCATTTTCTAATGGCTCCAAAATGAGATAGCGACCTATGCTGTAGGTTGTTTTTCCATTGGTATTATCCGTAAAAAACACCTCTATTTGCATGGTTTCAGGGCTTCGGAAAGCTTCTAACCAGAAAGTTTTTTCCGCCCATTGGAAATAAATGCGTCCAAAACGTTCCATAGTGATGGTATTGCCGTCAGTACTTGGGACTTTAATTCGGCGCAGTCTTGCGTAACGGTGTAACTGGCCAATTAAACGGAATTTTTTGTCAATTGGGAAATAATCTAATCCGTCGAAGGACAAACGCTGCTCATTTCTTAGGGGCGAATCGGGACTGTACTTGAAAACACTGTCTTTTTGAGTGCGGAATTGTTTTATTTCGGCCAAATATTCGGTTGGATAAAGGTCTTGTGTGAATCCAGAAAATGGGAATACGATTAGTATCATCGATGCAAAAATGAATAGAGCCATATAAAATTTTTCTCCGGTTGCGTTTCTAATCGTTAAATATAACTCTTTCTTTTCAGGAGGTAATGGATGCGTTTAAAAGATCGTGTGGCGTTGGTTACTGGTGGTTCCTCTGGTATTGGTCGGGGCATATGTTTAGAATTGGCGGGTGAGGGTGCTCGAATTGTCGTGGCAGATGTTCGTGAAACACCCAAACAAGGCAAATACCACGATGTCGAGCCGATGGCTCCAACGGCAGATTTAATTTCAAGTAGAGGTGGTGAGGCAAAGTTTTTTGAAGCTGACATGGCTGATNCGGATGCGGTAAAATTGTTGATTTCNAATTGTGTTGCATGTTTCGGTGGGCTGGATATTCTCATTAATAACGCNGGAATTCACGTTCCCGGGAATAGTCAGTCGTTGAATATCCCCGATTGGGATCTTGTCATGGGAGTTAATTTACGGGGCCCATTTTTAGCCACAAAATGGGCTGTTCCACATCTCAAAAAGTCAAAGGCCGGCCGGATTATACACATTGCGTCTGTGCATGCTTTTGCCGGCGGTGGTGGTCCGGCATATCCAGTAGCAAAAGCTGGCCTTGTAAATTTGACGCGAGATTCAGCAGTAGAATTAGCCCCATTCGGGGTGACNGTAAACTCCATTTGCCCTGGNTATATTGAGACGCCGTTACAAGACTACCAATCTCGNGAGGATATTGAGAAAGCACGCCAACGCACGCCGCTTCCCAGACTGGGTTTACCGCGTGACGTGGGAAGAGCTGCGGTTTTTTTTGCGTCAGANGATGCTGAATGGGTTACAGGGACTGCATTGCCGGTNGATGGAGGTTGGCTCGCTCCGATAACTTAATCTGAATGAGCGGATAAGATAGCTTATCTTTTGCCGAACTTTTTTTGAAAATGGTCTTCATTTCTGAATGTTTTAATTTTTGAGCCAAATCAGCAAGCCTTCGTGATTTGGCGACAATGGTGACGGTGATCACAGAAAATGTCGCGTAAGTTATTGATATTCTTTGGTATTGAAGGAATTTTCTTTAGAAAATTACTTGCAAATGCTCTTTCTATAGGATTAATTCTAACAAGTGAAAACTTTTTGTCGATATATAATGAACACACGCGCTCTANNANTNTGTGCGTCGTTNTAGAGTTTGGAGATTACTACCGAAATTTTGTTGAATCGGAGGTCACGTGAGGGNTGTTGAGATCCTGTAGTCTCATCAATGTCAGCCGATCTAAGAAATAGGTGCATGAGTTATTTTTTTGAACAAAAATAGCTTTATTACTTTTGGAGAAAAATAACGATTTATGGCGAATGTTGTGCAGGTTCAAGCTATANCAAGTCAAAATAGGNNCATTGCAGGATTGGTGTTTCGTGTNCCGAATTTGTATGGCTTCCCTATTTNTTTAAAACAANTAAGTAAGTTTCTGTCGTTTANGAGGTTTTCTTCGTTTCNANAGTTAGTGTTTATTCTTACTGCTTCGTGCTTTGTGTTGCCAGTTTCAGCGGCTGCTGACGCATATCTTGTTTACGCGGATATTTTTAACAACAGAATAATGCGTGTAGGACTTGATGGCTCTAATCCTACTGTTTTGGCTTCAAATTTGAAGAATCCATTGTCCCTANCCNTAGATGAGCAGAATGGCAAAATCTATTACTCTACNTATCAGGGGGGACATCAAGCTATTCGTCGAGTGAATCTCGACGGCTCCGGAGGAGATGCGCTTGTTGGCAATCTCACCGGCTTNAGTGGATTGGTTCACATGAANCTGAATCCCGCCACAGGCAGAATATATTATTACCACGGCGGAATGAATCCGCGAACAATCAAACATTTCGATTTATCGAACAACGCCACGGGAACTACGTTCGATGGCTCAGGTNCCACGACAAGCCTTCGNGACATAGCGATAGATCATGCTAANAATNCCGTNTACTTTNTAGANNNTNNTGGNAAGATCCGNNGNGTTAACGCCAANGGTTCNGTTGACGTGGTTTATACCGCATCTGCTGGTCAAAGTTATTGGGGGATTGATTACAACCCAAGTGATCAAAAAATTTATTTCGGCTCGAATCAGTATATGCATCGTGTCAGTACAAACGGATCCGGATATCAACAATTGNCTTCGGTCAGTGAAGGTTATTCCTATGCGGTTGAGGTAGATTCTGAGAATTCTAAATTGTATTGGGGGGTGCACAGAAAGATTTACCGCTCTAACTTGGATGGTACAAGTAAAGAAACTGTTGTCACAGGTTCGATTCTCTCAGCCAATACTTCTTATGTCACGGCTATCTCGATTGCGGGGCAAGGTGGTTCGCCTTCAAATCAGTCCCCCGTTGCAACGGCTCAGTCGGTTTCGACAAACGAAGACACTCCCAAATCAATTACCTTGGCCGGCACCGATCCGGAAGGAAGCAGTCTGACGTATGCCCTGGCATCTACTCCCGGCAAGGGTGCTGCGAGCATTAGTGGAAATACGGTGACGTATACACCGAACGCGAATTACA
>NZPK01000048.1 GCA_002693325.1 Gemmatimonadota bacterium | reverse complement strand
TTGCGCTGTTAATTTAGTGAACAATTGTAGTGTTTTGGTAAAGAATTACGACTAATCGTTCAATTTCTTCCTAAGAAATTTTAGAGATGCAGGAAGTCCAGAATCTTTATGACAGAGATGATATCGGGCTGGCATATAAAGTTTTTCTAATGGAAGTATATTGATCGGCCCTATATCTTCGTTTCTAACAAAGAAGGCGTTTGTACCAGCTATGCTACAACTGACTAAGGTGTAGCCATGTGATTCCATAACTAAATGGATGGCAGCTAAGGAAGACCCTTGATAATCGTCTCCTTGCCATCTGTGGGCGGGATCGTAAGTTATTGTTTCGCATAAACTTGGCGGAAACTTTGCGTTATACTCAACACAGATCACTCTGGGGTTAACCGCATTTATATGGCGCAATACCTCTAAGTCGTTGCCGTCGATATCCATGGAAAGAAAATCTACTGTATTTCCCTCATGTGCTATTTGAACTAAGTTTTCTTTTAAGATCTGATTTATATTGTCCCGATCGACATAGGTTTGTGTTATTGACAGTTTTTTGTTTTTGTCCCCTCGATAGCCTAATTGGTTCTTTATAAACCGAATATTTTCATTACTTCCATCAATCCAAACGCCCTTCCATCCTTTTAATAGCAGATAGTGAGTGTTGTTTTCTAATCCCTGCCCACAACCGATTTCTATAAATGTTTTATCTGTTGTTCCTATTCTATTAAATATTTCCTCGATAATACCGTCCTCGTCGCATTGTGAATAAACTTTTCTTCCATAAATAATTAAAGCCTTCTCATCTAATTTTTTTACCTGTGCAAGGATTTCATTGATTTCTGAATTTATGAGGTACTGGGTAGAAGTTTCATTGTGGTAAATATCACTTAACAGCCACCTGCGAAGATATTTGATGAGACGAATCATTAATTAACTTTCACATGAAATGTATTGTAAGAAGAATTTTTTAATCTGATCGTAGATATCAATGTTTCCAATTAAGCAGTTAATATATTTACTGATTTAGTATGTAACAAATTTGTCTGGTTGCGTGAATTCTATCTGGAATGATTTTGATTGATGTTAAATTTAAAAGTTTTGTGCAAAAATTAATCTCAAATCGAAACAAATACAGGTAAAATGGCTGCATTTGTTTTGGTTTCTTTGTTTGTAATTCCAAATAGAAAATAGAATCTATACGAGAATCAATTAGTTGATTTAGTTTTTCTGCTCAATAAGAACATTATTAATCCAGATCCCATGATTACTGGGATGGTTAGCAGGTTAATATTGTACCACCCTAATGCCTGTTCTAGTGGTCCCGATCCAAACGTGGTTATGATNAGNAGGCCGTAGATGAGACCGTCGTTGGCAGATTGTACACTGGCTTTCTCNGCAGGTGAATGGCTTTTTGCCAGTAAGGTAGTTGAAGCGATAAATAGAAAATTCCAACCGAGGCCAAGAAGNGTAAGGCCAATGAGGTAATAATTTAATTGAGTACCCCCTAAGTTTGTTAAAACAGANGNAAATATGATCAGTATTCCTGCAGCCATAACTTTTGTGATCCCAAAGCGATTTATGATGTGGCCGGTGAAGAAGGCGGGAGCGAACATTCCTAGGACATGCCACTGGATGACCCACGCTGTATCATCAAACGANTGCATATGACGATCCATCGACAGTGGTGTAGCATTCATTAACAAGGACATCACAAACCAACTGGTTACTGCTCCGACTACAGCAAGAATAACTTCTGGCTGACGGGCAACCACATTCAGAGGTCGCCCTTTTTTTAATAATGTAGCAGAGCTAGGTTTTGGGAATTTTACCCAGACTATTGTAAGTAANACTAAGGTCTGAAGAAGAGCTACCGCNATATAAGTTCCTATAAAAAGATGTGGNCCGATCATGTCNCGCGATATTGTTGCGATATTTGACCCGATAAATGCTGCGATGATACCTCCGGCCATTACTATTGAAATTGCTTTGCTTCGTAATGCNTNGGGTACGACTTCTCCTCCTGCAAAACGGTAGTATGTCGCGAACCCATTGACTGCTCCGATAAAAGAGGCCCCGATACAGAGTAGCAGAAAGTTCTGTAGCCAAAGGGCCAAGGCGCACAAGCAGCCTCCAATGATACCCAAGCANGCTCCCGAAGCAAACCCAATTCTCCGGCCATTCNTTTGCATGAGCNGAGCAGCCGGAACGGTGCAAAGTAAAGTTGTGATCGGGATGATAGCTAAAGGTAGTGTTGCTAAAGCGGGAGTAGAAGTTAAAGCCCTGCCAATCAGTGCCATACTCGAAAGTACTACGATGCTACTCGTACGAGTCCAAGCTTCACATAGGAATAGGAGTCCAACATTTTTCATCTGATTAATGNATAGTTCGCTGAAATTATTTAACGAAGTAGAAGCATTTTTCTTCGAGCAACAAATGAATCTGCCCGTAGTTGGTAAAANTATACGCCGCTATGATTTTTACCTGATTCCCAGCTGACTGTATGNGATCCAGATGCAACAGTTTTATCGACAAGCTGCTCTACTGGTTGTCCAAGTGCATTAAAAATTGTCAGTTTTATGTGACCACTTTTTGGTGTTTCGAAGGTTATTTGTGTTGAAGGGTTAAAGGGGTTCGGTGTGTTGGGGTAGAGTACATAACTTGTGGGTTGACTCTGTTCTACGATTATTTTACCAGTACCTTGGACAGAGGCGCCCACGTCCGAGAAAATCAATTGTGTGTTTGCGACTGCTATGATCCAACCTTCTCCGGGATTATTGCTAGCTTGGAAATCTCCTCTACGATCGTGTATGGTTCCGATGTCACCAACGACGTGCCAGCCAAAGTTGCGGACTATGATGTTGCCATANTTATCAAGAGCTGTTGCGCGAAAACTCTGAGTGCCTCCAGGTTCGATCTTTAGACTTGGGGGGTCGATNGTAACTCTCTCTATTTTGCTAGGAGTTGTAATTAAGCGGAAATAAGTTTTAGATTCTCCATAAGAAAAGCTAATGGAGTCATTGATTCCAGCGACTGTTGTCAACTCCAGTGTACCGTGGGTATTCGTTTTACCCAGTAAGGTGTTTGGAACGGACCATTGGTAGTCGTCAATGGTTNTGATATCGCTCGANTCTTGTTTGGTAAATGTAAAAACACTGAAATCTACGGATCGGCCGACCCGAGTTCTCAAGGGAGATTTGCTTTCCCGTCGTCCCACTTTTGCGATTACATGAAGTTGAACAACAGGTATCTTTTCAAAGCTAACTCTTAATTCAGCTTTTCCTTCGAGTGCGAACGTGGCTTGGTCATTTTTAATTATAGATTGTATTGAGTTTCCGGCAAAAGTTGCTTCTTTGATACGTCGATTTTTGAGCGGTATGGTAAGGGTATAACCAGATTCTGGCCCACCAACAAACCCAGCATACATTGTGTCGTTAAGGCTTATACCCGCATCAACTGGANCACTAGACTGGAAGATCATTCTTTCGTTTAAAGTCAATTGGCTACCATCCTGAATTGAAAAGTGGGATAGGAGCTGGTTAGTATGGCGTGTATACCCTAAGGCTGCGTCACAAACAAATTCTTTCGAAGAATTAGAGAAGTTTACAAATTTTTCGTCGGCATCTNTAAGCCAGGTTATATCTGTTTTATCTTTCGAACTGATAATTACAGCAGTTCCTCCGGAAGCAACAGCTGTTTTAAAAGAGGGTATCTCGACTTCATTATCGTTGCAGCATGAACTTAGACTACGGGGATAAAGTATTGTTAAATACCGAGGGTCTGCAGTTTTTTGATGGACTTGTAGGATCGTATGTGTCTTTTCTTCCAGGTAATCAAAGGAGTGTATTGTGTCTTGTTCCGAGATATGATAAGCAGAATTCTGAGGTATATAAGCTATCAATTCCGCGGTATCCCGTGTCCAAAAAGCGGTGTTACCGTCACGCTTGTAAGATCCTCCACTGTTACCGCCACCATTACCATGCAGGCGCCACTCGAAATTTCGTGTCGTCCCGCTACTATTGATTTCATCGGCGATAATAAAATATTTTTGGTCTGCGAATAAAACGCGCCGTTTTAATTCTGCGTTTTGGTAACTGGCGTCTACTTCGGCATAATCCCCCATTTCGCTTGTAAAAAAGTCACGAATGTAGGCGTCGTTACCGCCGCCAGCGGTTCTACCTAGTTGTGTATACCGCGGAGGTCCTTGGCCGTCTATCAGTACGACATTATGATTGCGTCCCTCATTTACTTTGTCGTGGTTGGTATAGTTGATGTACCCTGCGTCTAAGGCTAACATTTCGCCGGATGCATAGATTACAAAACTTGTTTCATCGGGATGTTCATGTGCCAAGCCTGCTGAACGTGTAACTCCATGTTCGCCTCTGAGGAGCATATATGTAGCACCTGACGACCAATTGCTGCGAAATACGGCGTCACCAGCACCTGGCATCCAAACGGAAGGTCCATGTGTTGGCTCCGTGGCAGGAATTTGGTCATCGAAAAAAGCAATCGCGTCCATCTCGGAAAATTGACGAACATATAGCCCATTTTCATTTGTTTCCCAATCCCAGCGGTATATTCCTCCTTCCTCATACACTGTTGTAAGATAATGCCCGTAAAAGTCGTCTATGTGGCCATCGTCAATATTTGGTCGTCGACCATTGGGCATTCTTAGGTTAAGAGACCATTCATGAACTTTTTTAAATTTTGGTATCGAGAACATATCCAAATTCATTGTGTTTTTTAAGGCAAAGAAATACGGAAGATAGACGTCCGCAGCATAGCGAAGATAAAATGGTCCTTCTGCGTATCCACCATCCATTTCTTCTATCTGGAAATTCATTGAACGTATTACCATATCGTAGGCTCGATCAGACCAATCCTGCGGAGTCTTTTTACCACCTTTATAATCTGCAAGCGTTATTGCGGCTAACCCCAAACCTCCGTAAGCACGGATATGCCAATTGTCGATATGAGGGGTTTCGTGTAAACGAATCTTCAGAGAGGTAAGTCCCAAGTCTAATTCTGAAATTACAATACCCCGCCAAAGACGATCGGCTTCCTCGGCTAGGATATCGCGCATTTCTGTTAAGGCATTTGTGTCTTTTATTGATGCGTATGAATGGAGCCAATCGTACGCAACTGCGTATTGTGCTACTACCTCGCCCTCATTATGGGGTTCGCCTAAATCACCGCCCCGTGGCGGGAACTTCACAACTCGCATTAGTTCAATGGCTCTTTTAGCATACTCTTCTTTTTCTGTAATCAGCCAACAGAATGCAAGTGATTTTGCATAGCGAACTTTACTGCGTTCGTTAGTGAAATTTTCAGGTGTATTGTTGGCACGATTGAGTACTGTTTGCCACCAAGAGATATAGGGTTCGCGTTTGATACGCTTTTTTAACTCAGGTATATCTTTATCGAAAAATAAGAGGCTAGGATGTTCTTCTTTTGATAGTGACTGTGCGTTTGCTTGTTCAAATANTAGACAACAGGTCAAAATTATGTAAATCACAACGAACATGTTACANCNCACCTCTTAAAAAAATGATTAGGGTTTTTGGAAAAGATTCAAGAATATATTTCAGAATTAATATAGGTTTCAGATGTCGTGATGTCTTGGTATTTTTAGTTTATGCGTTTTTTCTCCGGCGTTTCACTGACTCGGCTAATGTTTCCAAAACATCTTCTGTTGTATGCCATGAAATGCAGGCGTCAGTAATGCTTTGACCATAGACCAAGGCCNTATCAGGNCTATAGCTTTGTTTTCCTTCCTCAATATGGCTTTCTATCATTACTCCAAATATTTCTTGGGATCCCGACGTTAATTGTTCAGCTACGTCGGACGCAACTACTGGTTGTTGGGCATGATCCTTGTTGCTGTTGCCGTGACTACAGTCTATCATAACGNGATGTGGGAGATTTGAGTCTCGGAGACTTTTGGCGGATGAACTGATATCTTTAGCAGCATAGTTAGGTCCGTTGTTACCTCCTCGTAGAATGAGGTGGCACGATGAATTACCTTTAGTAGTGACGATTGCAGATATTCCTTGTTTTGTTACNGAGAGAAAATGATGTGGATGGCATGCTGCTCCTATGGCATCCATAGCGATNTGTATATTTCCATTTGTGCCATTTTTGAANCCTACNGGCATCGAAAGACCAGAAGCTAATTCTCGGTGAATTTGGCTTTCCGTTGTTCTNGCGCCAATAGCACCCCANGAGATTANGTCTGCTATAAATTGCGGAGATATAGTATCTAAGAACTCNGTTCCTGCGGGCAAGCCCATATTGGCAAGCTCCAGAAGTAAGTTTCGAGCTTTGCGTAATCCGCTATTAATGTCGAAACTGTCGTCTAAATTTGGATCGTTAATGAGCCCCTTCCACCCTACCGTAGTTCGCGGTTTTTCAAAGTAAACGCGCATGACAATACAAAGTTCATCAATGAAAGTTTGTGATATTTTANATAATCGCTCTGCATAATCTAGAGCTGCAACAGTGTCATGAATGGAACACGGACCCACGACTACCAATAGCCGATCGTCGTCTCCATGTAGGATTGAATCTGTTTGGCTTCGGGCATTCACTACCGTTTCGGAGGCTTTATTCCCAAGAGGTAGTTCGTCCATTAGAACGGCCGGTGGTATTAATGGTTTGACGTTGTCTATTTTCAGATCATCGGTATGCTGCTGCACGGATTCCCTCCCTTATTGTTATTCCTGTTACTGGTTCCAGCCGAGAGCGGCCCAGTTTTTACTGTTCAGATGTTTTTGAAATTTAGCTTTTTCNAAATCTTNTTCGNCTTCTGCACGTAGCTCATCGGGTTCATAAACGGTGCCGCAACGAATACAAAGTTTTGTTTCAATTGCATGTGTTCCCCTTTCAACATGGCCACGAACGTCTATAAAATCAAATTTTCCTTCGACTATTTCAAAAGCGGTAANATCAGCTATGCTGCCGATTTTCAATGTTCCTATNTCACCTTCCCGACCGATAGCTTTAGCCGCGTTGGTTGTACACTGAGCAACAACACTTTGAATACTCACNCCTAAATTGAGTAATTTAGAGGCTGTATGCGGCATACTTGCAACTGGTTTGTCCCAGCTATGAGCATGTAAATCTGTACTAATTACGTCGGATACAAAACCATGTTCAAGTGCTTTTTTTGTCACACCGTAGTCGAAGCTTCCGCCTCCATGGCCAACGTCAAATAGAATGCCATCTGAACGAGCCTTCAACACTTGCGGCAAAATCGTGAGGTCTTTGTCGAGTATCCCGTCGCCAGTGCCTTGATAGCAGTGAGTTACAATATCGCGGGGCCTCAAGAGTTCTAAAATGTCAGGTAGGGCCACGCCCTTACCTATATGCACCATAATGGGTACATCGGCTAATTCGGCNGCAATTATAGCCTGTTTTAAGGGNGCAACACCATTATCTCCTACCTGATCTTTTCCTTGGCGGACTTTAATTCCAACACAATGTTTCGCAAAATGCTCTATCATAAAGGCAGTCCGCTCTGGATCAGCATAACGTAAATCTGCCAATTCTGGGAGAGGACCATAAGTAAGTCCGATTCCACAGATGTGAACGAATGAAAGAAACTGAGTTCTTCCGGGNATGACTATGTTGTCGATGTATCCAGCTAAGTTAGACCAACCAGCACTGCCTGCATCAACGGCGGTCGTTACTCCTGTAGAAAGATAATGAGCATCGGCGTGTATACCCCAAGTCGTACTNCCCGGATAAAGATGCGCATGAATATCAATCCAACCAGGCGTAAGTATTTTNCCTTTNAGATTAATTTCTCGCNATGCGGATTCCTCAATTGACGTGCTGACTGCTGCTATGTGATTATTNTTTATTGCTACATCAAGGACTTCATCTAATTTCTGTGAGGGATCTATAACGTGCGAATCCCGTAAAATTAAGTCATATACCATCAAATTTCTCTTTCTGGTCTTTTGCAGTAGAAATAAAGCAAAGGAATGCTTAGTAAATTTGCAATTGATATAGTCTTGACACACATGTCACACGTTAGTATTATCGCGACTCTTTATCATATAAAAAATTCGAATACTATACTAATAGGAGATGAGACTTTGGGATCTAATGTCCCCCCTGAAACAGGTATCCGTATTCCACCATCAGTTCTTTCGCGATTTGTAGTTGATATGTTTACTGAAGCTGGGATGTCCTTATCACATGCTGAACGCATGGCTGATTTATTAGTCCAGACTGATTTGCGTGGAGTCCATAGCCACGGAAGTTACAAAATAATTGATTATATTCATATGATACGTGAGGGTAGAGTGAATCCTTGTCCTAAGCTTANCGTTGTTAATGAAACGCCGACAACCCGAGTTTATGATGGAGATGGTGGCCTTGGACATTTCCCTTGCTTCGAGGGCACAACTTGGGCGATAAAGAAGGCCAAGGAATTTGGTACATCTGCGATTACGACTCAGAATCACTTTCATTTTGGTGGAGCGGGGAAATACACTCGTATGGCTATTGCTGAAGATTGTTTTGCTGTTGCAGTTTCTTCCCATCGATCTCCGATGTCTTCCGATTCTNTGATTAAGGGAGTAAATTGTACTTCACCAATCAGTGTAGCNTTTCCATCTGGCGAGCAACCCCCCTTAGTTGTGGATATGGGAGCGTCAATGTTGCCTTGGGATGAAGCTCTTTTTGAGCGTATGCCCTTTGCTTTTTTCAAGGAGCTTGGCATTGGAGCTATGAATCGTGTATTTGGTGGGATGCTAGCAGGTATCTATCTGCCACAGTTCATGCCACCGAAATCTAAATGGGAATCTAACCAAGGTTCATTCATCGCTATCTATGATGTCAATTGTTTTATGCCTGCCGATCAATTTAAGCGTGAAGTCGATCGTTTTATTGAAGAAGCTCGTGCGATGAAGCCTTTTCCAGGTTTTGACACTGCTGAACTCCCTGGAGGCTTAGAATGGCAACGAGAACAAGATTACGCTCGTGATGGAATCCCTATTTCTGATTCACATCGTGAAGGTTTGGAGGCTTTGGCTCAGGAGGTCGGTATCGCGACCCCTTTTGGGCAGTATGATAAAACGAGGTTTTGAGGGTAGATGACTAAGGCATTTACGAGTGTAAATATTGAATTTAAAGGTCGTTCTCCGGCAACCGATATTTTGGAAAAAGCAGGTTTTGAGGTCGTTGTCGAGATGCCAAGTGAAGGTTGGCCCGATGACGAAACTAGGCAGAAATTAGTTGATGTAGAAGCGCTTTTGGCCGGTTCTGAAAACCTCAATGAGTCGACGTTAGACAATGCAAGAAATTTACGGGTTATAGCGCGGAATGGTGTAGGATACGATAAAATAGATCTGGAATATTGTACTAGCCGCGGCATTGTTGTTACCAATACGCCGGGAGCTATGGCGGATGCAGTAGCTGACCAGGTTTTCGCTTTCATTCTTGCGCTAACTCGTCAAATAATTTCCGGTGATCGCACAGTCAAGGAACAGGGAACCTACGATGTGATTATTGGCGAAGACTTGTCTGCTATGACGCTGGGTTTAGTTGGATGCGGAAGTATTGGGGCCGAGGTGGTTAGGCGTGCTTTGGGGTTTCGTATGCGTACTTTGGTGTGTGATCCTTGGGTTGACTCAGCACGAATTACTGGTTTGGGTGCTGAACCTGTGGACCGGGATCAGTTGTTATCGGAATCCGATGTAATCTCTTTGCATATCCCTCTCACGACTGAAAATTCCGGTATTGTTAATAGGGATTTTCTGTTTGCTATGAATGAGGATAGCTATCTGATAAATACTGCGCGAGGTGGTTTGATAGACGAGAGGGCGTTAATTGATGCTTTGAGATCAGGCCCATTGGCGGGTGCAGGTTTAGATTGTCAGGTGACTGAGCCACCTACCGGCGTTTCGCTCGATTTGGTAAAAATGGAAAATGTGATCGCGTTACCGCATTCTGGCTCAAAAACGATTGCTGCAAGAGAGCGGATGTCCATCTGGGCGGCTCAATCAATGGCAGATGTTCATTGCGGGAAGGTCCCTAAATTTGTTGTTAATCGTAAAGTGTTAAAGAATCTTGCGTTGAGGTAAAAAGAGAACCTGTTTGGTGTGAATTACATTTTAAACATAGGGTGAAAACTTTATTTCTTTTTGGACCAAACATTATGTAGGCGTGAGATGATACTTTGTTTTTCTCTGTCGTAAATTGTTCCTTCCCAAAGACGATTTTCTATATCTGTCGATCGGTTGCGCGAGTCCTCTATAAGCTCGGGAAGTTTCAGTCTATGGAAACGAGTAGTAAAATTCCCACTCTCTGAGAGTATTACCTCTCGGTAGCCCAAAGGAAACCCAATTAAACAGGCGGTGTTTATTATCAGACAGTCGTTGTATTCGCTGATACGATTCATATGTCGATGTCCTGTAAAAACTATCGATATACTGGGGCATTCATCTATTGTCTGCAATAGTTCCTGAGCATTTGAAATGAGGCCGTTATTTCCATCTTCACCCGGTATAACCCAACTGTGTAATATTAAGATAATAGCAGTATGTTCTTGGAGAGATTGAGATGCAGTCTCTCGTAGTGATTTATCCATTTCTTCTGTCCACACCCCGGATCCGTTTTGTTTTACATCAACGTTAAAAAAAATATTAGCGAGAGCTAAACGTAGTTTTGGAGCAACATCAATTATAGTAATGGGTGAATGCACGTTGAAATATTCACCATACTCATCATAAGTCCAAGAATTTGGATCGCAGTCATGATTTCCGGGAACCGAAAAAAATGGGGTGTTAATTTGATCAAAGGTTGCAGCGGCTTCTTTTAGTGAACGGGTATAGATATTATTTGGAATATTAAAGGAGGATCCACCACATACTATGTCGCCTCCGTGTATAACAAAATCAAAATTTTCAGCATTTATAACAGACGGTAAAATATCGAGCACTTCTTTGCTTCGCGTGAGCATCTTCGGTGCTCCAAAGTTATGGGGCGCGTCCGGAAAGTGATGTGTGTCTGAAAAAAATGCAAAGCGGATGGTCAATTTGTTGCCTCAATTATGGTTAACTGGGACTGTTATAGTTTTTGTAGCACATCATTTGTTATGTGCTCGGGAACATCACCTATTTCAGCCATTTTTTGGTCAAGTAATCCAATCATCCTCTCAACGATATCTCTTTTATCCTTCTCTTTGAAGCAATTAAACAATTCTAATGGATCTTCCTGAGTATCGAAGAGTTCCCAGTCCTTTTCTTTAAAGTCAGGTGATTCAGACCCTGGTGTATCGCAGGCTTCATTATACCAATAGATCAGTTTGTAACGGTGGTCTCGAATACCGTAATGTGCATATGCATTGTGATTGTGGTCCTGGTTCATCCAATAGCGATGATATGCGGTTTTTTGCCAACTTTCGGGTTCGTTACCCTCTAATATCTGGCGCATACTGTTTCCTTGCATATAATTTGGAATGGGTGCCCCAGCGAAGTCTAACCAGGTTGGAGCAAAGTCTACATTGCTCAACATAGAATCCACAGTTGTGCCCGGCTCCACAACGCCAGGGAACTGAATTAAAAACGGCATACGAAAAGATTCTTCATAAATAAACCTCTTATCGAACCACCCGTGTTCACCTAAAAAGAAGCCTTGATCTGAGGTATATATAACCATTGTATCTTCGGTGATTCCCTCTTCATCGAGTGTGTCTAAAAGGGTGCCGACGCTTTCGTCTACTGAGGCGACAGTTCGTAAATACTTTTGCATATAGCGTTGATATTTAAATTTTTTGAGTTCCTCGCGGTTTTTGAATGTAAAAATTTCTCCCGTTCGACTACATATTAGATGGAAATTTTTTAATTGGTCATCCGACTCAGGAAACGGGATCATCATGTGCGGTGTTCGACGGTTAGATAGAGAATATCTTTGGCCTTCTGACGGATAGTAGGGCTGTACTAGATCTAAATCTTGATAGGTCATGTCAGATTCGACACGCATCCGAGCTTCCTTTGCCGCTTTTGCTCGATTGCTGTAATCGTCGTTGAAAGAATCAGGATAAGGTATTTCATTCGTATACAAATCTTCATATTTAGGATGGTATTCCCACGATCTGTGTGGGGCTTTGTGATGACACATCATAAAGAAAGGCTGATCTTTATTTCGGTCCTTTATCCAGTTGACTGTTTTGTCGGTGATAATTTCTGTGGTGTACCCTTTTTCAGTAATTTTATTTCCATTTTCGATCATGTCTGGATCNAAGTATTCCCCTTGGCCCGGTAGTATCGACCAGTAGTCGAAACCGGTCGGGCAGTGTTGGGGGCCTTCGTGAAGATGCCACTTACCGACGATAGCAGTTTGATATCCTTCATGTTGGAGGTGCTTCGCAACATGGGGCATTCGATTGTTGAGCCCGGTGGATAGAGATGTTACTCCGTTAACATGGTTATACGTACCGGTGAGAATCGCTGCTCGGCTAGGAGTACAAATGCTATTGGTGACATAGCAATGATCGAACCGCGCTCCCCTTGAAGCAAGGCGATCAATATTTGGCGTCTGGTTGATACCGTGTCCATAAGCGGAAATTGCTTGAGCTGCATGGTCATCGCTCATAATAAAAAGTATGTTGGGACGAGACATTATTATTTTCCTGTTTTACATTTGAGAAGTAGTATTTTTAGCGAAGAAATGATGTAACAAAGTTTAGACTTCGTTGAATCCGAAGATAGGTATCAACGAAGCAAGGATCAATGTTATAAATTTTTTCTACGATTTGTTTTTTACAGAACGTCTAAAATGTATTGTGCGTGTAAATCGATGCGTGCTTTTGTCTCGGGTCTTAGGTGAGTTCGTTGGTCTGTTTGCTGCTTGTGCTCCCGTGCACAAAAAGCTCCGTGATAAACGCGACGAAGATTGCCGTTTCGGTTTTTAGTACTGCCATGCCAAATTTGGCCATTAAACACGGCCATTGAACCAGCGGGGGCAGTGATGAAAACCTCATCTGGATGAGGCGCGAGAAGATCCTGTAGTTGATCTCGAGGCATATTCAACCAGCGATGGCTTCCAGGAATGACTCTAGTTGCTCCATTTTCTTCGCAGAGGTCGTCTAACATCCATAATGAGTTAATCTGATGAAATGTGATCCCGTCGCGCTCGCCGCCAAAATCTGAATGGAGGATTTGTTGGCCTTGTTTATACATTGGATCATGTCCATTAAGAGATACAATTTTGAAAGGCCTTTTAATGACGTGATAAGCTGCCCCAAGGACGAGAGGGTGCGTATACAACGCATCAAAAATTTCTCCTTTGTTTGTTAAATCTGCTAAGCGCCGTACGCCTTCCATTTGATTTGCCTCTATGCCAGCTTGCTCTCCTTCTCTATCAATAAGTTCCTCAAATTTTTTTCGTAGTAAATTGAGCCATGTTGAATCAATTACGTCATGAAATATTGTATATCCTTGTTCGTCCAATTCTCTCTGATGGATTTTACTAATTGTATTTTCAGTAATGCCGAAGTGACTTAAAACATCATTTATTGAAATTGATTGATTCATATTTTCTCGGATATGATAATATTTAGAACCATTGCTACTGAAGTGTATACCCAATATGAAAATCGGATTTTGTATCCTTTTTTGGCTAAAATTGAGTAAAATAATTATGTGTTTATACTAAAAAAATAATATGGTTTGATAAAGGCCTGAGAGATACAGGCTCACAACGTTAAAAACCTAAGGGAGGGTGTTCAATGACGGAAAGTAATTCCAAAAGTTCGGTGGTTTGTATGCCGACAGAAGAAGAGGTATTCTACTTCGATTTAAATGGATTTATCGTTCTAAAGGGTGCTTTGTCTGATAGACATATTGAAGATTGCAATGCCATAATCGATAAATTCTTGAACGTAGATCCGCCATTGAGACATGGTGAATGGATAGGGGCTGTCCACGCACATACTTATTCTGGAACAGAGGGTTTTAACTTACAGCAAATTTATGAGGCGGGCGAACCTTTTGAGCGACTGATCGATCATCCATCTTGGATAGAAAAAATAAAACATTTTGTGGGTGGACAGGTGGGTTTTGATGTTAAACACGGTCCGTTGTTTATTGATGAAAACTTTGCTAGTATTCGCGGACCGGGCGATGCAATAGGTATTCATTCCGGTGGTCATAAAAGGACAAAACGCACTCAATTTCGTCAATTTAATGGTCAATTTTTTTGTGGGCAGGTCGATTTGCTTATTGCTTTGTCGGATATTGGTCCAGGTGACGGTGGGACTATGATTGTTCCTGGGAGCCATAAGTCAAATTTTGAACATCCGGATTTACGTAAATATAGTATGGGTCGAGATGGCGATAAACTGCCTGGCGCTGACGGTATGCCGGGTGCTCAAGAGATCTTTTTGGATGCGGGGGATGTTTTAGTTTTTGTTGATGCACTTATGCACGGCTCGGCTACTCGGATTAACGAAGGAGAGAGGCGGATATGCGTATTTCGCTATGGGGCATCGTGGGGGAATTTCCGACATCCGTATTACCCGTCCGATGAACTGTTGGAACGTCTTACACAGACTCAAAAACAGATTGTTCTACCCCAACAACCGATACGCCGTACTCCAAATCGGATATCCGATTATCCTGATCCTCCTCATGCCACAGACCAGGATTTGTATCGGGGGGGTTAGTGTAGCGTCAGAAAAATTTGCGTAATGCTGTTTATTTTAACTTAAGTCCTTAGTTAGAACTCTATGTAAAATACTATCAAGTTTCAGCAGAACTAAAATAACTTATTGAAGATTTTCCGAAATATGTAAAAAATGGAGTAGTTTTATGTATAACTGCAAGGAGAAATCCTTCTTCCTTGAGAACGGATATTTGCACGTTAAAAACGCGTTAGATTTTTCATATTTGAAAAAAATTCGTTTGGCCTTTGATATGGTCTGGGAGGCAGAAAAACCTGCGAAGGTTAATCAACATAAACTTTTGAAATATCCTGAGTTCATCGATTTTATTGAACATGAACCAATTCTTGAAAGACACAAAGCAATCTTTGGCGGACAGGTGCAATTGCTTCAGTATGATTTATTACGGCAGGGACCACGTCAAGAGGCTGGTGGTCTTTCGTGGCATAGAGACTTTAGTTTCCCGGGTGATCGGCCTTTGTCGATTAATACCATCGTATATTTAGACGATATGGGAAGAGACCGAGGACCCACTCGAGTGATACCTAAATCTCATTTCGGAGAGAAGCTCCCGCCTTCAAAAATTCGTAATGAGGGTATGTCGAATGAAGTTTTATTAGAAGCTGAAGCTGGCGATGCGGTTTTTATAAATAGTGCAATTTGGCATACGGGTGATCGTAATCAAAGTAACGGTTTGAGGCGAGGTATTTTTTTATATTACGGTTACTGGTGGCTTAAACGTTACGAGAGTAGCGAAAAGTTGCCGTGGCAGGTGTTTGAGGGAGCGAGTGAGCAAAGACTACGATTGCTTGGAATTAAAATGCCTGACAACGATCTACATATATACGACCCTGATAAGTAGCAGAGTTCCAATTACGTATTGATAAATGCTCGCGTAAATGAGTAAAAATTACCTCTATTAGTTCAAGCCGTTGTATGACTATCCATCAACAAAAAAGGAGTAGCTTGTTTTGGAAATATTTGGAATGTTCGGATTCGTTTTTGGGATTATGGGTATTGTATTCGGGATTGTGTCTTTCAAAACGATAGAAAAAATTATGAATCTTTTAAAAAATAAGGGTATCATGGAAGAAGTCAGGAAGGAAGAGCAATAGAATTAACAGTCTTTCCGTAATATTCTTGACACAGCAAAAAAATAAGAGTGTGTTTTACTGCATCCCAAATTTACTTTGTGGATTCTATTAGTNTCTTGGAAGATTAAATCGGGTTATGTTGAATTAGGTTAAAAACCGTATGTGATCAAATCAAAGGCAAGAACACGATTTTTGGACGTCTCATCTAAATAGAATGTATTCAGAAATGTGAACTCCGTAGAGAGTTGCACAATTTATTGGAGGTTACTCGCGAGTTTTTATATACTTCGAATAAGCAGATTAAAGAGTTGAGTAAATTTGATTACCAACATATAAAAAGAGAGACAGTCGAGGTGAGAAATGGAAATTACGAAAGTAGCTGAAGAATCTGCCGTCGTCGGCGAAGGCCCGTTGTGGAATTCCGAAGAGGGGTTGTTGATTTGGACGGATATTGCCACGGGCCGAATGTTTTCTTTTGATCCTTCTACTGACCAAAATACGCTAATCCATAACGGGTTCAATGTGGGTGGTTTCATGCAAAATGAAAATGGTGGATACGTATGTTTTATTCATAATGGCGTGGTGCTNTGGAGATCTGATGATGAATGGGAACGAATCTACCCTGAAGAATTTGAAGGAGACGTCTTGGCGTTTAATGATGTGATAGCGACTCCAAATGGGGGTGCATTTGCGGGTACTTATTTTGAAGATCGCAAGGGTAAGCTTTATTACTTCAGTCCAGAAGGATCAGTCTCTATTATTGAAGAAGGAGTTGGTTGTTCAAATGGGATGGGTTTCTCACCGGACTTAAAAACTATGTACTATACGGACGCTATGGCTAGAGAGATTTACGCTTATGATTTCAATTTAGAAAATTCACAGCTTTCAAATCGAAGGCTTTTTAAGAAAATTGATAGTAATCTTGGTGTCCCGGACGGTATGACCGTGGATGCCGATGGTTACGTATGGAGTGCTAACTGGTTCGGTAGCTGTATTATTAGATTCGATCCGGAAGGTAAGGAAGAGAGGCGCATTCAAACACCTGCATTACAAACTTCCAGCGTAATGTTTGGTGGCGATGATCTGGATGAATTATATTTTACATCAGCCGATTTTCTCTGTGAACCAGGGACTGAATTAGATCCTGTGGGTTATGATTGGGATGAATACCGCCGGAGCTATCGAGGAGGCGGCCTTTTTCGGATTCGCGGTATAGGTGTTCAGGGAAAGAAAGAGTACAAAGCAAATTTTAACTGGTCACAAAAATAATGGATTATCGTAACCTGGGTGATACCGGTGTCTTGGTTTCGCCCCTATGTATAGGAACCGCTTTTCGCAGCCAAGAAAATGAGGAGGTTTGCGTCCGAGTCATTGAGCATGCTTTGGATAGAGGCTGTAATTTTATCGATACAGCATTATATGGAGAAGGAATATCTGAGAAGGTTGTGGGACGCGTTTTAAAGGCACGTCGACAAGACGTAGTTTTGACGACTAAGATCTTCAAAACACTTGGTGGAAACCCCAATGCGGCTCGATTGAATCGTATAAATATTATGAGTGGTGTAGAAGCTAGTCTCCGCCGGCTCGAAACCGATTATATTGATCTTTATTTACTACATACATACGATAAAGACACTCCGCTCGACGAGACATTACGGACTCTTGATGATCTGGTTCGACAGGGAAAAGTACGCTACATAGGTTGCTCGAATTTTGTGGCTTGGAAAATTGTTGAAGCTTTGTGGATTTCTGGTGAGAAAGGCTTGGCTTCTTTCGTATGTACACAGTCTCAATACAATCTTTTGAATCGAGTTGAGATAGAACCGGATATAATACCGCTTTGTAGGCAATTTGGTATTGGAATAATGGCCTATAGCCCTCTCGCGATTGGTCTTTTGACTGGGCGCTTTCGTCGAGGTCAAATGCCGCCCGAGGGCACTCCTTGGAGCAAAGGAGAAAATACGGGCCTTAGTCCGCACAAGTATGACATAGAAGCTGCACTTGATGAATTTAACGACCGAATTATCGAGACATTAATAGATATTTCTCGGCGTTATGAAATGACGCCTGCACAAGTGGCTATAGCTTGGATTCTTGACCACGAGGAGATAAGCGCTTCAATTGTTGGAGCCGACCTTCCTGAGCATGTGGATGAGGTAGTAGATGGTTTGGAATGGTCACTGCCCGAAGAAGAGCGCAAGTTTTTAGATCAAGTATCCCAACGCCCTGTAGTAAGAAAATTTGCCTAAAATTTTATTTTCATTCTCAAATTAACGAAGGAAAGCCCATGAATGAAGATGAGAAATATCTTTTTGATTTAAACGGCTATTTAGTTCTGAAAGAGATTTTAAATGATCAAGAGGTTAAGCGTCTGAATGCCGCTATCGATGTGCACTCAGATGAGATGCAGGAAATAGATCGATCTTTAGCTTCAGATTCTAAAGCAATGCAGGGCACCTCACGGCGTCTGGATCTGGGAGGAATGTTATCGTGGGATCAGCCATACTGTGAACCGTTTCGAGAATTATTAGTTCAACCTCGTGTTAAATCTATTTTGGATGGGATATTAGGAATTGGCTTTCGTTTAGATCATGGACCAGGTCTTATAGCCATGGAAAAAGGTTGCGAAGGCGGTAAGTTGCATGGTGGGGGTGTAGAGCGTGGAGATATTTCTGAGGTATACTTTTATAAAAATGATAGGATCTTTACAGGTTTGACGGTAGTTGAATACCTGTTAGCCGATGAGGGGAAGGGAGATGGTGGTGTTGCGGTTATTCCGGGAAGTCACAAAGCTAATGTAAAATGTCCGGAGGATCTGCTTAATTGGGATAAGTACCAGGAACATGTTCATGAGGTCAATGCCAAAGCTGGCGACGTGATAATTTTCACAGAAACATTGACGCACGGCACTTTACCATGGACGGGAAGTCACCAACGACGCGCTTTACTTTATAAATTCAGTCCTGGTACAGTCTCTTATGGGGCAGGATCTCATGATATTTCTTATGGCGATTATATACAAACTATGACGGACGAACAGCGGATGGTTATGGAGTCACCCCACCTTAGACGGAGTTAGTTTGCTGATNTTGATTTCTCATATTGTATGCGAGAGAATGTATAATGACTGCTATTGATTTGTACTACGTGATTTTGGCGATTTTAGTTTTAAGNTTTTTTTTGGAGAAAACCCTTGAATATTTAAATGCAAGATGTTTGACGGATGTTCCACCACAAGAGTTAAGTGACATCTATGAACCGAGCGAATACAAAAAGTCACAAGAATATAGTCGAACCAACTATAAGTTCGGGCGTATTACGTCTACCATTTCTTTTTGTGTGACTCTTGTTTTTTTGCATTTAGGAGGTTTTGAACATGTCGACCTCTTCGCTAGAGAAAATGGTGATGGGAGTATTCTAATCGCCTTAATCTTTTTCGGTGTGATTATGTTTGGTGGCGAATTGATCTCCGTTCCTTTTTCATATTANAGGACATTTGTAATTGAAGAGCGTTTCGGATTTAATAGATCAACTAGGAAAATTTTCTTTACCGATATGTTGAAGGGTTGGGTTTTATCTGCTCTGTTTGGTAGTGCAATAATATCAGCTATTATACTCCTTTATGAATATTTAGGACCGGATTTCTGGATTTACGCATGGGGTTTAGTAACAGCTTTTTCGGTCGTCGTTAATTTACTTTATTCTAGCGTCATCGTTCCATTATTCAATAAGCAGACCCCATTGGAAGACGGTATTTTAAAGGACCAGATATCCGACTATGCGGTAAAGATTAGTTTTGATATAAAAGATATTTGTGTAATTGATGGGTCAAAACGGAGCTCAAAAGCTAACGCTTATTTCTCCGGTTTTGGTCGAAAGAAAAGGATAACACTGTTCGACACGTTGATAAATGACTTAGAAGTGAGCGAAATCGTGGCTGTTTTAGCGCACGAAGTGGGTCATTTTAAGAGAAAACATATTATTTTTAATTTAATTATGTCAGCAATAATTACGGGTCTAACTTTTTATGTTTTCTCATTGTTTGTTTCAAACCCACTGCTCTCTTATGCGCTGGGTGTTTCGACAAGTAGCTTTCATGTAGGTTTGATTGGTTTTGGTTTGCTGTATAGTCCTATGAATGAAATTTTTGGTTTATTGAGCAATTCAATTTCGCGCAGATTTGAATTTCAAGCTGATAAATATGTAAAGGATACATGTGATCCAGATGCGCTGGTGCGGGGATTAAAGAAATTGAGTAAAAATAATTTGAGTAACTTAACTCCCCATCCTGCTTATGTCTTTGTAAACCACTCTCATCCCACCTTACTTGATCGAATTAAAAACCTTTCGTGATTATGTGTTTTCACAAATTAATTGTCTATGCGAAANATTATAACGATTTTCTTTATGAATTCTTACCAACACGGGTAGAGGATATTTGCTGTGAANAACGAAACCATTGATTTGCTTTTAAATCGTCGATCCTTGGTCGCATCTAAACTAATTGATCCAGGACCTACGGAAGAAGAGTTGAACCTTATTTTGCGTTGTGCTATTAGGGTTCCCGACCATGGCAAATTGGCGCCTTGGCGAATTAAAGTTTTCGAAGGAACTGCCAGAGAAGAGTTAGGTAGAAAATGGGGCGATATTTTTAAAAAGAATAATCCGGATGCTTCATCAGCTCAATTAGCAGCAGAATACCAACGCCCGTCGAGAGCTCCATTACTTTTGATTATTACGACGAAATTTCAAGAGTCCCGTATTCCTAAATGGGAACAGATACTGTCTGGGGGAGCGGTTTGTCAAAATGTTCTCGTTGCGGCAAATGCATTAGGATATCATTCTCAATGGTTGTCAGAATGGCCCAACTATGACAATGAAGTTAAGGCCGCATCGGGCCTAGAAGAATCCGACGAATTCCTTGGATTCATATATATTGGATCAGCAGAAGAAAAACCGTCAGATAGAAAGAGACCAGTCTTCGAGGAAATTGTGTCATTTGCGTGATAATAGGTTTATCCGAAACCATATCGTTTTGATTTCAAGACAGCTTTTCTGGTCGCTAATGGTATAGGTTTACGTATATGGAAGACACAGCTTTTTTTGTCGAAGGTTACGCAAGTGAAGTTAGTTATGCGCCAGGCGAATTAGTGCAGTTGCATGTATCTTCACCAGCTCGTTTTTTTTCGGTGGAAATATCTCGCCTTGGGTATAAACAAGAGGTGGTTTTAAGAAAAGAACGTGTATCGGGCTCGGTCCATACTGTTCCAGATGATGCATCTTCTCAGGGATGTGCGTGGCCCGTAAGTTGGGAATTTTTGATTCCGCTCGAGTGGGAAAGTGGCTATTATCAAATCGTTTTCCGGATTAATGATCAAGGGGACACTTTTACTCATAGATGTTCTCGCGAGGCTACGTCAACATCGTACTTTATCCTGCGTCCGGCCGTTTCAAGTAGGCGCTCTTCAATACTTCTTCAACTGTCAACGAACACTTATGCTGCTTATAATAATTGGGGAGGTTATAGTCTTTATGCCTATCATGGGCGGGGTGGCGTTCAAGGCCATAGAGTATCGTTTGAAAGGCCAGATAGTGGGCTATTTGAACGTTGGGAACTACCGTTTGTATCTTGGGCAGAGAGATCGGGTTACAAGTTAGACTATTGTAGTAATCTTGATTTGGAAAGGTATCCCGAACTGCTTGATAATCATGCGCTGGTCTTGAGTGTGGGTCACGACGAATACTGGTCGGCGGCTATGCGAGACAATGTAGAGAATTTTATAAGTTATGGTGGGAATGTTGCTTTTTTTAGCGGAAATAGCGTATGCTGGCAAGTTAGAGTTGAAGATGATGGTCGAGCGTTAACATGTTGGAAACAGAGATTCAATCAAGATCCGGCCTATCGTGGTGATCGAACCGCGTTGACTACGCTATGGAGTCATCATTTGGTAAAAAGACCTGAGAATCAACTTACGGGTGTTGGTTTTTTACACGGCGGCTATCACTTAAGCCATGGACAATACATGGATGGTTCGGGAGCTTTTACAGTGCATCGTCCCGAGCATTGGGTTTTTTCTAACACCAAACTTCAAGTAAACGATGAATTTGGGGGGAAAGATACCATAGTAGGCTATGAGTGTGATGGCTGCGAGATAGAATGGCGAGAAGGATTGCCATATCCAACGGGAAACGATGGGACGCCGACAAATTTTCATATTTTGGCGACTGCTTCTGCTAAATGGCATCCGGATGACTCTGACTGGTATGATGCATGGCAACCAGGGCGTGAGGGTTGTGCGGTTATGGGATTGTATCAACAAGGAGGCACTGTGTTTACTGTAGGGACGACCGACTGGTCTCATGGCTTGGCAAAATTGAACGGGACTGTCGATATAGTGACAAAGAATATTATTGACAAGTTGGCTTTTTGAATAAATTTGACATCTCAATTAACTGATATATTTGTAATATGCATGGGAATGATTAAAACCACGAATGATCATTTATTGACGACGAGGTTAAGTGAATGCAAATATTTTCACTGTATCATTTTTTTTGGATTGGAGTTACGATAAGTTTTGTTGTTGGATGTTACCAGATGGGTCGGATACCCTTTAGTTCGGTGTTACACAAAGTATTTAGGTTTAGTTTGTTTACGTTAGTCGCCTTCAACGAAGCTACATGGTTCATATATCGTCATTACATATTAGAGATTCCAATTATAAGAAATCTTCCGCTGCATTTATGTGATATTTCAGTCTTTATTATGCTCTATACGCTAATTTCGAAGTGCAGGTGGACGGGAGAATTGTTGTATTTTATGGGAGCTGTAGGAGCATTACTTGCTGTATGCATGCCAGCCATAAATGAAGTAGGTGACATTCAGTTAATTGCAGAAATACGTTATTTTATTACTCATATCGCACTAGTAGGCGTTGGGGTGTATTTTACTTTTGGTATTCGTTTTTTTCCTACATATTCAGCGACTTGGAGGAGTTACGGGTTTGTAAATCTATACGCATTATTGATAACGCCCTTAAATATTTTGTTAGGTACTAATTATTTCTTTACGCTTGCTGCACCCCAACAATTAATTTTCCTNTCTGTATTCCCGCATTGGTTATTTCTTTTAGGTGTATCACTAGTTTTTTTACTTACTTTTAATTTGTTATACGTTCCATTTATTTTATGTCGTCGCTAAATAAGTCGATTGTTCGTAGATGTTGCCTAATACAAAATATTATCCGTGAAGATCGAAGCGATAGCCATTTCCTTTTAGTTGCGATGTCTGCAACCGTTCTAAAATTCGTAGTCGTAACATGCTTTCTATAGCATTGTTGTCGGGTTTTCCCGCTAAATTTTCTTGTTCCTCTGGATCGTTAATCACATCAAAGAGCATGTATGAATGACCTTCCTTATTTATTGCGATTTTCCATTCTTTGTTCAAAAGCATAATTTCGCCATCATACTCAGCAATAGCATCTGGTCGATGTTCGCGATTAACGTCCTGCATCATAGGACAAAGCGAACGCGCAAACTGCGGATATTCTATAAAGCTTTCTGCTAACTCTACAATTGTTGGACCAACATCAAACCATTCTACTGGGGAATGACACGTGACGTTTTGCATTGCTCCTGGAGCGCTAATGACTAAAGGGACTCTAACGGCTCCATCCAAAAAATTAGATTTGTAGAGCAAGCCAGCGTCCCCATTCATTTCACCGTGATCAGATACGAGAATTATGATTGTATTGTCGAGTTGGTTTTTAGCAGAAATCGCATCGACTATTTGTCCAATTTGATCGTCAATTAGGCTTATATTTCCGGCATAATTTGCGCGTAGGGCAGCTATATCACTCAAACCTAAATCCGGAGAGCTCGCAAGAAGTTTATCTAAGTTACCTTTAGGCCGATCATCAAAATTTTGTGGAATTGGTCGAGGATTCGGCATGTCATTTGGTGCATACATTTTGGCATACGGATCAGGGGCATCCCATGGTTCGTGTGGACCACCAAAGCTTACCCAGCAACACCAGGGCTCGTTTAAATCGTAATTCTCAATATAGGATTTTGCCCGTTGTCCNACGTAAACATCGGCATAATAATTAAGTCCTAAAATTGATGGGCGTGCTATATGTGCTTTGTTTTCATAACGATTACGGTAGTCCTCTTTGTAGTCATCCCAAACGCCTTCGTCTTGCCACCAAGCCGTCATGTGTGAGAGTACATGTTGACTAGCTCGTGGACCACCTATTTCGTCCACATCATCCAGTCCATATGTTTTCATTAGGAATTCTCGATCCCTGAGATCGCCGATATGTGGGTGCAAGTGTGTTTTCCCGAAGAGACTAGTTCGATAACCGGCTGAGCGCACTAGTTGCATCCACGTCGGTTGGTTTTCACTCATTTGACTTTGTTGGTTTGTCCACACGCCTGTGTTGTGTGGATAGAGTCCTGTTGCTAGACTAAGCCGAGCGGGTATACAGACGGGTGAATTTGTTATACAATTGGTAAAACGTATGCCTTTCTCTGCGATTCGATCCATATTTGGTGTTTGAACCCACCCACCGCTACAATTCATTGCATCGGCTCTTTGTTGATCTGTCATAATTAGAAGAATATTTGGTTTAGTCATTGTAATTGTGTTTAGGATGGTGGAAAAAATTACGTCAAATCAGTTGGGTTGTCGTTTGATAAAAAAATTGTTTCTTACACATACGTCAACATAGTTTTAGAAATATATAGTTGCAAGGTGGTTAGACTGCGTGCGTTAAATATTTTTTACTTTTTATCGTGATGATATCAAAATGATTTGCTGTCGAATGAGCTTTTTTTGTGTTTATGTATTATCGGAAATATTGACTTATCTTCTCGGAGCATGGTTTAAATGAAAAGATGTTTATGCACGTTTATATTCTTCGGCGTTTTGATAGGTGTTACTGATTTAGTTTTTGCTCACAATGGAGTTGTTGCAACTGCAGCAAAGATTGATGGGATTACCATTGATGGAGATTTTTCTGATTGGCCGGAAGGCCTCGAAGAGTATCCCATTGAAGACCCAGCTTTTGGTGAACCGCCAACGGACATATCCGATTTTAAAGCATTCTACCGCATTGGATATGATGAGGTTAAACAGGTCTTGTATGTCGCAGTTACAGTACAGGATGATTATTCAGTAATTGATACAACTGATATGTGGAATACGCAAGATGGCTGTGAGATTTACGCTTATCTAAACCACTTAGAGGTGCCGTCTAGCGCGGAAAGAGGGGCGTATTCAACGTTGCAATTTTCTATATATGGCAATTCTCGGCTAACATATGGAAAGACGAAACTTCGTGCTCCCTACCTGGTCGAGGTGCTACGTCTCGGAAATACAACCCAATATGAATGGTTAGTAAACGTAGGACAATTGGCTCATGGTATTCGTCATTTGTCACCGAACTCAGCGATTGCTCTGGATGTGGTCGTGGTTGACAAAGATCTGGATGATAGTTTTTCGTGGATGACATGGGGTCCAGGGGTGAATAAGTGGGGATTCGCAGATCGATTAGGGGATATATTATTGGTCTCTGAAAAAAGTAGACTCAGTAAGGTGTCTGGGAAAATTAATTGGAGTAACCAAAAAACTGGTAACAAAGAGGGCTTTATATACCTCTCAGCTAACGAAACTAAAACGCAACTACGGGTGAAGCCTGACACAACGGGTAAATTCT
>NZPK01000047.1 GCA_002693325.1 Gemmatimonadota bacterium | reverse complement strand
TAGGCATGGAGGTTTCTCCGGTAGCAAGTGCTAGGGCGACGGTTCCGGAATCAGCGCCAAATGCAACGCCTTTAGACATCCTTGTATGTGAGTCTCCCCCTATGATGATTGCCCAGTCATCTACTGTGATATCGTTTAACACTTTGTGGATTACGTCCGTCATCGCGTGGTATTCTCCTTGGGGGTCGCGAGCCGTAATTAATCCAAATTTGTGCATAAAATTCATAAGCCGCGGAATGTTCTCTTCGGCTTTTTTATCCCAAACTGAAGCTGTGTGACAACCAGACTGATAGGCGCCGTCGACTGCGGGCGAAATTACTGTTGCCGCCATTGCCTCAAGCTCCTGAGACGTCATAAGGCCGGTTGTATCTTGGGATCCGACAATGTTTACTTTAACTCTCACGTCCGATCCGGCATGTAAAACCTTGTTTGGCGTTACACCCAGCGCATTATAGTTAAAGATTTTTTCGACAGCTGTTAAGCCCTGATCGCGGTGTGATACCTCTTTAGCTGTAGCAAAAACAGATGGTAGTTCGATACCTAATAGGTTTGCGGCAAAAGTTTGGAGTTTTTTTCCGAACACAATAGCATAGGAACCACCAGCTTTCATAAATTCTAATTTTTGTGGTGTGAATGATGATGAAATATCAACTGGTTTCTGACCGTCATGGTAGAGTTTCTTTTCTTTGGTGTTAATAGTTAAAACCGTACCTGTGGCGACTGAATAGACTTCTTCAAGAACAGGTTCACCGTCCTTCTCAAGAGCGTGGCCGTCTATATCCACTTTCTTGATCCAGTTTTTAAGGTCTATACCAATTCCACCCGTAACGTCCACTGTGGTAAGGAAGATCGGGGAAATTCCGTTGGTTCCTGCAACGATGGGGGCAATGTTTACAAATGG
Organism: Gemmatimonadota bacterium; assembly: GCA_002693325.1. Classification (GTDB taxonomy): domain Bacteria; phylum Latescibacterota; class UBA2968; order UBA8231; family UBA8231. The sequence goes on along the minus strand of NZPK01000047.1, from coordinate 17,731 downwards.
GACATATGGACTTGCCTGCTTGCCTATCCAAAGTGCGACATTGTTTACGCCTGACATTCTAGAGGATCCAACTCCCATAGTGCCTTTTTCGGCAATCAGCATTATCCGTTTGTCCGGATGAGCAGCCTGTAAGTTTTTTATTTCCTTTTGGGCTTCCGGAGAAATCATGCACTTACCATGTAGTTCACGATCGGAACGCGAGTGTGCTTCATTTCCCGGGGATAGTAAATCCGTAGAAATATCACCTACGCCTGCCACATAAGTGACTACCCTAATCTCTTCTTCTATGTCTGGAAGTTGCGTAAAGAATTCCGCTTTGGCATAGCTTTTAATGATTTCTTTGGCAATTGGGTTTCCATTTTTTAGGGCTTTTTCGAGACGGTGGGTATCGGCTTCATAGAGGAACACTTGCTTTTTCATTACTTTGGCTGCTTGCGTTGCGATATTCGCATCGTCACCTAAAGCAAGGTCGAGGAGAACCTCTATCGATGGCCCACCTTTCATATGCGACAATTGCTCGAAGGCAAAAGTGGGAGAAATCTCTTCTACATGTGATATACCAAGAATAATTTCTCGGAGGAATTGTGCTTTTACTCCAGCAGCGTTGGTAGTTCCTGGTAAAGTATTGTAAATGAGGTAGTTTAATGATTCTTCGCGGTGTTCGCTATTTGTGTCTTTGATGAGATTGATAATATCACTGAGTAACTCGCCGTCATCGATTGGCTTGGGATGTAGTCCCTGATTTTTTCGGTCTTCAATTTCAGCGATGTACTCTTCAAAAGCATTCATAGTTCATGCCTTTCGATAGACTAAATAAATCTTAAAATATGATTATCGTTTACATTACTACAAAAATTTTACTGTTGAATATTTACTTAACCACGCTAAAAATATAAATCATTCTCTTGAAATAACATATAGATTGTCGTGAATACATAATTATTGCCCTTTTTTTTCGATTTTTACAAATTGTGCAGTATTCGCTTGGATTGATAGTTAATAACTGATTACCATTAATCTGTTTCATTATTTGTTTAGGTAGGAGCTTATCGTGTATAGATTTACTATTGTCAACCCACAGAGACAACATCGTTTCGCCTGTACTCCTGCACAATTTCTCACGAACTTACAGCAGACACAGAACTTTCTTCTTGCTTCAGAGCTTTTCGCGTTTGAAATGAAAATGCCGCCAATTGCAGATGTTATTGACATACTTCGCCGTGATGATGAGACGAGAGTGCGTAGTCCAGTGGAAACAATCAAGGATGAAGAAGGTGAACTTACACGTTGGGTACGCACAGCACCCATTGAAGAATTGATAGATACGGGCGGCTTTGCTATGAGTAATTTTGAACTAAGTCGTTTTTATGAGCCTAACAATTTTCTGCATGAATTCCAGGATCGTATTATGATTCCTTGGCGTACTTTTTTGTCACAGCAAGGCTATACTTGGCAGCGTTGTGCTCCGTACATCTTTATATCAATGCCTGGTATAAGCTCTACGTTTCATGCTGATTATTCTCATGTTTTGGCTTGGCAGGTATATGGAGAGAAAACATTCAATGGTTTTTGGGAACCTGAAAAATATGCACCCATTGAGGATGTTGTCATTAGAGGTAAGGCGCCACGCAGTATAGAGGTGCCGGCCCACGACCCCAAAGATGTTCTGAGTTATAAAATGAAACCGGGTGATGTTTTATGGAATCAATTGTTGACGCCACATTGGGTTGTTGCAGGGATCGATGAACCTGCTTTTAGTATTAATATATCCCATGGAGGTGTTCGTCATCGTGGAATGTTTTTAGCAAATGAGAAATTGTTGCGTGAAAGATGGCAGTCTTACCCGGATGAGGCTTGGGTAGATGATTTACGCTATTGAACATTGTGATTTCCATTCGATAGTGATGTAGTCGTAGGAAAAAGTTCCATCATCGAATAACTCCAAAGATCCGTAACCTTCTGCACACTGAGCTAAACTGCCTTTCCACCAGTTGGCACAAAGAGCCCCGCCGCAAATATAGGTAACATCATTATACTGACAGATATCTCGAAGATGCATATGTCCACTGAGGCAAAGGCGTACGTTGGGATATATAGAAAAAAGGTTTATCAATTCATAAGCATCAACGTGCATCCAGTTGCCGGGGATATGCCAATGGTTTTTAAGTATTCTCTCGTTATCGTAGACTGGTCCGGTAACACTTAGAATCGGAACATGGGAGACGATGATTGTGGGAATATTTTTAGTATCGGAAAGATCGGATTTCAACCAATCAAATTGTTCTTGATCCAGTCTTGCAGTATAGCCGCCATTCAAAGGCTGACAACTGTCCAAGAATATTATGTGCCATCCTCCATGATTTACACTGTAATATCGGCTTGGTATTTTAAGTTCGATAATAGCACGTTTTTTTTGTTTTGACGCGGTATCGTCTTCAGCTTCCCAACTAAGGACATCATGATTTCCAATGCAGTGAAGCGATTTAACTTTTGTTAGTTTCTGAAGACCTGTGTGCCATAGACCCCACTGGATGTCAACACGTTCCACGGCTTCATTCGTTGCGTTCATAATCGCATCGCCTCCGGTGATAACCAGATTGTAATTGTCGATATGTTCATTTATATGAGCTAACGTTTTCGCCCACGCTTTTGAGGCATTCAATTCGGGCTGGACATGAACATCCGTAATGTGGGCAAGTCGATATCCTGGTGATGTTGGCATTGTGTACCCTTCTTTATGAGTATGTCTCTGTTCATAAGTTATTTTGGATAAAATAAAAAAATTGCATGGGTTCCCAATCGGACTAGAAGCATTTTCAAGTTATTGGTTTGCTTATATTTTGAACATATAGATTTTGATATACTGTATCGGATAATAAACCTGGGGTAGCGCAAGGTTTTTATGATGTCAGTCTGGTGATGTATTTGAAAAAGACTAATACGAGTTTGTAATGCCTGCGAAAAATTTTTTGTAAAGATACTTATTGAGATCGTTTAGCCTGAGTGGGGGTATTAATGAATAACGTGAAATTCTTTCAGTCCAATAAGTTTCCTGAGATTGAAGTAAGGTCACGTAATTTTTTTTAGAGAGATTGTTCGATTAAAAATCTTTAAGNGCCGAGTGTATTTCTTCTAATACACTAAAATCTTTTTCTTTATCTTTTCGATTTAGGAGGGCCTCATAAGCAGAGTCTCCTTTCAATTGACCTAAACTCCAAGCTGCATGAGAGCGAATCAACGGTTCTTCATCCGTTAATGCCACGATTAGTGAAGGTACGCTTGATTGGGATCCACTATTGCCTAAGGCAACAGCGACATTCCTTAAAAGGCCTCGTCTTTTTGGACGCTTTGCTGGACTTTTGCGGAACTTTTTTTTGAATTCTTCTTTATTGAGCTGCATCCATTCAATTAGTGGTGGTTTATCGAAATCTTTGCGACTTTTGTAAGCCGGTTCATTCGAGAAACTTGCTCGTTTATTCCACGGACATACGTCTTGACAGATATCACACCCATAGACCCAATTCCCAATCTTGGACCTGAGTTGTTTTGGGATCGAGCTTTTGTGTTCAATGGTCAAATATGATATACAACGCGAAGCATTCATCACGTAGGGTTCGGGAAAGGCATCTGTTGGACATGCGTCAATGCACTTTGTACANGTTCCNCAGTGNTCCGTTGCTGGCTCGTCNGGAGGTAATTTTAAGGTTGAAACGATTTCTGACAGAAAGAAAAACGAGCCACAGTTTTTGTTTATGATACAGGTATTTTTGCCAGTCCAGCCAATACCNGCACGCTGGGCCAATTCTCNTTCAANNACTGGCGCGGTGTCNACATAGACACGGCCGGAGACATCTTTTTTTTCCGACTTTATAAATTCCCATAACTCAAAAAGGCGCTTTTTTATAACCTCGTGATAATCATCACCTCGTGCGTAAGAAGCAAAACGGCCTTCAGTAGGAGAATAATTTTCATGCGATGGTTGCAAATACTCCATCCCAAGACAAATCACTGATTGGGCACCGGGAACGATCTTTGTCACATCCTCACGTTTTTCTATGTTACGCTTTAGATAATCCATCTCACCGGCATAACCCATTGCAATCCATCGTGCATAAAAAGCCGCGCTGTCTAGTGGGTCAGCAGGAGTAACACCGAAAAGTGAAAAACCTAACTCTTCAGCTCTACGTTTGAGTTGAGATTTTAGCTCTTTCATCACACCTACTAAGACTTTTGTTTATACGACGTAAAATTAATCAAAAAGTTCGGATATTTGATGAAATACCATTTGGTTTAGGTCGTTGAATATTACAAAAAACATGAGAGAAAACATGATGGCTAAACCTACATACTGAATCCATTCTCTGGCACGGCTAGACAAGGGCCTGCGCATTACTCCCTCCAGAAGAAGAAAGAAAAGGTGACCACCATCCAACACCGGGATTGGTATTAGGTTAATCACAGCGAGATTTACAGATAGCATAGCCAAAAAACCCACAAAGTCTTCAAGTCCGGATTGAGCCGATTTACCTGCCATTTCAGCAATTCTTAGAGGGCCACCGAGTTCATTTGTCGACCGTTGTCCTTGAAAAAGTTCTCCCAGAAATCCCATTAGCATCAACGAAGAATCATAAACTTGTTTACCAGCTAAGATGATAGATTCACCCGTTCGGATATCTACACGTATCCCTTCGGGGAAACCTATCCCTATTTGACCTACAATAGAGTCACCCGAAGCAATCCCAATAGGTATAATTTTGCTAGACATCTTTATGCCATTTCGGATCCAATCGATAGTTATCTCTTCGTCAGGATATTGTTGAATTTCTTTACTCATTGATAGCCAACTGTCGACGGAGATTGAGGCTACACTTGTAATTTTATCGCCTTTTTTTATACCTACTGTTTCAGCCGGCTTCCCATTGACGACTTGGCCTACTATAGCTGGAATTACAATATCTAGTCCATAACTGGGGTCATCAGAAGGCGGTAGATTGATTCCCAGTTCTTTATCGTTTCGGTTGACATCAATATTTCCACCTGACACATGTATTTGATCCAGGGCATTGGCGAGTGAATGTGTATCATTCACGTCTTGATCATTGACTCGGAGTATACGGTCTCCATATTCAATTCCACTGATGTCAGCGATCGATCCAGGTTTAGGGCTTACGTGGACTGGTGTAATGGCAGGGATGCCGTAAAATGCAAATAGGTAAATAAATGCCAAGAAAGCGAAGAGGAAATTCATGAACGGTCCTGCACCGATTACAGCCATACGGACCCATACTGGTTTGGAGGGGTATTCCCAAGGTTCCCCGGTAGTTTCTTCACTTCCAACATCTGCCATTCCTGCTACCTTCACGTAGCCACCTAAGGGAATCCAAGAGAGGCAATACTCTGTTTCACCAACTGTGTGGGCAACAATTTTTGGACCGAATCCTATAGAAAATCGCTCAACTCGAATACCGGACCATCTTGCGACGAGAAAATGTCCTAATTCATGAACGAAAATAAGGGTGCCCAGTGTCAATATAAAAGCTATCGGTGTGGATGATAAAAAGGTTTCCATTTAGATCTCTATTTTAAAAGTTTATGGTTGCAATAATTTTTAAATAAACGAATGCAATTGGAAAGGCAAAAAAGTACGAATCAAAACGATCTAACACACCACCGTGCCCAGGGATTATCGGTGGGGCATCTTTGATGTTACCCATATCGCGTTTAATCGCAGACTCAACAAGGTCACCAATTTGTCCCCCCAAACCGACTACTATGAACATACCGCACAATATCCAGGGTGCTAATTCAGGAAGGTGTGGGTAAAAGCTCAATGGGAGGAGACTACCTATTATTCCTCCAAAAAAACCGACAATTGTCTTGTTTGGGCTAATGGTGGGAGCGAGTTTTTTATTTCCCCATTTGCGACCACAAAAATAGGCAAATGCATCTGTAAACCAAATACAGAAGAAGAGGGCAATTACAAGATTATAGGAATTGTATGGGCGCAACCCATTTAGATTTACCATTATTTCACCAACTTGATTTATCAATAGCAAGGGGGAACTACCGAGTAAACCGGCATACAACATTGCACCAATCCCAATTAAGGTATTCGGGAGGTAGTTTTTTGTACCTCTCAATAGTGAAAATGAGAAGAATAATATTGTTGCCACAATTGTGTAGGTATAAATAACCTGAGGACCAACCCAATTCAAGCAAGGTATTAATCCCGTGGCCAGAAGGATACTGAGTAGGCGATTTGGCTTGTAACCCGCATTCGTACAAATATGACACCATTCCCAAGCGCTTCTGGCACTTATTCCAACAATGAGCAGTAGGAAAGTCCAGATGCCGCCTTTGACCAATAAAAGCAGTAGCGGTCCGAGAATAAAAGCGGAGAGCAGGCGATGCTTCAAGCCAGCGTTGTTTTTTAAGGCTTGTTTTTGCAGGATTTTATTCTCCACCAAATCGCCTTTTGCGGCGTTGAAATGTAGCTATGGATTCGTATAAATGTTGACGACGAAAATCTGGCCAATGAATATCAGAAATGAAATAGATTTCGGTATAAACCATTTGCCAAGGCAGAAAGTTGCTCATGCGCATTTCGCCACTTGTTCTTATTAGGAGATCTGGATCGGGAAGATCAGCAGTATATAGTGATTCCTGGATGTGTTTTTCCTCAATGTTCTTTGCATCAAGCTCACCGATTTTAACCTTTTGAGCCAAGCACCGGAATGCATCTACTAATTCGCTACGTCCTCCATAATTTAACGCTAGATTAAGGATAAGTCCGCTATTCGTTTTTGTTTTTTCTAAGGCACTTTTTAAAGCAACTCGAACTGTCGTTGGTAGACCGTCGATACGTCCGATTGCATTAAGACGTACGTTATTCTGATCTAATTCAGTAATTTCGGTTAATAGGCTCTCTCGGAGCCAATGCATAAGTGTTGCCACTTCAGCTTTGGGTCTGGACCAGTTCTCGGTAGAAAATGTGTACAGGGTCAAAACCTCTATGCCTAATTGGCCACAGGCGCGTACGACATCTCGGACAGATTCACGTCCGTATTTGTGACCATCTGTTTTTGGGAGTTTGCGTTCGACGGCCCAACGACGGTCTCCATCCATAATTATGGCAATATGCCGAGGTAAATTACCATTTGCCAATAGGTTTTTGCGTAGTTTCTCGTCTTTTTGATTGTTTTGGTTTTTTTCTGTCTTGATATCTGTAACTTTTCTGTCTGATTTTTCGGAATGCATGTTGTTTTAGGGGTCAATTCAGAAGAGGAATAATACAAAGGAAAAGCCTAATAAGCGCTTCAAAGAAACTTACGACTGTGACCGAAATACGTCAAGAATCTCAACCTGCTTTAAATGGCATTGTATGTTACTTGACAGGGCAAATTATCTCGGTTATTCTGCTCGGATGATAAATATTAGCAAAAAGAACTTACGCAAAGAATTGCTTCTTAGACAGCATAATATGTCTAAGGAAAAAGTTATAGATCAAAGTGCAATAATTTGTCAACGAATCCGGACTTGGGAACTTTGGAAAGAGGCAAGTTGTGTGCATATCTACGTTCGGGGAAGAATCCATGAGGTAGATACTGTAACTCTTATAACCGATTGCTTTGATTCGGGCAAGCGTGTTTTCGTTCCGTATATAGGGCTAAAGGATGAGGTCTCTCTACGGCATATCAGTGTAGGACGAAATGCGATGGCGGTTGTGGAGATTTTTTGTCTCGAAGATCTTGTGGACGAATATTGGGGTATTCCACAGCCTGTTTTTGAAACAGGAAAAAATCAAGCAAACTGGAATGATATTGAGTTAGTAGTTGTTCCCGGTTTGGCTTTTGACCCATCAGGAAATAGAATCGGTTACGGTGCTGGATATTATGATCGTTTTTTGTCGGAAATACAATCGACAAGCGTAGGTTTATGTTTTGAGGAAAATATTTTTGATGTCTTGCCCCAAGCCACGCATGATGTAAATGTGGAGTACGTTGTGACAGAAGCGTCCATTTACGATGTAGCTTCTTAACTGTTTTTGTTTAAGTTTACGTATGGAATTGTTTGGCGTACGATTGTGATGTAATAATGGAGTTTTTATTTGCAGAAAATCACTGACATTTTTTCACGACCTTGTTTGCTTTTGGCACCAATGGAAGATGTAACAGAAATACCGTTTCGAATACTTTGTAAGGAAATGGGTGCTGATGTTGTCTACACAGAATTTGTTAATGCCGAGGGATTACTCAGAGAGTCTATCGATGGTCCTAGACGAACGTTTAACAAACTGCGTTTCAGCGAAGAGGAGAGGCCTTTTGGAATTCAATTATACGGAAGTACTTCTTTTTCAATGGAGCGTGCTGCTGAGATCGCTACAGACCAAAACCCAGACTTAATTGATATCAATTGTGGCTGTTGGGTAAGTAATGTAGCCTTGCGAGGAGCTGGGGCTGGGTTGCTAAGGGATTTATCTAAGATGCGTGACGTCGTTAACAGAGTGGTTTCTGCTACGCATTTACCGGTTACAGTTAAAACGCGGCTGGGTTGGGATGCTGATAGTATCAAAATTTTAGAAGTTGCCCGAATGCTAGAAGATGAAGGAGTGCAGGCTCTGAGTATACACTGTCGTACGCGATCTCAGGGTCATAAAGGTTCTGTTGATTATTCTTGGATTCCTAAGGTAAAGGAGCTGATTTCCATTCCAGTAATCCTAAATGGTGACATACGAACCTCATTTGACGTTGAGAGAGCTTTCTCGTCTACCGGCTGTGACGGGGTCATGATCGGAAGGAGAGCTATCGCACACCCGTGGATTTTTCGGGAGGCCCGGCATTATTTGGAAACGGGTTTGGTTTTAGATGAACCTACATTACAAGACCGCGTAAACCTTTGCCTAAAGCATTTGTTTCTTTGCGTTGAATATGATGGTGAAAAATATGCATTAATCAGTATGCGGCGGCATTATTCGGGTTATTTCCGTGGAATCAAAGGTGCTTCAAAGATTCGCTTAGAATTAAGTCGTTTTAAAGAGTTGCCACCCTTAGTGAGTTATCTAAAGTCGTTATCTGATGACGGACGAATGGCCGCTTAAGACTTCATCAATTTTGATGGGTTCGTAGAGGTGGATTGGGAAGAAGGGTGACGATAAGCCTGTTGATTGGAGATTTATTCAACTACAGCTAACTTTCTGATAAAAGAATATTTCAGTTTTAATTACTTTCGAATTGAGCATCTTAAATTTTTATTTGCTAAATGGAGAGTTAAATTATGCTATGCAAAAATGGCCAATTTTATAGGGATTTTTGATGATCTATCCCAGAAGATCGGAGTGATAGGCAGGTTAGAAATTTATTAGTCACGAAATCGCTAATTCTTGTATATTTCTGTAACAAATCTAACGTAAACGTGCACTTAAAATTAGAGCAATGATAGGGATTTGAACCCAAAAAACTCTCTATCTGTGGGCATGGGATATATATTCAAATAAGTTATAAGTTCTATAGTTATTATTGATTTGTTAAATGCTTAGTAACATCCTTTATTTATTACTCAAGATTGTAATCTAATTTTACAGGAGCATAATTTTAAGATGAGTGATTCCAAAAATATCGCGGCGGCTGAGGGTAAATTGGGAATTTTGATGCCTGGTATGGGAGCCGTGGCTACTACGGTTATAGCTGGGGTTGAGGCAATCAAGGCAGGCTTAGGTAAGCCGATTGGTTCGCTAACTCAGATGGGCACCATTAGGTTAGGCAAGCGTACTGAAAGTAATTCCCCACTTATTAATGAATTTGTTCCTTTGGCTCAGTTGGATGATTTAGTTTTTGGGGGATGGGATGTATTTCCTGATGACGCTTTTGAGGCGGCCACACATGCTGGTGTTTTGGAAAAGGGTGTTTTAGATGGCGTTGAAGAGCGTCTTCGCTCGGTTAAGCCGATGAAGGCTGTTTTCGATCGAGATTATGTTCGAAGATTAGAAGGTTCGCACGTGAAATCAGGAAAAGACAAATGGAACATGGTCCTCGAAGTTAGAGAAGATATTCAACGTTTTAAGGCTGAAAACAATGTTGACAGGTTAGTTATGATATGGTGCGGTAGCACAGAAATTTATCTCGAGCCGAACGAAATTCACTCTGACTTGGAGCGTTTGGAGAAGGCCATTAAGGAGAATCATCGCTCTATTGCACCCAGCATGATTTATGCATACGCCGCTTTAAAAGAAGGTGTTCCATTCCTCAATGGCGCGCCTAATCTCACTGTTGATGTACCTGCTATGGTGCAGTTAGCCAAGGAACAAGGGCTTCCGATAGGCGGTAAAGATTTTAAAACCGGCCAGACGTTAATGAAGACTATATTGGCACCGGGTTTGAAATCTAGGATGTTGGGTGTTCGGGGTTGGTTTTCTACTAATATCCTCGGTAATCGGGATGGTGAGGTGCTAGACGATCCATATTCTTTTAAGACCAAAGAAGTAAGCAAGCTTGATGTATTAGAATACATACTTCAACCTGAACTTTATCAAGAGCTTTACGGGGATATTTACCATAAAGTCAGAATAAATTACTACCCACCGCGTGGTGATGAGAAGGAGGGTTGGGATAATATTGATATTTTTGGCTGGCTCGGTTATCCGATGCAGATAAAAGTTGATTTTTTATGCCGAGACAGTATTCTGGCTGCTCCTCTGGTGTTAGATCTAGTCCTTTTTGCGGATTTAGCGCATCGGGCGGGCATGAGTGGAATCCAAGAATGGTTGTCTTTTTACTTTAAAAGTCCTCAGGCAGCTCCTGAGCTGTATCCCGAGCATGATATTTTTATTCAATTGATGAAATTGAAGAATACCCTTCGTTTTATGATGGGTGAGGAATTGATCACTCACTTGGGCCAGGAATATTATGATTAGAGTCTGTTATTAAATTATAATATATCAAATTCAATTAATTGTTCAGTTGCTCCAAGATGTCTTCGGCAGGATAGGTCAGAATCTCGGACAGAGTTGGGTGATAGTGTGGTATTTGTAAAATATCTTGTGCCGTACCTCGGAAATACATGATGGCGATTAGTTCGTGAATAATTTCACTTGCCTCAGGTCCCACAATGTGAGCGCCAATTAATCGTCCTGTATTTTTACAGCAAATTAATTTGACGTGCCCGTTTGTTTCTCCTAGACACATTGATTTCCCGTGGTCATCGAAGGGGTAGGTTGCGCTTAAGTAAGGTGTTGCAGTGGCAATGCAGTCCTTTTCGCTAAGTCCGACGCTGGCTATTTGCGGATTTGTAAATGTTATCTGGATAGGCAAATGATTATCAATGTTTCGCGCATTTAGTCCCTGTCGTGTTGCATTATAACCAGCGANTTCACCCTGTTTAACTGCCTCGTGCACAACTTCGTGAAGGCCATTAACATCACCTACAGCAAAAATATTCCGTTGGTTTGTACGCATTTCGGAGTCAACAATAATTTTTCCGTTATTAATTTTTATGCCCGCATTTTCTAAACCAAGGTCATCGATGTTAGGTCTCCGTCCAAGCGCAAGAAGAATTACTTCAGCCGATGTCTTTTTTGAAATGCCACTTTGCGTAAAATGCGCGACCCGCATTTTACTTTCTATCTCAATTTTTTGAATTTGGCAGCTGGTAAAAATCTCCATTCCCTCGGAGCGTAATTGTTTTTCCAATGGCAAAGCTAGGTCTTTATCTCCGGAAGATAGGATGTGATCACTACGTTGTATGATAGTGACCTTGGTTCCAATGCGACAATAAAATTGTGCTAATTCTGTGGCGGTAGGACCCCCACCTAAGACAAGCATAGATTTGGGAGGAGTACGTAGTTGAAGTGCATCATCGCTTGTTATATACCCTGCTGTTTCAAGTCCCGGTAGGTTTACGGACCGTATACTNGATCCGGTCGCAATAATAGTTTGGGACGTAGTTAAGTTTANATCGCCTACTCTCAGCTCGGTGGGTGACANNAACGAGGCATCAGATTCATAGAGCGTGAAACGGTTGTCTCTTAATTGCTGTATCCGATATTCTGCAAACTCATTGACAAGACTATCTTTTCGATTCATGATTGCATTTAGGTCAGCTTGCGGTAGCACATCTAACAGTCCAAATTCTTTTGCACGACGCATATAAGAAAGAATTTCCGCACTACGTAAAATCGCTTTGCTAGGCATACAGCCGCGGAGAATACAAAGTCCACCGAGGGGACCTTGATCAATAATTGCTACTTTGGCACCNGCTTCATGTGCTGTTCGTGCGGCTGCGTAACCTGCGGAACCACCGCCAATGACCGCCACATCAAATGAATTCATTAGATGGTCCTTTAAAAGTGTTTGGATCAGCTACTTAAAGATCGGTCAAAATTAATAATTGAACCACTAATGTGCCTATTTTTTGTAAGGCTGTAAAAATGTTAAAAGACAGATTTTTAATCTTTACCTTCTCGATATTTTTATTCTTTCCGGCTGAAGTTGAGACTGAAAGTTATTCGTTACGGGGTTTTGATGAACGGATTCAAGAAGGAATAGATTTAATCTATAGTCTGCAATTCGAATCTGCAGATAATCATTTCTTGAAAATTATTGAATCAGACCCTGAGAACCCGCTGGGTTATTTTTTTAGAGCGATGGTCGCGTGGTGGCNGATTCTGATTGATTTAGAGGATGATTCTAACGACNAGAAATTTTATGATTTACTGGAACTTTGCATAGAAGTCTGCAATGCCAGGTTGAAGAAAAACCCTTTTGATTTTGATTCTGTTCTGTTTAAGGGGGGAGCACTTGGTTTTCGAGGAAGGCTTCGCGGAGATCGCGGAGATTATCTTGGAGCAGCTCGCGATGGGCTGCGTGCGTTACCTCTTCTCAACAAGAGTCGAGAGATGGAGGCTACAAATAAAGATATTTTATTCGGTCAGGGCCTTTACAATTATTTTGCGGATGTTATGCCTNAACGTCACAAAATATTACGTCCGATTATGTTTTTTTTGCCTGANGGCGATCGCGAAGNGGGTCTAAGTCAGCTAAGATTGGCTGCCCGAGAAGGGCGTTATGCCAAGGCAGAAGCGGCATATTTTTTAGCACAAATTTATCGTGTTTTTGAAGATGATTTTTATTCTTCTTTACCCTATTTAGAGTCGCTATACAAACGATACTCAGATAACGCTCTTTTCCATCGATATCTTGCACGAAACTTANTAGAAGTTGGACAATGGCAACGAGGTGCCAAGTTGTATACAGTTTATATCGAAAACGCACGTTCCGGCGAGCCGGGATATCATGTTCATGGTGAGATTGAGTCTCATTATTATCTTGGTCGATTAGCTTATTTTAAAAAAGACTGGGATAATGCTCGGGACCATTTCCTGNCTCTTGAAAGCTTATTGACGGTTCCGTTTCGCAAAAGAGATGCNGCATTTGCTGCCCTCGCAAATTTAAATCTGGGGATGATAGCTGATGGTCTTTCTCAGAGAGAAGAGGCAATTGGCTTTTACAGACGAGTCCTAGATTTACCACCATCTTCCGACTCGCACACCAAAGCAGAACGTTTTTTAAATAAACCGTTTGAGTATTAAATATTTAAATTGCGAATATTTAAGTTTCAGTCGAAGGAATTCTAAATCGAATAATTTGACAAAAAGTTTATTTGGAAGTTGGGCAGGTCGTAACTTTACTGTCCTCGGCCCATTGTCTCAATATTTCAAAAGTGGTGATTGCAGCAGCGTTAGCGACGTTAAGAGAATTTTTGTAGCCATACATTGGTATCTGAAGCAGGCTTTGACATTTTTCTAATATATTTCGTTCGACACCTAGGGCTTCATTTCCTAAAACTATTGCAAGTGGTTTAGGGTAATTCACTTTAGTATAATCTACGCTGTGGGAAGTGGTTTCTAGTGCCCAAATGTTGATCCCTTCATAAGATAGATGAGCTAAAGCTTCTTCGGTTGTTTCAAAATGTTTCGTTGGCACGAACGCAAGCGTCCCCAGGGCGGTTTTATCCAGTTTTTTATGGGGTGGGTGAGCCGTGTAGCCGCAAGTATATATTCCGGCTAACCTTGCCGCATCAGCACACCTAAAAATTGATCCTACATTAAAAGCGCTTCGAAGGTTATCTAAAATTAAATAAAGTGGATGTTTTACGAGCTTGTTATAATCTCCAGTGCTCATGTCTATGTCAAAATTTCGGACTTGAAACGATGTTTCTTTGCCGTAATCTCCTGGTTTCATTTTCATTTTACCTTAACAATTTCTCCCGTAAAGGCAGATGTACGAGCTGCTTCAATTATCGCTATTATTTGTCTGCAACTTTCTGGCGTGACGACTAATTCATCTCGGTTTTCAATAGCGCGAGAAATGTTTTCATAAAACGAACGCCATCTCCCAGGAATGGTGTCTAGAATTTTCTCAGAGTGTGTACTCGAATTAGGGTGGAAAATAGCACGGTTTCGTGGGTTTTCTTCCGAGGCGTCAATATTACCTGCGATCATGGCTTGTTCCTGAGGATCGATGCCCTCTTTTATTAAGGTTCCCAATGTTCCAAAAATTCTCCAGCGCGGTTTAGGTGATTTCGCTAGCGAAGAAGTCTCTATGCGCGCTTCAACACCATTTGCAAATATTATTGTTGCTGTTGCGTGTGCTTCAATATCTAAACTCCACGTATCCGGCGAATGAAAATTTGCATACACAAGTGTAGGCTGAGAATCTATGAGTTGTAATACTTGGTCTATTAGGTGAGCGCCCAAATCGAAGAATTTTCCTCCTCCGTTAGAGGTCTGGCTGCGCCAGCCACTTGGCTCACCATACTGTCCCCAGAACAGTTCCATTATGTATGGATCTCCCAACAGATTGGAAGAAATCGCGTTTTTAATCGTTAAAAAGTCACCGTCCCACCGTCTGTTTTGGAATACGCTTAATAGCCTGTCGTATCTCAAGCTCGTTTCTATCATGGCATCGGCTTCGGCTAAAGTTAGACACATTGGCTTATCAGTGATTACGTGTTTTCCGAATCTCATTGCTTGAATGGCCTGGGCCGCGTGTAAGTTATTTGGTGTTGCTAAAATAACAACATCAACATTCTTATCTTTTATCGCATCATCGTAACAGTTATACGTTTTTAGTTTGTGATAACTAGCTTTTGCGATCTCTCGGCTTTGTTTTCGGCTTGTTACAACCCCGTATAGATTTAATTCCTGGGTTATGTTTACAAGGTAGGTGTGGAAACATCGACCGGCAAAACCAAAGCCAACGACCACGACGTTAGGTTTTTTCATATTTTTCCGATGATTATTTTTAATGGCTTGATTTTCTATTTTAAGATTGAAGATTGTGTGAGGCAATATATTATTAGAGTATTTTTCGGGGTTTATTGAAAAATTACAGACAAATTATTTGCGTAGCAGTTATAAAAGATCTTAAGGGAACCAATCGATGTTCGTGGCGTCTGAATTAAACGGAAGAGATTCATTTACTCTTGTACGTGCTAGGAGAGTATGGTACTGATAGCTTTATGTTGCATGACCGTGCTACTTTTGAATGGTTGTTCTGCTTCTTATTCGAGTTATTTGTCTACATCGCTAAATCGTTTAGCACGAGAGGATTATGATGGTGCTCTCGCAAAAATAGAAAAGCCTAATCGCCTTTCAAATAAACTGCTTTATTGTTTGGAACGTGGCCTCATTCTGCATTATCAAGGACAATATCTGAAGTCTAATCAAGAGTTTGAGTGTGCGGAGAGAATCATTGAGCGCCTATACACAAAGTCGTTATCCAGATCAATCGCCTCGTTATTAACCAACGACGCCATCATAGCATATCGAGGCGAGGAATTTGAACGGGTTATGATTCATTATTATCGTGCTATGAATTACGAACGGTTAGGAGATAGGCAGTCGGTACTCGTGGAGTGTAGAAAAGCAAACTTAAAGTTGGCACAATATTCACAGGATAGTGAATACAAACTTAGTTACAAAAATGATGCATTTTTACGTTATATGACCGGAATGTTTTTTGAGGCTGAAGGGGAATTAAACGACGCATATGTTTCATATCGTCTTGCTGAAATNGGTTATAAGGCTTATGCCAATGTNTTTAANACCCAGATACCGAGAATGTTAATTCTCGATTTGGTTCGTTTNGCTGAAGNGTTAGGCTATAAAGACGATGTTATNGATTANNANAATCGTTATNTGATTANGGAGGGAGAAGCTACGGTATCTGCAATTGATGAGCTTGTTGTCTTTGTTGAGGTTGGATTTATTCCGCGAAAGCGNCAAATCGANTTCGAGTTGCCAATATANGAAGATGATAAAGGCNTACCCGTTTGGACAATCTCTGATCGAGCGAGATCTCGATATAGATATCCACGCACATACCGTAGATCTTCGATAGACTACTGGTTGCGTGTCGCATTGCCTGAATACTACGATCATATTTCGCCTACCGTTTCAGTGCGAATTAGTAGTAGCCAGAAGAGTTATAAAGGAGTAATAGTGGAAGATTTAGAAGCTATTGCGAGGAAGGCATTAGTTGAGAAATATGATCAGATTTTGCTGCGAACAATTGCACGCAGTATTTCAAAACATATGGCATCAAAGGCTATAGAAAAAGTGATAGTTGATTCAGGCGATGATAAAGACAAAGACGAAGATGTTCGTAGGCGGGTAGGAGCTATGTTTGGTTGGTTATTTAATATCTTCGGAAGTGCTACCGAAGCGGCTGATACCCGAAATTGGTTGTCGCTACCTCGGCAAATTCATGCTGTTCGTCTACCCGGTACTTCGAAATCGGCCACATTAAAAATCGAAGTATTAGATTTGAGTGGTCGTATTTTAAAGGTTAAAGAAATATCAACGGATCAATTTCCGATCGATGGCAGAGCATTTGTCAACCTTCGGATTTTTCTGTAAGCGAGGTATAGAGATGTTTAAAGAATTTAGTCTTAAACTGTTTTTCTTGTTTGTATTAGTGAATCAAACTTTCGCACAGCGACTCGTGAATGGGATCGAGGCTACGGAATTGTTGAATGAAGCAGTTAATGTTATCGAATGGGACGGAAGAGATCTGCCCGATATTTATCAAAGATCTCAACAGTTACCACTTGATTTAGGGGACATAAAATTGCTGAGTTTAAAGGGATTTAAAGACACAACGATAATCGAGATGCTGGAGCAGCGACGTTGTGCTTGTGATGCTTCGGTTGAATCACTCATAAATCTAAGAGAAGAGGGTGTTACTGAGGAAGTATTAGCTGCCGTTTCTCTCCATTCGCTACCTCCAAATACTGCTCTAAGTTTAAAAATTGATATTGATTTTATGGGAAATGGTGGACGAGAAAGCTTTGGGGCAAGTTACCAAGAGAATTATTTCTATCTTGTTATTCCGGATGGAAAAAGGGAAAGGGTCTTTTGGGCCAATATCGCAGAGATTTTAACCGGTGAATGGCAGATAGACACTTTTACCGACAGTTTTAATCCGCTCTTGTCGCGAAAAACAAGAAGAGTTTCTTTTACAACAGAAATACCACTGAAGACGTATGGCTCCCGTGAAGTGCTCGTGTTTACTTCTATGCGTCCTGATATTTATTCTTCTGAGGATCTATCTTTGGAGAAAAACATTGAATCTTTTTCTCTCAATTATCCTGTGAGTTCATCTTCCGCTTCGTGTAATTTGAAAGTCCGATACAGACAGGATGCACTTCTGTTTGATCGTTGGCATTGGAAGGGAGC